>CAYLJO010000357.1:0-1105 GCA_964383905.1 uncultured Blastocatellaceae bacterium
ATTCGGGGAGTCATACCAACGGTATTGCGATGCTGTGCCTCGTTGGCTTCCCGTGCGGTTACACGGTCAGGGTAAGACAGAATCCTGAGTTCGACCAGGGCCGGGCGACTTGCAGGCGACAGAACCCCGGAATAATATGGCGCGCGTTGTCCTTAAAACAGATGCCCCCTGGAGGAATTTCTATGCTCAGAGCCCGAATCTTGTTCACGCCGGTAGTGATGGCGGCGATGCTGACTGCCACGGCTTCCGTCACCATGGCCCAGCAGACGCCCGTTACGCCACCGGCTTCTGCTGTCAAAACTGTCGAGATCACTCCGGCAGCGCTTGAGGCTGAAGTCGGACAAAAGGTGAAGTTCACGGCCGTCGCCAAGGATGCAGCCGGTAACCAACTCGACGAGAAGGTGACCGCATGGTTTGCCGCGCCGTTTGATCTGGCGGCGGCGGACGAATCGGGTACAGTGAGCTTCTACGCCCCGGGCGAAGTGCGCGTCGGTGCGATCATGGGCGGCAAACCCGGATTCGTAAAAGTCATGGTTAAGCCGCAGCCTGTGGCGCGCATCGATGTTGATCCGCTCCAGACGCCTCTCGTGGCCGGTGGGACGGCTAAGCTCAACGCCGTAGCGCGGACGTCAGGCGGTAATCCGCGCAGCGATGCCGCGATCACTTGGACCTCTGACAACCCATCGATTGCGATAGTTGATGCGGCGGGCGTCGTCACAGGAGTTGCTCCCGGCAGGGCAACTTTGCGCGTGAATTCGGGGAGCGCAAGCGGCACTGTGACCGTCACAGTAGTAAAGAGCACACTGCACAGCCTCTCCATCGAGCCGAGAACAGCAACCGGGCGCACGGGCGACGTGATTCATTTCAAGGCTCTGGCCCAGGGCGGTGGAGATCAAGCTGATCGCTTCACCGTGCGCTGGGCGGTGAGCGGCGAAGGGGCAACCATCGAGCCGGACGGCGGGTTCGTCGCCGAGCGGCCGGGCACATACGCCGTCACGGCAACCGGCGGCGAGCATCAAGCAGTCGCGTCCATCGTCATCGCTCAGCGCAATGCCGAGCGTGAGATAGAAGTAGTCGGACGCGCGCCCGTCAAGGATTTTCAAGC
>CAYLJO010000357.1:1205-4478 GCA_964383905.1 uncultured Blastocatellaceae bacterium
AAGCGCCGAAGGAAGTGGCCCGCTGGCAGGTTGAGAATCCGGTGGCAAACACCTTCCGCACGCCCGGAGGTGAGGAGCGCGTCGGAGGGCGCTACCTGCACGACGTCTACGTGAAAGACGGGTTGATCTACCTGGCCTACTGGAGAGACGGGCTGGTGATTCTCGACGTCGGGAACGGGATCAAAGGCGGCAGTCCGGAAAAGCCGCAGTTCGTCAGCCAGTTTCATTTCAACCATCATGAGCTTTACGGCAACGGCTGGCTCGCCGGCACTCACTCCGTTTTCCGTTACAAAAACTATCTCTTCATTGGCGATGAAGTTTTTCCGCCCATTTTCGACATTGAATCCAAGCGACGCATTCCCGTTCGCGGCATCGTTCACGTGATGGATGTCTCAGACATCGAACACCCGCGCAAAGTGGCCGAGTATCCTGTGCCGGAAGCTGGGGCGCACAACATGTGGGTTGACGATGACAAGATGTATATGGGCTACTACAACGGGGGCGGCCGGATTGTCGATGTGTCGGGGGAGCTGCGGGGCGACCTCTATCGTCAGGGACGCGAAATCGCGCGGCTCTGGATGGGAGACCCGGAAGGCTATCGCCCCAACGTGCCCTTCACCTGGGGGGCGCAGCCGCACAACGGTTTAATCTACTTCAACGACGTTCACAGCGGACTGTGGATTGTGAAACTCGGAGAGCCAAAAGAGAAAGGCTCGACGACGGCACCCGGCAACTGAAAAATAGAGCGTTGAGCAGAAGGTGGCAGCGCACATTACCGCCTGCTACCCTCGAACTTCTATCGGGCCGGCTCGGTCTTCCAGAAATCGATGCCGGCCGCCTGCTGCCCGACATCGACGGTGGCGACTGTTTTCAACGCCTCAAGATCAACGATCTCGACCGTCCCTGGCTCCGAGCCGATCCCCTCGACCGAAATAAAAGCGTACCGGTTATCCGGCGAGACGACGGCGCCGTGGAGCACCTTTCGTTTAGTCGGAATCCGCGCGAGTTCGCGCCCCGCCTTCAGGTCATAAATAGAGATCGACTGGTCGCGCTTATTAGTGCCGATCAAACGACCGTCTTTCGTCATGGCCAGATTGTAAACACCAAGCCGCGCCGGGATACGACGTGTCAACTTCCAGATACCGGCATTGATTTCGACAATCTCGCTGGACTTGTTGCAGGCGACGTAAATGGAAGACCCATCGCTTGAGGGCTGCGCCCAGGTTGGCGAGCAGGACCCATCCCCCGGTTTCGGCGGCTCGAGCCCGTGCCCGCCCATATCCTTCATTCCCGAAGGGCCCGTTTTCATCGCCGCCGCATGACTGTCGCGCGGCGATCCGTTCATGCCCATCTCCCTGCCCTTCGTGAGCAGGAAGTGGCGCGAGACGCGGAGCGTGCCCGTGTCGATCTCGACAAGCATGTCGTCCATCATGCAGACGGAATATTGTTTGGTGCCCTGCGGGTTGAGCCGCGAGCCGTGAGGCATCGTGCAGGTGGGTATGCGCGCGACCTCGATCATCTCCCCGGTCGCCACCACCGAGACTGACGACGGGACCATGTCGCCGTGCAGATTGAAGTTGACGACATACAGGAAGTTTCCGTCGGGCGAAACATCCATCGTCGCCGGAAACATCCCGAGCGTGGTGCGACCGACGACCGCGTCTCTCTTCACGTCATACTTCCAGACCGAGCCGAAGGGCCTCCCGTGGGCGATCGAGACATAATAAAACTGCCTGTCGGGGGAGATAACGATCCCGTGCGGGCCGTCAATGTCGGTGGGCATGTCTCCGGTTGTGAGGTCGTGGTCAACGCGAGCGCCCTTCGGCCCGAAGCGTATGAGAGCGATCTTGTCCGCCGACTCGGAGACGACATAAACGAGATAGTCCTCGGCTGGCGGGTGCTCGGCGACGGCCGTCGAGGCGAACGCCCCGACTAAAAAAGCAGCCACCAGGATGAGTCGAAATAATTTTGGTGCGACCCGACACCCTGCTTTTCGCTTCGGGCGAGCCGCTTGATTGCTGACTGCCGGCATTTTACGGTTTACTCTCCGGCACATCTTTCTCGTCACCCTCCTCAATGATCTTCACCTCTGTGCCGAACTTCTGGTAGCCGCGGAAGAGTATCACGTTGCGCGTCTGGAATTTTTGCGGCCCCCCACGGGCGGGCGGCCCCGTCGGCCGGACCGTTAATATGATCTCGGCGCGTGACGGCAGCAGGTATTGGCGTTCGTTGATCGTCACCCAATCATAATCTATCAGACTGCTCGCGGCGGTGACGGGGAAGTCACCGGGGATGTCGGTCGAGATGTCCTCCAGCCGCAGTGCCCGGAACGTTTCGCGGTCGATCCATATTCTTCCGCGGTAGCCTGTAATAACCACGCGCTCGTCGCCCTTGGCCTTGATGGTTTGTCGAGAATACGGCTTTTGAACCTCGAATTCGTAGACCAGTGTGCGGCGACCGCGAAGCAAGTCCGTATCCACCATCTTGAAGGACGCGCGACTCTCGTCGGAGAAGAGTTCCGCCAGGATCGAGACGTACTCGCCGGTCGAGCTCGTCCCGCCGGCCTGCTCATAGCTGTTGCTCTCCTCTTTGGCTTCCGTTCCCGCCGGCATCCCGTTGACGGCGAGCAGCTTGTACGCTTCCCCCTTATTCGCCCGGTAGCTCACCGCCACAGTCAGACGGTCAGTAGGTATCCAGTTATTAGTGCCGGCGTAAGCAACATACCTGGCGATCCGTTGCTGCACGATGAAGTCGGGCATGGCTTGCGCGGCGGCCATCGTGGCCGTTTTAGCCTTGGCGAGAAGCTCGAGGCCCTCGGCTTCGGATGGGAGAACAGACGCCGCCGGGTTGAGCCTGCGGCGCGCAGCCTCTTCGAGCGTCCGGCGCAAGACGGCATCGTTGCCGCTCTTGGTGGCGACGAGAGAGCGTAAGCCATCGGTGAGGGTGAAGCCAATGCCTCGCCGGCGAATCTCTTCAACGATCTCGTCCCTCTTCTCCGGATGGGCCGGGAGTTGGTAAACGAGACGCACCAGTTCCTGGCTCGTCAGCGGAGCGTTGTTCGATTGCGCGCGAGCGGAAGACAGGCAAACGCCGAAGAGGATTGCCGGGATGATCAACGCGGTTAAGCGGTATGGCAGATGTCGAAATATTATTTGCATTAGGTCCTCTCACGTAAATTCCGGCGTGAGCCTGATTTACTGCATGGCATCATTTGACTGTTATAGCTGGTCGTCAGTTGCCCCTCCGGCCCGTTTATCTTGACTCGTTAAGAAG
>CAYLJO010000358.1:0-4401 GCA_964383905.1 uncultured Blastocatellaceae bacterium
CCTTTAAAGACTCTTTCAAGCGCCCGCTGCTGACGGAGTTCGAAGCCGAAGCCCTCTATTATCTTGCGCTCGGACTTTCCAACTGGGCGATCGCGCGCAAGTGCAGCCTCTCTTTACGCGGCGTGGAGAGCCGGCTCGCAACGCTCTACGAAAAGCTTTTCGTCTCGATGCCCGAGGGTACACCTCACGAGGCCTACGACAAGCTCGCCTACAACATTCGCACGCGCGCTTTTTTCGAAGCCTTGCGGCGCGGCTTGCTCAATAACGACGAACTTGAAAAGGCCGCCGAGGAGCTCGACACCTGGATTGAGCGCGACCGTAAGCGCTACGTCGAGGAGCAAGCGGGGCACGGAGGCAAGCATTGACCGGAGACGCAAGGCTAGAGAGACGCGGAGACGCGGAGACACGGGGACACGGAGACCAAGAACAAATAACCGCGTCCCTGCGCCCCTGCCTCACCGCGTCTCTCAAATCCGCGTCCCTTATCTCATTGTCTTCACGCTTCCATTCTCCGCGTCTCCGCGTCTCCGCGTCCCCGCGTCTCTCAAATCCGCGTCTCGCAAACTGCCTCGCCTGCTGCCTGATTCTACTCGGCGTGGCGCCCGTCTCTCTTCTATCCGCGGAACCGGTCGGTGATAATTCGTCGGCGCAAACGGCGAGACTACATCAGTGGGGCGCGGTGACGCTCTTTCATGGATTGCCCTCGGATCGTGTTCGGGCGATAGCCCAGGACGGCGACGGCGTGATGTGGTTTGGAACCGACGCCGGGCTTGCCAGATACGACGGGCGTCGCACGCAGACGATTGCTGCCGCGGGCCTCCCGCCGGGGCGTGTGCTGGCGCTCAAGTTTGATGCGGACGGTGTGCTCTGGGTGGGGACGGAAGCTGGCGCGGCGCGATTGATTGGCGGGGAGTTTCGCGCCGTCAAAGAAACGGAAGGGAAAGCCGTCACGGCGATCATCACGCCGGAGCACGGGCGCGCCATTTTAGCCACCGAGCAGGGGATGATCTTCGATTGCACGACCACGTCCGGCGGCTCGCTCTCCGTCGGAACGTTCCCCGGCCAGCAGTTGTTCAGCGCCGATAGAGACCATCCGGGGCCGCTGCAGATTACCAGTCTCGCACTTAAGGACGACGTGCTTTACGTCGGCACGCGCAGTCGGGGCCTGCTCGCTATCGAACGCAATACGGTGAGAGAAGTACAGGGCCACGCGCGCCCCTATTTCGTCGAGGCCGTCGAGATAGATGCGCGTGGGTCTGTATGGCTCGGCGCGAAAGCCGGAGCTGGTGACAGCGGGCTCTACGAAGCGCGCGATCCACTGCGATTAGCCAAGGTCGGAGCTAATACGGGTACAGTAACAGTGCTCAGAGCGGGCGCGCGTGATGATCTCTGGGTCGGTACGGACGGCCAGGGGGCGTTTCGGTACAGCAACTCGCGCCTGCTTGAACGGTTTACCTTCGAAGGCACGGCGGGCGGCCTGCGATCCGATCATATCTATTCCGTCTTCGTTGACCGCGAAGACGTGGTGTGGTTCGGTACGGATAAGGGCGTCTGCCGCTACGATCCGCACGCCCTGCGTGTCGAAACGATCTCCGACAATCCTGAGAGTAATTTTGTCCGCACGCTGTTTGAAACGGTGGACGGGCGGCTCTTCTCCGGCACGAATTCAGGGCTGTTCGTTTACGACGACGCAATGTCTCGTTGGCAACCCGTCCAGGACCTCGCTCATAAAACGGTTTACGCCATCGCCGAAGAAGACGGAGGCCAATTGCTCGTGGGGTCGGCGAGCGGCCTCTACGAAAGCACAAGGCCGGCACACGGTACCGCTGGTGCGCTACGGTTCAAGCACGTCAAGGCCGAAGACAACGAAGACGCCGCACCGGAAGACGATCAGCCTCTCGCGGGCAATAGTGTGCGGGCGATCTCACGGTTTCAGGGAGCGACATACGTCGCAACTTACGGGCGCGGTGTCGAGCGGCTCGACTCCGGGAGACGCACGCTAATCTGGCCTACCGCCGGGGCCGACGCGCGCGCAGGTGAAATTGTCAGCCTGCACGCGGACGAAAGCGGGCGGCTGTGGATCGGCACCGCCGCTGCCGGCCTTTTTTTCTTCGACGGCAGGCAGGTGGCGACCGACCCGTCATTGGCCAAACTCAACGGCAACGCCGTGTGGGCCATTGACCGGAACGGCGACGGCTCGCTCTGGCTTGCTACCGATCATGGCCTTTACGGCTACCGTTCCGGAGAGCTGACGGAAATCCTGCCGAATTTCGATGCGCGGGGCGTGGTGGCAACGGGTGACAGCCCGTCATCGCGCCAGGCGTGGTGCGCGACCGCCGGAGGCGGATTGTTCAGGGTGCTGCTCGACGAACAGTTCGGCGCATTGATCGCCCGCACCGATGCCGAGCAGGGGCTGCCGTCCCAAAGAGTTTTCGCCCTGTTACCGAGGCGCCGAGGCGCCGGCGACGAAGCGCTGTTGATCGGCACGAGCCGTGGCATTGCGCGCTACGAACCGGGGCGCACTCCCGCTTCGCTCACCCCGACGCGCATCATCAGCCGTCGCATACATCAACCGGACGAGCTGCGCACGGGTCTACAGCTTGAATACCCGCAGAACACGCTCGCGCTCGACGTCGCCGCGTCGAGCAGCCGCACCTTTCCGGAACAGTTTCAATACGCATTTCTGCTCTATGACAGTAGCGGCAAGGTTATCAGGCAAAAGCTCTCGCACGACGCGCAGTTTTTAATGGAGGGCCTGCGCCCTGGAAGCTACCGTGTCGTGGCCCGCGCGTTCACCGCAGATTTAATCCCTTCCAACCCGCTCGCATTTGAGTTCCGGGTGGCCGGCGCGCCGTTTCCCTGGACGACCGCCGCCCTCTCAGTATTGCTGGCAATGGCGCTGTTGGCTCTTTGGTGGGGGTACCTGCAGAACAGAAAGCTCGCGCGCACGGGCGCGGAGTTGATGAACGCGAACCGGCAGCTCGCGGAAGCGCGCATGCAGCTTGCGAACGAGACCGAAGCCGAGCGCCGCCGCATCGCACGTGACCTGCATGACCAGACGCTGGCGGATCTGCGCCATCTAGTGATGCTCACCGATCAACTGCCCACCAACGGAAGCTCTGAGGGTCAAGCGGCTCTCGTCCCGGCAACTTTCCGCGCGGAGATCGAGTCGATTTCGCACGAAGTCAGGCGCATCTGCGAAGACTTAAGTCCATCGGTTCTGGAAAATGTCGGCCTCGCCGCGGCGCTCGAATGGTCACTCGCCAACGCCGTTGCGCACGCGCCGCCTGAGCGTAAGTTCGAGTATGAATTTCTGTGTGATGAGGCGGTTGAGGAAAGTTTACAGCTTGCGCCGAATGTGCAAATGCAGATTTATCGGATCGCGCAGGAGGCGGTCAACAACATCTGTCGCCACGCGGCCGCCACTCACGTACGGCTTACGGTGAGCATATCTGAGGAAGGCGATTTTGTCCTGAGGCTCGAAGACAACGGGCGCGACTTCGAGCCGCTGGACAAAAAGAAAAAGCGCGGGCGTGGCCTTGCCAACATTCGCGCACGCGCGAGCCTGATCGAAGCTGAGGTGACATGGAGCAAGCGATCTGGCAGCGGAACCCTGTTCATACTTCGCCAGCCCAATGCCACGACCATGCTCTCAACCTTCACTAAAACGGCCCTTTGAATCGCCGGGAGTGCTCCTAAGTATAAACAGGCGAGCGACTTAAAGGTGTACGCGCGTTTTACAATGGATCGTGGATCGACAGACGGCATGAGCTATATTTTTGGTGCCTTCGTCCTCTTACCTCTCACTTTCCATCTCTTATTTTTACGAAGAATCTGAGAATGCCCCATCCGCTTGCGATGGGGATGAATCAGTCCTTATCAAACTGGGTTTCCAAAGGGGCGTAGCACCCTTTGGTCAAGGGTGGGGTGAATGCCCCACCTGCGAAGACGAAGCGTGCGGCATGTGTTTAGCCGCCTCTGAGTTTACTTCTCCTCCTTTTGTATAAATTATTTTTAGTTTAGAATATTTTTCGCTTGACAAAAATCGTTTAAAACCTTTAAATTCAATTGGTGCCTGAAAATTTCGGGCGCTGTCTGGGTTCGACTACCCCCGTCTTCTGCCCGTCTCACCTGTCCGACAAATTAAGGGATTAAATAAAATGTCCTTCAAATCCGTTTTCAGTCTCTTCTCTAAAGACCTCGCCATAGATCTCGGCACTGCTAATACACTCGTCTACGCCAAGGGGCGCGGTGTCGTCGTTTCCGAACCATCGATTGTCGCCATCAATAAGATCACCAATGCCGTCGAAGCGGTCGGCAGTGAAGCCAAGGTTATGCTCGGCAGGACGCCCGGCAATATCGTGGCGATCCGCCCGATGAAAGACGGCGTCATCGCCAACT
>CAYLJO010000359.1:0-4390 GCA_964383905.1 uncultured Blastocatellaceae bacterium
CGTTGCGGATGCGGCCGCACCCGCTGGAGTTCAGCATGTACTTCGACATCTAAAAGTCTGGGGTCTATAAGTCTAGCGAGTCTGGAGTCCATTTGACTTACAGGCTCCTAGACTCCAGGCTCTTTCATTGAAGAGGCACCGGCCCTACCAGACCGATCAGACCAAGAGATCTCCGGCGCGCCACCTTTGGTTAGTCGTTCTGAACACGCTAAAATTAGTGCGTGCAAAGCCTAAGCTCTAAAATCCTGTGCCCATAGTTGGCCAGCTTTGAGCTTACGCGCGACGACAATCTTGTATACGCTTGACGAACAACTCCAAGCGCTCGTACGCGACTTGCCAGATGCGGAAGGGGCGCGCCTCTTCATCGAGCGGATTTCGACGGAGAACCCGCGTACGGCCAGAACGCTTGCGCAAGACCGCGGGTTGCTCTCGGATGCGCTCGCCTTAGCCGCCTGGAGCCCGTTGCTGGCGACGACGCTTGCACAAAACCCTGAATACCTCCACTGGCTTGCGCGCGAACGCGCACACGCGCGCGTCAAAACCCGCGAGGAACTCCTGGAGTCGCTCGCACGTTTCAGCCTGACCAACTCACAGCTCGACCCCCAGATCCTGCTCGCGCGGTTCAGGCGTCGCGAACTCTTGCGCATTTACCTGCGCGACATACGCCACACTTCCACGCTCGTCGAAATCACAGAAGAGCTATCTAATTTGGCTGATGCCGTGCTTGAACACGCGCTCAGCATCGCGCATCAGGACTTAGACAACCGCTACGGCCAGCCACTACGCACGGACGAGAAGGGGCGGCAGGCTCCCGCAAGTTTCTGCATCGTCGCCCTCGGCAAACTCGGCTCCGGTGAGCTCAACTACGCTTCCGATATAGACCTTCTTTTCCTCTATTCGGATGACGGTACGACGGCGGGCACGGGGACACGCGGGGCTGTTACAAATCGCGAGTACTTCGTCAAACTTGCCGAAGCCGTGGCGCGCATCGTGGGCCAGCCCGTCGGCGAAGGCGCTGCCTATCGTGTAGACCTTCGGCTGCGGCCGTACGGCCGTGACGGCGCGCTTGCCTCTTCACTCAATGAGGCGGTGCGTTACTACCGAGAAAAGGCCCAAGCCTGGGAACTTCAGGCCCTGATCAGAGCGCGCGCGGCGGCAGGCCCCGGCGCGCTCTATACGCGTTTTGCCGAGGGCGTGCGTCATCGCGTTTACCGCACTGATGAGACAATTGCGCAGGCACTCGCCAACGTGCGGCTCGCCAAGCAGAAGATTGATCATTATCACGCGCAGGATACGGGCGGCTTCAACGTCAAACTCGGTCGCGGCGGTATCCGCGAGATTGAGTTCATTGCGCAAGCGCTGCAGCTCGCCTTTGGCGGGCGCGACGAATGGTTGCGCGCGCCGCACACGCTGATCAGCCTGGGTCGCCTCGCCGACCATCGCTTAATCACAGAGCGAGAACGCGCGCAGCTTTCCGACGCTTATGTGTTCCTGCGGACCCTCGAACACCGTTTGCAGATGGAGCATGGCCTGCAACTTCACTCCGTGCCCGAAGACCGGATGCGGCGCGCGCTCGTCGCGCGCCGCATGAACTTCACGGGCGAAGATGCGCTGGGCGCTTTCGAGAACGCGCTTGAAGCGCATACGACTAACGTGCGCTCGGCATACGATCGCGTTTTTGAGAATGTGGAAAGCGGGGGGGCAAAGAGATCCGCCTCAACTCCTTCGCCCCCTAAGCTTGCGCCCCAATATTCACGCCTGAGCACAGAGCAGCCTGTTGATGCCGAAACGGCCGCCGCCGATTCCGCTGCGCTCGTGTTCGCGTCATACCTCGAAAAAGCTCAAAGCAAAGGGGACGGCGCATCCTTCGAGAAGGTCAAGCGGATGCTCCGCAATACTGCGCACGAGTCGTTTAACCCACGCCACACCTTAACGCTTGCCGCACGCATTGCGTCATCGCTTGATAAGTCGAGCGAAAAGGTTACCCTGACGGAACAAAAACTCGGCTCACTGGTTCGCCTGTGCGGGGCGTCGGAATTTTTAGGTGAAATGCTCGCCGGCAGCCCAACGCTGATCTCGGCCGTGCCGTCGCCGGACCAAAAAGACGTGGCGCATAACTATCAAGCGCTTCTCTGCGCGGCGGTTGAAGGCGAAGCGGGCTTCGGGGCGGAGTTGTCCGCCCTGCGCCGCGCCTGGGCAAAGCTGTTGGTTGAAATCGGGGCGTTCGACGTGTTGGGGGCGACGGGGATGCGCGAAGCAAATCGCCGCCAGACCTCGCTTGCTGCCGCGAGCATCGACGCAGGATGCCTGATCGTGCGACGCGAGCTGATGCGCCGTTACGGCGAGCCGGATGCGGAGCCGCGCCTTGCGGTGCTCGGCCTGGGTCGTCTTGGCGGCGGGGGGATGGATTACGGCTCGGACCTAGATCTGGTACTTATCTATGATGAAACCGCCCCCTCTCCGGTCGCACAGCTCACGCACGCCGAATATTACGGGCGTTTTGCCGAGCTCCTCGTTGCCGCGATCTCAAGCATGACGCGCGACGGTTATCTTTACCGTGTTGATTTGCGTTTACGCCCGGACGGAAGCCGTGGACCGACATGCTCGGGCGCGCGCGCCTTCACGGATTATCTATACACGCGCGCGGCCGTATGGGAATGGCTGGCTTACGTCAAACTAAGAGCCGCGGCGGGCGACCTCGAACTGGGGACGAGGGTCGAAAGGGATGCGCGCCACATCATTCATGAAAAAGCGCGGCGCGCAAGCGACGAAGAATTGCGCGCCGAGACGCGCCGTGTGCGCGAGCGACTTGAGTGTGAAAAAATAAAGCGACGTGGCGGTGCCGTTGACATTAAATTCGGAGCGGGCGGGATGCTCGATGTGTATTTCGCCACGCGTTACCTGCAACTGCGCGATGGTGTACCGGATGAAGGCGGAGACCGTTCGACGCATGCTACGCTCGAGCGGTTGCGCCTGGCGGGCTCGCTCGCCGTTCAGGATTACAACCTGATGAACGCGGGTTACGCGCACTTACGCACATTAGATCACTATTTGCGCCTCATCATCGGACGCTCCACGCGCCTGCCGGCGGCGGGCCATCCGGCCCTCGACTACATTGCGCGGCAGATGAATTACAGTTCTGAGGCTGTATTGATAGATACCCTCATCACCGACATGAAGCGCATTCGCGCGGCATATGATCGGATCACAAAAGCAAACGATGAACGCGGCCCGCTGCAACGATGAATGAAAAGGAGACCTTTGTTGCTTTTATTCAGCAGTCATCATTTTGTTTCACGCGTTGTGCGGGATGTCCCCCGTCTTTTCATACCAGCAGCGCGTACACCACCTATGTGTTGCTATGCGCTCGGGCTGCGCGTATTGAGCCGAGAGGGGCAGACACCGCACAACCTCCCGCTCCTCTTCGTCGAGCTCCTTCCAGGCGCGCAAGCGAATCTCACCGCAGCGCGGGCACCTGTTACTGAATTGAACGTCCATAACAAAGATTTCTCGGTAAGCCAGCACACCATTAGTATTGCAGGCAGAACTATATCACGTGCTCGACATAGATCAAGGGGCGGGAGGGCGAACCTTGTCCTTCTCGGTTTGAGGATCGGGGCGAAAGCGCGGTAATATCCCGCACGTTTTGCCAGACTCTCTCCGGGAAAGCAGAAACGCATCTTCACAGATGATCAAGACGATTCCTTCGCCCGCGTGCTTTGCGCCACGTCGCACCCTTCACCGGGGCCCAACTTTTCGGAACTCCTGGTATAACGGAATGTGGCTTTTCCCCAGATTGATTAGCCGGGCAACTGTTCTTCCTTCATCACTCATCTTTTCTCCGAGGTGTTGAATGTTTCAGATCAAGGCCGAGTACAGCGAGCAATTGGAAGTCAAGACGAGCTTGGAGCGGGCCCGCGAGTTTTTCGGCGAGCTGCGTAACTTCGTCGAATTAATGCCCGGAATCGAGAGCATCACCAACGAAGCGGAAGGCGTCATGCGCTGGATCGTGCGCGCCGATGTGCCAATGCTCGGTTTGATGCGCGCCGCCTTTGCGGTCGAGCAGACCGACGACCGCCCGGAGCGCATCGAGTGGTCACCCGCTTCAAGCGAAAGGAAGAACTACCTGCGCTATACGGCGGCTTTTGAAGAGCGCGGTGCGCGAACGCTCGTGCGCATCGCGCAGTACGTCGAGATAAGGCGGCAGCACGCGAAAGAACTACACACGCTCGCGGGTCTTGTCGGCGAAAGGCGCATCAGCGCCGAGATGCAGAAGCGCGTCGCGGAGATGATTCGGACCTTCCTCAAGCGCGCCCGCGCTCGACTGGAGAACTGATTAGAGGCTGTTCAAAAAGCTGTAGAGTAAAGAGTTAAGTTCGACAATGGCCCG
>CAYLJO010000360.1:0-4351 GCA_964383905.1 uncultured Blastocatellaceae bacterium
TTGTGCTGGATGAAGCTCCTAACAACCGAAGGATACTGAAAGACCGCACTTCACTGGCGCAATAACCTGAATCATGCCGCCGCCACAGTGAGCCTTGCCAGCCAGCCGAGACAATGCGAGAAGATTACTTGAGGATGCAATTTCATGAATAGCGCATCCGTCGCCAGAATGGGGACGACTACGTCGAGCCACATCAGCAGAGCAGGCCCGACAGCTCCGCTGACGCCGTTCACGTTCAGCCGGGCGCAGCCATAGATGAAAATTGCTGAAGTTACGAACCCTAGGTACGATCCAAATTAACTTGTCTCCAGATTGCGACGCACGCCACACTTCGGGATAGGCGCAAATCGCTCGCGGTCTTTTTAAACCAGGGTCAGGGAGCGTACGCGGCAAGCCAGGAAGGCGCCGAGCGCGTCAATCCGGCAGAAAGTCATGAGCGCCTCCGGCGTTCATTCTGACAAACTTCCCTCATCCAGTTGATCATCAAGTGCAAGCTCTTCTTTGAGACCCGGCGCCGGTATGACGCGCAGGTGGCCTCACTCCCCGTTGCAAAGCTCTCTTACCGCCTCACAAGACTCCAGCGGATGTCTGAGAAGGCGGAGGAGGCGGGGAACTTCACCTTCGCCGCCGATCTGCTGAAGATGGCCGCGCAGGACCGGGGCGGCATGTTCACCAACAAGCGGGAGGTCAAGATCGACGACCCGGCCGCGGTACTGGCGGGCCTCCTGAACATCACACCTGAGGAACTACCCGGCGGTGAAAGCGAGCGTATTAATTGAAGCTCTCCCTCCCTGAGCTGATCGAGCGCATCAAGAGCCTGCCGTCAGAAGATCAGCCCGCCGGGCGCTCATGACCCAGCACTAGAGCAAATGGAAGCTTTCGCTGCGTGCAATAAAAGGTGGCGGAGATTTCGCTGAGCGGTTTGCCGTGCACGCGCGTCACGTCTTTGTATGATGCGTCTCCCATCGCGGCATGGTAGCGATCGAAATTGAGGGTGCCCATTGATGAAGAATCATAACCCCGCGCCGCGTTTGGTCCAAAATTCAGACGAATTCCCGGCGCTTCTCACGGTGCCAGATCAGTAGTATTCTTAGGGCATCCCCATCCAAAACTCTTACTGCTTTAGCTAATTTGCAACTGAAAACAGTTGTGGATAAATCAAGTGTGAAGGAGAGAGAAGAAAATGAAAGTCGTCAGGATCATCAAAGGGCTAGGTCTCTTGTTTGTTGTTTCCGCGGTGATGTTTTTGGGCGCCGGCACCACGTCCGAGGCGGGTAACCGATGTACGGACCATTGTGCCGACATCTTTAAAGTGAAGCGGGATGCGTGCAGGCTGATACCGTTCAAGACGGAGCGGCATATCTGCGAACGCCGCGCGAAAGAAGCCAAGCAGGACTGCAAGCACAGATGCCGTTGAGCGCGGTGAGCCGTGGGCGATTAAGACGAGCAGCTACCTACTCTCCCCGCCGGCTCCTTTCCTGGCGTTACCGACGATTTCAGCTCCTGCGTTTTTCATTTCGTCGATCGCCTGGGCGCCGTCGTCTGGATTGAGATTCACCGCGCGCATGGAATCGGCCAACGCCTTCACTTCAAAACCCGAGCGCCGTGCGTCAAGCACAGTTTCCTTCACGCTGTTTGTGACCCTATTGATAAAGATTTTTAAGTTTACGTCCTAGTTGGGGGTGAGAGAGTTGCTGAGGAGAGTCGATCAGTTGGTTCACCGATCCTTCAGGGATAGTCAACCTCTTCAATCCTTCATCTTTAATGCACTCTCTGATTTTCTCAGCGAAACGCTCCGCATGAATAATAAGATAAGGGCGGCCGTGAAGCGTAGCTTGTTCTTCTAAGGCTTCGGTTATCCGCAGCTCATTATGCAACTTTGCCACTGCTTCGTAAGCCCGTGCCAGGTGCTGTTCCCGCTCTTTACAATTGGAAGCCGATAAAACGGAGTCAAGCATCGGTGCAAGCATCGGCCCGGACTGTAGGTGGGCGAACGCCGTGCCGAACCATTTGCTGTACGGTGCATACCGTTGTTCCATCATAAAGCATAGGTGCATCAATGCTTTTACTTGCCTGGTTGCGATAATTTTTGAACCCAGTTCGTCTCCGACTTCCCCGGCGCGCCCTACGAAGGCTTCTTCTTCCGCTATCTTAGCCCACTGGGCAGCAAGAATATAGAGCCAGACATCTTCAGGGTAATATCTGAGTTTTTGACGTAGTGGCATTAGACGTTCTAATCCATCATGGAAAACTTTACCGCTCGTGACTGACAAAAGTTTATGCTCTTGAAAGGTCAGCCAGTCTGCTGTAGTTGGTTCAGAATTAATATCGAGTCCAAGGTAGCGAGCAAAAAAATCTTCCAAGGTGTCAACGTCAACCTTATGTTTTACTGGGCCGGCTTCGGTTCTTTCCATAGCGCGCTGATCCCCGAGTACCGAAATACCGAAGTTAGTAGGGTGTCCGCGGAACCCCAGCGGAAGCTGATCACTAAGTGTCTTTGTAATAGCGATGCTGTGGCGTTCGTAGTCTGGTTGGGAAAGAAAAAGTTGGAACCGAGGTCCCCAGTTGTGGTCAGTTGAGGTGATATCGTCGTACCCCAGCACTTCTGAGCTCCAGCCAATGAGGGCGGCTGAATATTTTAGACTGGGAAAGTTTGACTCAAGGATAGGTCTCGCCCCTTCTTGGTAAAAGGCCTCTCCAAGTGCTAATCCTGAAAGTCGTTGCATTAAGCCGATTCTCCGGCGTAACTTCGCGGCGGTTCATTCTGACCGCGCAGACCTTTACATTTACTTTTACGGCCACACGCAACAACTGCTCAAAGACGGTGGCGTCGGCGCGTTCATCTCTCCGAACAAGTGGCTACGCGCCGGATACGGCGAGAATTTGCGGCAACAGTTGCTCGATGCCCAAGCCGTTTATCTCATCGTTGACTTTGGTGACTTGCCCGTTTTCAAGGCGACGGCTTACCCCTCAGTGATCGTCTGGCAGAAACAGAAGCGCAATGACACGACAACAACTTGGGCAGTCATTGAGGATTTACAAGAGTTCTACAACGCTGGCGTGCGCGAGTATATCAGCCGTGTTGCTCACACTTTACCTGCTTCGCAGTTTGGCGTCGGCAAAACAAGACTTGCTGCATCGAGTACAGCCGGCCGTTGCGCCAAGATGGAAGCAAGCGGTCAACGATTAGGTGACATTGCCAAAGGACAAATTGGACAAAATCTTGTGGTACCCATCACTTCACTACTTTAAGTGCTGGTAGTCCTTCGGACTCCTCCAGTTGGGAGGCGGGTTACCAGGGTTATCGGCGTCACAGAGGCTGAGGCGACGGCCGTGCCCGTGGTCAGCACCGTCTCGCCTAACGCGATGATCAGGAATAGGCGGCAGCGCTATTCTTGATGCACCCTACCTATTTCCCCCTGAGGGCTCAATTTGATCGGCGTCCGGTCCAGTCATAGTTAGGCTTCCTCCAGGCTTATCTAACTGACTGGGTGGCGCCTCCGCGCACTCCCCCTCGCGCAGATAAGTATGGCAGGATCGGCCCGATCATGATGGGCCGATCACGCGGTCGCGGTTGGTCCACCGGGCAGCCCATGTACCGTTTGATAAATAGATCCACCCGCGGGTAACTGAGATGCGCTTGGCCCCGCATCATAATCTCACGGGCTAGTTCACCTGGCGTCTGATCCTCTGCCTGGATCAGACCGATGTCAGGCATCCGGATCATGCCGCGATTATCTACCCGCAGCTCAAGGGGTGGTATTTCCGGGTGATTAAGGATCTTGATGTGAAGCAGGTCTCCACGCGCAATCCGGAAGCGAGGGCGGCAATCCGACTTTTTCACCGGGGGCTGCTGTGCTACGGCAAGGGGAGAAGGGAGAGCAAGCAGCACAAGCAAGATAGGAAACGATCGGAGTAGTACGTTCATTTCTTTCATGGCCTTCTCCAATACTTTAACATAGAAGCCTGACGCCAGACTGACCGGCGCGAGAGATCATGATCAACGGAATTTAACCTGCTTCGCGTCCGGTCCAGTCGATGTTATAGTGCGCCGCCCGATAGAAGATTCCCCCTGCGGCCATTAGGACTCGATCTCCGTCGCTTTTCTTGATATGAGATGGAGGAGAATATTTGGGCGGCAGCGAGTCTTGACGGGTTCGGCTCACAAAGAAGGGTTGCATGAACGTGATAAAGGTGAAGGCGTGCCGCATGAGCGGTTCTTCGATTCGGGGCCGGGAAGATGGTACCACGCGGTCGGAAAATTCGCGAGGCTCCGCGAATCTCAGGCGTCACGCCCAGTTGCTGTTCATCGTGGTTTTGCTCCACGGGGGCTGGGCCAGGGCGCAGGCTC
>CAYLJO010000361.1:0-4344 GCA_964383905.1 uncultured Blastocatellaceae bacterium
GAAGCCGCGACGGGCACGGAAGCTATCGCACGACTGGACGAGACGGAATTAGACCTCGTGGTATGCGATTTGGGGTTACCCGGGGTCAGCGGTCTGCAAATCTCACGTCGTGTCAAGGAGCGTCTTCCGAAAACCCTCTTCATACTCGCCACCGGGTGGTCAGACATGATCAGGCCGGAAGATTATGAGGAAGGCCGCATTGATGCGGTCTTCAAAAAACCGTACGCGGTTACCGATCTATTAGAGCGGGCGGCGCAATTGCTCGGCGCGGCGGTAGACCCCACGCAAGTTGAAACGAGACAGAATTAGAAGGAGCCGTCGGACTTACCCTACACCATGGCCAAATTAAACGAACTTCTCAAATCGATGAAGCAGCAAGGCGCTTCAGACCTGCATCTCGCTAGCGGCTCCGCTCCTTATTTGCGGATTAATGGCGAGATGGTCAAGCTCAACTACCGCAGCGTGTCCGCCGAAGTGTGCCAGGCCCTGATCTTCGAGATTCTGACGGACAGACAGAAACAGCTCTTTACCGAGAACTGGGAGCTGGACGCGAGCTACCCCATAGAAGGGGTCGGCCGGTTTCGCGTCAACGTTTTCATGCAGCGAAAAGGTATCGGCGCAGTCTTTCGCCTTATTCCGGAAGAGATTCAGACGATTGAAGAGCTGGGCCTGCCGGACCAGCTCGCTAATCTGATAAATGTTTCGGCCGGACTCATCCTGGTCACGGGCCCGACCGGTTCCGGCAAAAGCACCACGCTCGCCTCGCTCATTCATACGATTAACATGCACGAGCGCGCGCATATTATCACCATCGAAGACCCCATCGAGTTTGTGCACACTAATCAACAGTCCCTGATTAATCAGAGAGAGGTATCAAGTCATACCAAATCATTTAGCAACGCGCTCAGGGCCGCACTGCGTGAAGACCCCGATATTATTCTGGTGGGAGAGATGCGCGACCTTGAGACCATCTCGCTGGCGATAACGGCGGCGGAAACAGGTCACCTCGTATTCGCGACACTTCACACGAACAGCGCCATCAAGACCGTGGACCGTATCATAGACGTGTTCCCCGAAGGTCAGCAGGCGCAGATACGCGTCATGTTATCCGAAAGCTTAAGGGGCGTTGTCTCGCAATCCCTGCTCCCTCGCGCTGAGGGTCAGGGTCGCGTCCCGGCGGTGGAGGTACTCGTCAACATCTCGGCCGTCGCCAACCTGATCCGTGAAGGTAAAACTCATCAGGTCTCTTCTACCATGCAGACCGGGCGTAATTTCGGCATGCTCACTTTTGAGGCTTCCGTTCAGGATCTAATACGGAAAGGCATGATCTCGCCGGAGGATGGTAACAGCTTTCTCGGGCGACGGACTTATGGAAGAGGCAATACCGGTTCTTTATCTCCGGCAAGGGCGCAAGCCCAGGATAACGGGTAAGCCGCGTAGGTCTTACTTCCGCGCTCCCCGGTAAGTGAATGAACCTGAACCTTGAGCCGGAGTAAGACGTCGGGTATCGTGGTTCCCAATTGGCATCAAGTCTTCCGCACCAGAGCCCCGGCGGGGCTGTCAAGCATGCCCATATCAATTTCGCAATCGATCTCTTAACCCTACTCCGTGACACTCTCGAGGATGGCCCAGAACTCTGGCAGCGAGACCGCCACTGCGTCCTTCGCGCCCTCGATGGTCGAATCAGCTCGGGCGGACAAGCCCGCCACCGCGCAAGCCATGGCGATTCGATGATCGCCGAAAGAATCCAGATTCGCCCCACTTAATTTTTGCCCGCCGTGAACGCGCCAGCCATCCGGGCGCTCCTCAACATTCGCGCCCATGCGGCGCAGGTTTTCGGCCGTCGCGGCAATGCGGTCTGACTCTTTGACGCGCAACTCGGCGGCGTCACGCACTTCCAGCTCACAATTTGTCGCCGCGGCTAAAAAGGCCAGTAACGGAAGCTCATCGATCACATTCGGGATGTGATCGCCCGAGACTGTGAGCGCACACGCTTCGTTTCGCGCCCTCCCTCTGACGCGCAGCGTGCCGAAAGGCTCACCACCTTCGGGCCCATGGTCCACAATGTTTATATCCGCACCCATCTCGGAGAGCACTTTGAGGAAGGCGGTGCGTGTCGGATTCAAACCGACATGATGAATCGTTAGATCGGAGCCGGGCAGCATCACGGCGGCGGCAATGAAAAAAGCTGCCGACGACAGATCACTCGGCACCATTAGATCACGGGCGATGAGCCGCGAACCTCCAGCGATCGAGATGAGATTACCGGTCCGCTCGATGGAGGCGCCAAACTCCTTCAGTAAGCGCTCCGAATGGTCACGCGTCGGCACATGCTCCTCGACCGTGGTGCGCCCGTCACCCGCCAGCCCGGCCAGCAACACGGCGGACTTGATTTGGGCGCTTGCCACCGGGGGTGAATAATGAATCGCGCGTAAGGGGCGGCGCCCGTGAATGCGCAGCGGCGCGTTGCCCTTCGGCCCGGTCTCAACGACAGCGCCCATTAAACGGAGCGGCTCGGCTACGCGCAGCATCGGACGTGAGCGAAGGCTTTCGTCGCCGGTGATCGTGCTCTGGAAGGGCTGTCCGGCGAGGATGCCCGCGAGCAGGCGGATGGTCGTCCCGGAGTTTACCGCGTCAAGCACACCGGCCGGCTCCTTCAGCCCCACGTCGCCAACCCCTTCGACGATAAGAGTCGAGTCGGTTTTGGACATTTGAGCGCCTAGCGCACGCAGGCAGTCGATTGTCGCCTGGCAGTCCGCCGCCGTAGAGAAGTTTTGCAGAGTTGAGCGCCCAGAAGCAATCGCGGCGAGCATCGCCACGCGGTGCGAGATAGACTTATCGCCCGGCACCCGAATCTCCCCCCTGAGCCTGTTTATCGGAGAGACGGCCACCCGACCATGACTATGTTGGGACTTATTCATACCCTTATCAGCTTGCAATGGTGAATAATAAGACGCTCTTCGCCACAGATTAATAGCGTCATGCCATATTCTATTTTGAAAGATAAGACTAGCGCCATAAACAAAAAGTATGCCGATAGATACAGCGAGCATCGCCCGGGGGTCTTCCTGGTTATGGATACGATCAGGATAGACAATAAATAAAAGAGCCGATGGATGGAAGGTACAAATATCTATCCTGAACAATGTACTCGTAATGAAAAACCCGAAGGTTTAAGACGGGGATCAGCGGGGCTAAAAGAAGCGCCAGCGCCATCCAGGTCTGGTCATTAATTTGACGCCTCAATACCCATACAACCAAAATAGCGCCCAGTAAAATAAGGACAGGAAGGATAAATCTTGGATCATCTCCTGCCCGAATAAATGGCGTGCCGTAAATCAAACTCAACCGGAAAGGAGCAATCAAATGCTGCAAACAGGTTATCAGCACATAAGGGACAGTCATCCATATTGTTAAATCCGAAACCTGCGCCATCATTGGCTGCTTCCATGTTAATTTTCCGAGGACGGCAAGGCGAATTACGAGATAAAAAGCTGTGATACCGAGATAGGGTAGGCTCGCTAAAAAAGCATCTCTTAATTTACTTAAAAAATTCATCCCCTTTGCCCGAAGGATTTCCCAGATGGCAATGATAACCGGCAAAGCGAGAGGCGTCTCTTTACAAAGAAGTGACAATCCATAAAAAAGTCCTGAGAGTATCAGCCACTTTTTTCCCTCGCCGGACCTGTATCTCAGGTACCATATCAGCGCCGGAATATAAAAGGTTGAAGCTAAGGCATCCGGAATCCCACTGATCCAGGACACGGATTCGGCATGCGCCGGGTGGACGGCAAAAAGCGCCGAGCCGATCGCCGCCACTCTCCAATCTTTCGATAGTCTTAAAAGTAAATAATAGGTAAAAACCGTGGCAAGGATATGGGCGGCCAGATTCATCAGATGCCAGCCGGGCTCCCAAAGACCAAACCAGTGATAACCCAGTGTTAAATAGAGGGTAAATAATGGGCGATAATAAGGCAGTGGGATATCTTTGGTAATAAGGTCTCTTTGAAAGCGCCAGACGTCACTGGAGAAAGCGGTGATCAGATTGCCCCACGAGGCGAGACGTGGATTACCGACAATCTGCTTCAAATCATCAAATACAAACGCGACACTCAGAGAATTACTGTAGACAAGAAATATTAAGGCGGCTAAAAGAAATATGGTTCGAGAATCAGATAAATAGGCTGACTGGCGCTCGGGTAAGCCCGGCGAAGCTAATGGATCAGGAGCGATTGATTTGTCAAACTGCTTTTTGGAAGCCTTCAAAAGTGTTCTCCCTAAAATACGGAGCCGTCAAATGACTGCTTATTTTTTGTATATCATCTAAGCTCGACTTTATCCATT
>CAYLJO010000362.1:0-4313 GCA_964383905.1 uncultured Blastocatellaceae bacterium
GCTGATGGAAACTCTCTTCCCGTTGGTGCTGCGCGCCCAGTTTCTATCCCGATTTCCTTCTTACGATGAGCTAATCGTTAACTCTGAGGATGCATTGAGCGGAGGCGCCTTCATGATGCCAGTGTTCAAGCCCGGCGATACGATCCGCATCAAGTCTGGCCCGTTCGCGAGTTTCATCACTACTGTGGAACAGGTGGATACGGTGAAAGAGATCCTCACCGCGCAAGTGGAGATCTTCGGCCGTCACACACCTGTCGAAGTGGCATTCTCCGAAGCGGAGCAAGTTTCGCCGGGTGCTCGGCCGAATCCGCCACTGACGAGCTTGAACTGAGTTGTGGCTTGTGCATGGTAAGGGAACAAAAGGCTGGTAGAGCGAGGTGACTGGAATACTTGGAGTGGCTTGGAGGGGATGGCGGAATCTAACACACGTCTGAGGTCTTCGAGTCAAGACTTTTTTTGATGTCACTCCGCATGCTGCGCCGCATAGCTCAACAGCGGTGATCCTTTCTTTCTCAGGCTCTCCAGATACTTCACCTCACTGTAGGGCACCCTCGTCTGCCAGCACCGGTAGATGATGCGGATCCACTTGAAGGCTAATGCTCTCACCGCTGCCTGGTGCGACTTCCCCTTGGCCCTCTGTGAGCTGTAGTACGCCCGCGCCCAGAACGAATGACAGATGACAAAGGAGTTTAATACTCGGCCGGTAAAAAGCCATCGGCCGCTTTGAACACCTCGTTGATCTGCTGCCAGCGCTCTGCTCTCACGCTGCGTTACCTCTCCTGCAATCTCGCACCGTAGCCGTCTTTCTTACAAAGCAGCTAGAAGGACATATGGCCCTTGAAGCCCACAACGCTCGCTGCGGCTATCCGACGCGCTGGACCAAATCTTGAAAGCGTGGCTCGTCGCGGAGCTTGTCGTAGATTGGATTGACCTTGATTTCAAATGCGTATCGGTTGCGTTCCTCGACCGCTTTGGCGAGCCATGTCAATGCTTTCTCATTATCATCTAAACGTGCGTAGGCCGTCACCAATTCAATCGCCGGCACGTATCCGCCGCGCTTCACTCTTTCATTCAAATTTTCGAGCCGCTGCTGTGCCAGAGCGCGGACGGCAGCCTCAAAGCCGGACGCGGCATAGGCGCCTTCGAGGCTTGACGCCTGTGCGCCCGCTCCGGTCAAGGCCAGGGCTTTGCTCCATTCGGCGATGGCTTCCTTGTGTATGCCTTTTTGCTCGTAGGCGTACCCGAGCCATTCATGCGCTAGCGCGTAATTCTGGTCGAGCTCGAGCGTCTTGTGAAATTGGTCTATCGCGCGGTCGTACTGACGGATGAAGAAGAGGATTTTCCCCAGGTTGAAATTGAAGATGAGCGAAAGAGGGTCAAGTTCGACAGCGCGCTGTATTTCCGCCAGCGACTCCTCGTTGCGCCCGAATAAATACAAGCAGTTGGCATAGTGATTGTGGACATCCACAGAGTTCGGATTTAGCTCAAGACCACGACGAAAGGAGCGTTCGGCAGCCGGCCAGTCCCGGTAGTAATAAAGTTGGACACCTGCCAGCGGGTTGTAAGCGTCGGCCAGCGTGTCGTCCAACTCTAACGCTTTAGTGACCGCCGCTTCCGCCTTTGGCCAGTTCTCGCTCGGCGAAAAGAGCCCCAGAGACGTCGCATAACCGTAGTAATAAGCCAGCCCTTGATATCCGCGCGCATAGGTCGGGTCGAGGTCAATCGCCTGCTGAAAATAGTCGCGGCTCTTTTCGTAGTCTGGAGCGGGGAATTTCCAGATATAATATCGCCCCTTCAGGTAAGCCCGATACGCTTCAGGGTTTTCGGTGCTCCGCTTAGTTAATAGCTGTCGCTCCCGGCCCGCTAATTTGAGGCGCAGGTTTTCTGATATTTTCCTGGCGATCTCTTCCTGGATGGCAAAGATATCTGAGAGCGTCTGGTTGTAGTGCTCACCCCAGAGCTGTGACTCATCCGTTGCATCAACGAGCTCTGCCCCAATAATCAGGCGGTCGCCCAACTGAAGAACTCTGCCCATTAACACGGCTCGCACGCCCAACTCATGCCCGACCTCTTGCGGGCTAACTTCTCTGCCTTTGTAGCGAAACATCGTGCTGCGCGCCATCACCCGCAGTTTAGGCAACTGTGACAGGCTATTGATAATGCTCTCGGTGATACCGTCCGAGAGATATTCCAGATTCGGATCGGCGCTCACATTGATGAGCGGCAGGACGGCCAGCGACTCAATGGCCCTGCCGTCGCGTCGCTTCCCCGTCCTCGTGCGGCTTGAGCCTGAAGCGGCCCGCCCTCTTCTCTTGACCGTTTCAGCTTCTGCCGGCAGATGGCTTTTCGCCGATGCTCTGCGAGCAACATCCGGCGTGACGGAGCGCTCCATCTCAGCCTTGAATTCGAGTCGCTGCCTGAGGCTCTTCAGATCAAGCAGTAGATCCTTAATGGTTTGGTAACGCTCTTCCCGATCCTTGTGCAGCGCTTTTGCGATGATATGCTCTAATTCGGGTGGAGTCTGCGGTGCGTAATGCGCGAGCAACGGCGGCTTCTTTTGCAAGATCAAAGAGATCACATCACTGGCTGTCTCGCCCTTAAACGGTACGTGGCCTGTTATCATCTCGTAAAGCATGACGCTGAGGCTCCAGATATCTGTCCGCGTGTCTACAGCCAGTCCCCGTGCCTGCTCTGGTGACATGTAACTGACCGTCCCCATCACCAGACCCGGATGGGTCCTGACCAGCACTCTGGTGGCTGCTTCTGAACCTGTGGTTGGTGGCCGCTCCGCCAGCTTCGCCAGGCCAAAATCCAATACTTTGACATAGCCATCCTGCCGGAGCATCACGTTCTCCGGCTTGATGTCGCGGTGCACTACCCCAGCCTCATGCGCCGCCGCTAAACCAGAGGCCATCTGGATCGCCACGTCGAGCGCCTCTGCGAGCTTCATCCGCCCGCCCTGCATCTGCCGGCGCAGCGTCACGCCCTCGACGTACTCCATCACGATGTAGTGACGAGCGTCTTCCGTCTCTCCCACCTCGTGAATCACGCAGACGTTCGGGTGATTGAGGGACGAAGCGGCTCGCGCCTCCCGCTCGAACCGCTGCAACCGACCCTCATCTCGGCTCAGGTAAGAGGGCAGTAGCTTCAGCGCCACTCGCCGGCCTAGTCTGGTGTCCTCAGCCAGATACACCTCACCCATCCCGCCCTCGCCGAGCAGTGACACAATCCTGTAGTGGCCGATCATACCCCCTACCAATGACTCGCTCTGATCTCTGAGCAGTGAGTGTGCGGCAACCGCCACCGCCGGCTGCTCCATGAAGCTCTCCTCCTGCTCGTAAGAGTCAATCAGTGACTCGACCTCTCTCAGCAGCGCCTCGTCGCCACCACAGGCTTGACTGAAGAAGGCCGTGCGCTCCGCGGGCGCGCGCTCCAGCGCCGCCTTGAACAACTCGTTGACTCGCTGCCACCTCTCTGGCGTCACTTCTCTCATCTCTCGCTGAGTTCTCGCCGCAGCCATGCCTTCGCCAGACTCCAGTCATGTCTCACCGTCGCCGGCGACACCCCCAGCACTTCCGCCACCTCCTCCGTGCTCAGCCCGCTGAAGTATTTCAGTTCCACGATCCGGCCCTTCCGCTCGTCTATCGCTGCCAACCTCGCCAGCGCCTCGTCGAGCGCCACCAGATTCAGGTCTCGCCCTTTTGACCTAACCACCGCCTCATCAAGCGGCAGCTTGACCGCGGAGCCGCCCCGCTTCCTGGCCTGACCTTTGCGCGCATGATCGACCAGAATCCGCCGCATCAACTGCGCGGCGATGCCGTAGAAATGGGCGCGGTTCTGCCACCGCACGTGCTGTTGATCGATCAGCCGGAGATACGCCTCATGGATCAGGGCGGTGGTCTGCAGGGTGTGATCGTGTCGCTCACGGCGCAGGTAGCGGGCAGCCTGGCGGCGCAGCTCTTCATAGACGATGGGGATCAGCCGGTCGAGCGCCTCCTCGTCGCCGTCACTCCAATTCTGGAGTAACTGTGTCACGTTGTCCGATGAGGAAGCCATCGAGCAGCCTCCCAAATGAGAGAAGAGGTTAACCGGCTCGTCGTGCCACAGAGCATCAAATTTTACTAAAGAAGCACTGGCTTATGTGTCCCAGATTGGAAGCAAGATTGTTCTGATTGATGGGGAGCAGTTGGCGCAGATGATGATTGATTTCAACGTAGGCGTTTCAGTATCAGCGACATACGAAATTAAGCGTATTGATTCCAGCAATTCTCGGTTTAGAGCATCAACAGAGTTGAATGTCATATAGCTCAGCT
>CAYLJO010000363.1:0-4302 GCA_964383905.1 uncultured Blastocatellaceae bacterium
GAAGCCCTGCGCGTTGATTGTGACAGCGTAAGTGCCGGGCTGAAGCTGATCGATAAGGAAGCGCCCTTCCTTATCGGCGGTGGCGGTGTTTTCTTTGTTGGTCTCGATATTACGGGCCGTGGCGGCGGCGTTTGGGACGACCGCGCCCTGCGGATCTTTAACCAAACCGCCGATCGCGCCGGTCACTGAAGTCTGAGCAAGAGCCGCCACACTCATCATCACGAACGTGAGCGCGAAGAGAAAGAACCGGAGAAGTTTAAACATACTGGGGAACTCCTTAAAATCAGCAAAAGGGTTGAAATTATCGCCCACGCGGCTTAACACGCGGAAATTTACCTTCGATTTTCGAGAACGCTGTTGAACTGCTTGATTCGATAGAAATGCGCCGAGCAATGATCCCGAGAGTAGAAACAAGCTTCCATCATGCCGGATACGCTTTACATAAGCGTTACAGAGAATGGAAATTGCAATTCAGGCAGCGCGCTGTTCACTGTACGACATCCGGAAAAGCCAGAATCAGCAACAATTGTGCCTCATCGGAAAGGATGGCGAGATTGAGCATAAAGCTGAGATGAATCAGCATTTAGCTCAAGAGCAGGGAATCAGCCGCAAGGTTTCGCACGCTCAATATTTTGGATTTCATATGAAAATCAGAATTTCGGAGGCGGGCGCCAGAATATGCGTGATCCCTGCTTCGGTTAATTCTGACCTCCTGGCTTCTGATTAAATTCTTTCACAGATGAGCGCGATGCCCTGTCCCCCGCCGATACACGCGGTGGCTAGGCCGTAGCGCTGCCCGCGCCGCGCGAGCTCCTTGAGCACTGTGAGCACCAGGCGCGTGCCCGACGCGCCGAGCGGATGCCCCAGCGCGATTGCGCCGCCGTTGACGTTGGTGCGCGCGCGATCCAGCCCGAGCTCTTTTTCCACAGCCAGGTACTGCGCGGCGAAAGCCTCGTTGACTTCAATCAGATCAATATCTGAGAGTTTCAGCCCCGCCCTCTCAAGCGCTTTGCGCGTGGCGGGGACAGGGCCGATACCCATGATCTCAGGTTCGACCCCGGCGTAGGCCCAGCTCACGATGCGGCCCAAGGGCTTCACGTCCCTGGCTTTAACGTAATCTTCGCTTGCGATGACGAGCGCCGTCGCGCCGTCGACAATACCGGAAGCATTGCCCGCTGTGACAAACCCATCTTTGTTGAAAGCCGGCCGCAGCTTCGCGAGACCTTCGAGGGTCGTTTCCGGTCGCATGTGATCGTCGTGGTCAAAGAGTGTCGTCCCTTTTCGCGTCTTGATCTCGACAGGGATGATCTCTTCGGCAAAAACGCCTGCATCCTGCGCGCGTTTAGCCTCCTTCTGCGAGCGCAGCGCGTAAGCGTCCTGCTCTTCGCGCGAGATCTCGTATTTGCGGGCAAGGTTTTCCGCCGTCCCGGCCATCGGCGTGTTGCAATAAGTGTCGAGCAGCGCGACCATCAAGCTGTCCTCGAGCTTACCCTGGCCCAGGGCAAAGCCCGAGCGCGCGCCGCGAATCACGTGAGGGGCCTGCGACATCGACTCCATGCCGCCGACGAGAGCCGTCTGCGCCTCATCGAGCCGGATCATGTGGGCGCCGGAGATGATTGATTGAATCCCGCTGCCGCACAGACGGTTGACGGTCAGCGCCGGGCGGTCAAACGGTACGCCGGCTTTCAGCGCGACGTGGCGCGCGCCGTAGATGGCATCGCCTGAGGTCTGTAGCGCGTTGCCGATAATCGTGTGATCAATCTCTTCGGGGGCGACGCCCGTCGCCTCAAGCGCCCCGCGGGCGGCAATCGCGCCGAGATCAATCGCCGAAATATCCTTCAACGCGCCCACGTACTCGCCCATCGGCGTCCTTTTCCCGCCGAGGATAAACACTTCACGAGACATTCTTTAATACAACCTTTCAGATGGTCGGAAATAATGGTTCTGCCATAAACAAACCAGACTAACAGACCAATCGTGCAGCGTCAATTATCGTTGTATATCACCGGTTTAAAAGTCTTGCTTTAAGAATGAAGGTTGGAAAGGCAACTCCCATATTAACCCAGCCCCGAATTATAAATGGATGCTGTCGGACAAGCTCTGAGCCCCAGCGGGGCGTAATATTTATAGTCCAAGGCGGGAATAAGAATCCAAGCTCCGGAGGAGCGGCATGTCATGCCGTTAGATCACATCTCCCGTATAGAACATGTCGCTCCTCTGGAGCTGCGGTCTGTTCTTCCTCACAAGTGCTATAAATATGACGTCCCTCCGGGACTATCAGGCAGGCTAACAATATCTCACTCTTGATCGAAAACTCTGATAATCATTCGTTTCTTATGATTTAAACAGTACACGTACAAAGCGCCGCTTACCAACCTTAATAACAGTTGACATACCCTCTTTCCACATAGTTGCGGTATTGACTATAGAACAGCGCTCGCCATCTTGATACACGCCGCCCTGTTCAATTAAGCGACGGGCTTCGGCCTTTGAACCCGCTAGTCCGATTGTTACTAGTAAGTGCCGCAAATCCCAAGTGCCTGGCGGAAGCGTACGCTCTTCCACTTCATCCGGCGCCTGTTTGTTGCGGAAGACGCGGTTAAACTCTTCTTCCGCTTCGCTCGCGTCCTTCGCCGAATGAAAGTCAGTGATAATGCGCCGGGCCAGTTCCGCTTTGAGATCGCGCGGGCTGCGCTGCCCGCCCTCGGCGGCCGCCCGCATTTTATTAATCTCCGGCAGGCCGGCGTCGGTGCAGAGCTCGTAGTACCGCCACATCAGTTCATCGGAGATGGACATCACTTTGCCGAACATCTCCGACGGCGGCTCGTTGATGCCGATATAGTTGTCCAGGCTCTTTGACATCTTCTGCACGCCGTCCGTGCCTTCAAGTAGCGGCATGATCACGGCGACCTGAGATTCCTGCCCGTACTCGCGTTGAAGGCTTCGCCCCATCAGGATGTTAAACTTCTGGTCCCTGCCGCCCAACTCAACATCCGCCTCGAGCGCGACCGAATCGTAAGCCATCACGAGCGGGTAGAGGACTTCGTGTAAGGCGAGCGGGCGGTTCTCGGCGAGCCGTTTCTGAAAGTCGTCCCGCTCCAAAATCTGTCGCACCGTAACGTGTGAGGCCAGACGTACGAAGCCCGCGGCCCCGATCCGGTCCATCCACTCCGAGTTGAATCTGATCTCTGTTTTCTCAGGGTCGAGCAGCTTGAAGATCTGCTTCTTGTAGGTCTCGGCATTGGCCGCGATCTCTTCACGCGAGAGCTGCGGGCGCGTGGCGGATTTTCCCGACGGATCGCCGATCATCCCCGTGAAATCCCCGATCAGGAAGATCACTATATGGCCCAGTTCCTGAAACGCGCGGAGCTTGCGGATCACCACGGTGTGTCCCAGATGTATGTCCGGCGCGGTCGGATCGGCGCCGAGCTTAACGCGTAGCGGCGCGCCCTTCGCGCGCGCCTTTTCCAGCTTCGCACGCAAGTCCTCCTCGCGGATGATCTCCACCGTACCTTTGCGCAGGTATGCCAGTTGTTCGTCAATCGTCATATCACATCAATTCTACCGGGATAAATAGCGCAGAGGGGTCTCACGTCTATTTTCATCCGTCATGTTTATCCCCGTCACGCCTTCTCCCCGCGGTTATAAATAACACGCCGGCCGCGCATCTCGTAATCTCCGCGCACTATACGGGCGACCACCTCCGCATAAAGGCGGTGCTCTTCAACGAGGATGCGCGCTGCTAAAGCTTCCTCCGTATCGCCGTCATAAACGGGGACGGGTTGCTGCGCGATAATCGCGCCGCCATCCAACGTCTCGTCAACGAAGTGGACGGTACACCCGCTCCACTTGACGCCGTACTCAAGGGCCTGTCGTTGCGCATCAAGGCCGGGGAAAGCCGGGAGTAGGCTCGGATGAATATTGAGTATGCGCCCGCCATAGGCTTCGATAAATTCTGGCGAGAGCAGCCGCATGTAACCAGCGAGACAGACCAGATCAACTTCGTGTGCCCGCAAGGCCGCGACGATCTCGCGGTCATGCTCTACGCGCGTGCGTCCGCGGCGGGTAATGACGAGCGTTTTGAGGCCGCGCTCCGCCGCGCGTGCCAGACCTGCCGCCCCGGCCTGATCGCTGACGACGACCACAATTTCAGTACCGGGGATGCGACCGTCGCGCACAGCCTCGGCCAGCGCGAGCATGTTTGAGCCGCGTCCGGAAATTAAGATCCCAAGTTTCAAGTCTGAAGTTTCGAGTTTCGGGTTAAAGAGAAATGCTGAACTCGAACCCGAAACTAATTAATGA
>CAYLJO010000364.1:0-4291 GCA_964383905.1 uncultured Blastocatellaceae bacterium
GTGTAAAAGATATACTGGCCTGCGGTATAGCAGCCTGGCGTCACCTGCCATGGCAAGTGACGCCATAAAGACCAGAAGATTATATCGGCCGACCAACTGTTTTGTAAAGTTTTAAACATTGTTTTACAATAGACCGGGTAGTAACGTGATCCACGTGAATCAAATTACCGGAAGGCTCATCGAGAAACTGCCCGGCGCCATCCGCTCTGCGAGCAGTGAGCGCGAGAGGCGGCGCGCGCGGGCATCAACTCGGTAACACGGGGAGAAGCGGTATGCCACGGCTAGGCCCGGTAATGGGTGCTTCGGAGGCGTTTCATGCCCGGATGCCGAATGGACCTGCCAACCAAATGTCACAGCCTCAATCCGTCCCCATACAACTCTTGCACCTGTCCGATGAGTTCGTCCAGACGGAAGCGACCAAGGCCCTTTCGGATAAGGAACTCAGTGCGCTCATCGAAGTGGTCGCTGAGAAGGCAGCCGCGGGTGATGTGGTCGGCAAGCGCGACTACGCGCTCTTGCTCTTCTACGTGATGACGGGCATGCGCCGCTCTGAGGTCATCCACCTCAGAGGTAAAGACCTCGAATTCGAAGAGGATCACCTGCTCGTTCGGTGCAAGATCAAGGGCGGGGACTATGTGGCCAGAGAGGTCGGCAGCCCTGAAGTTAAAGATGCCCTCTTGGATTACCTCAGATCATGCGAGAGGTTGCACGCGTTGAAGTCGGATGCCCCTTTGTGGACGCGTCATGATAGGGCGGGGAAGCCAGGTACGCCGCTACTATCGCACGCCTTCGCGCAGAATCTGAAGGGGTACGCGCGCCTGGCCGGGATCGATCAGATCCACCTGCACCAATTGAGGCACTCGTTCGCGCGGATGGTGGCCGAGGAGAGCGGGTCGATCACGGAGACCAGAGGAGGCGCTGATGCATCGGCATGTCTCGACGACTCGGGTTTACGTACAGCGGATTGCCGTTAGGAGGGACAAGCACGGCCGGAAGATCAGCCGGAGGTTGAAGAAAGTGAGTGACAAGTGATTTCAAAGCAGAATATTTGTAACCCGTGACCCTATCTACTAGGGAGGGGGAATTTGATCGGTAAGAGGCCGACGAGGATGACTAAAGGCAGAAGGGCGAGCAGGACCTCTCTGTCGTGCCAGGTGTGACCGGTCGTGCCGAAGTCATCGATGCTCAACTGCGCGCCGAGTGACCGCAACTCTTTGAGCATCCCCGTCGCCGTTTCGATACTCTCCATCACGACGCTCTCTGTAATCTCCAGCTTCAGGCTCCGGGGGTCAAGCCCCGTCTCCCGCAGAATAGCGGCCACCTCATCGATCAAACCGGCGTGAGCGAACTGTTTGCCGGAAAGATTAACGCTCATGAACAGCGGCGGATCGGCGGGGAACGCCTCCCGCCACCGGCGCATCTGATGACAGGCCTCCCTCAGCACCCAGGCGCCGATCGGGATGATCAGTCCCGTGTCTTCAGCGACGGGAATGAAATCCGCGGGGGAGATGAAGCCGAGTTCCGGGTGACGCCAGCGCACCAGCGCCTCGAAGCCGCGCAGTGTGCCACCCTCGAGCGACACGATCGGCTGCGCGCCGTTGTAGGGTACTGGAAGACAAATAACACGGCCGAAATCCAAACACCCTCAAACACGCGGTCGTGCTGGTGCGCGCCCTCGACTTGGTTCACGGCTTCGGCGGCGCGACCGGTGATCAGGCTCGCCCGGCGCAGTGCTCGCCCAGGGCAACACGCCCCTCACGCTGGCGATGGCGAACAAGTTAGAAGGGAGACTCATCGATGAAGCGCATCCTTGGACTTAGTGTGCCGGTGATGGCAACGTCATTACTGGCTTTCGGCCAAACACCAATCAAGAAGCTCGAGCAGGAAAACCGGTCGGCGAGAAAACGGCGCTCGGCCCCTACCCGGAACAGGTACTGGGGCAGATCGAGGACGAGCGCGCCGCCCCCGCTGTCAAGAGCGACACCGCCTACTTCGACCGCGGACCGGTCGCTTGACACAGAAAGGCCAATACAAGGGGCAGGACACGAGCGGCCGATACCGCTACACCCGGGTGTATGTGAAGCGCGGTGGCTGGGAGTGGCAGGCCGTCGCCTATTAGGCGACGGGCATCGCCGGGCAGCAATAAGCAGAGTGACCACAGTCGGTGCGGAAGATGAGGCGGCTGACCTCTCGCCCGGAGAACACAGCCTCACGCTTTCAGTACCCTTATGGGCACAATCAGCTTCTCAGTGTTAGCGCGGATCGTTGCCTGTGCCCGGAGGACGCAGCCGCCGCTCCTTTCCCTGCTGTCGCGGCGGCGGCTTGGCTCATCCGGTGAACTATCACGGGCAGGCTGTCCTGGCCTCACGCGGATCATGGAACTCAAGGATCAGGGCATCTACAATAAGCCTCAATCAGGCGGAGCATGGAGGGATTTGACCGGCACGGGCAAACTCTACGATGATCGAAAAGGCACTAACCGGCCTGACTGATGGTGAAGGCTTTATTCTCTCACCTCAGAGGCACGCTCTGCCTTGCACTTGCCGGATGGGCAACTTTAGCGGAGCAGGCAAACCATGATTGAAGAGAACGATGCTTCCAATGACAAGGCGTCTGAGACCGATTTCCAGTGGAGCGATAACCGGAGGGGTCAGCCCCGTTACCCGCTCAACGTGCCGGTCGAATTCACGCTTGAAGATGCGCCACAAGTAGTGGTCGAGCGCGGGGTGGGGCGTGACATCGGCCTAGGCGGCGCACGAATCATGCCACCGAAGGCCGCCCAGGGCCGCATCCAGGTCGGCGCGCGCGTCCGGCTGCGCTTAACGGTCGAGCGCATCAATGAGTCCTTGGAGTTAGCGGGGACGGTGGTGCACATTGACCCGCAGCGCGGGTTCGGCATCCAGTTTGAGGCGCTGCCGAGGGAGATACGGATGCGGTTGAAACGGCTCTTGACCGAGTTAGCGAAAACCCACTGAAGCACGGCGGCTGGGGAGCCGGGCGATAAGCCGCCGCAAAACTCCTGAGGACTGGGGCGCTCAAAAGCGAGCGGTGCGGCACTACCGGTCAATGAAGAGAACCCGTAGCACGGATGTATGGTCGCTGTCCAGATCACAGAGATGCGTTGGACTGAATTGCGCGTTTAGGCTCGTTGAAATTACCTCTTCTAACTCATTTCAAGGATGGTGATCATCCAAACGGCTTTAAGTAGTTCTAGGGTCATTACCGTCCGGTGATTCGATCAATTTGAGAGACATCCACTCTCAACCTGACCTGTCCGGTCATCTCCCCTAGACATACTCCCCCGGAATAAAAAGTCCAAACTAAAGCATCTCAACCACTTGCAAGTTCATGCCGTCAGCGGACCGAACTTTGCAATGGGTTCCACCGATTGTGCGTGCGGCCACAATTCGTAACCGGCAATTCTACCGATTATGAAGGAACTGTGAGATGAAGCTGACCAAACGTTCTCCTATCATTGCAAGGTTCACCGCCCTCGCCCTGCTACTTTCGTTGTGCCTGGGTGTCTGTATTACAGATCCTGCCTGGGCACAGGCGGTCGGGAGTGTCTCGTCCCAATCCTGGGCCAATAAAGTATCCCCTGATCTGCGTGATCTGATCCTCAGCGGCAGCCAAGCCGACGTTAAGGTGATCCTTCATTTCAGCGGCAGACTATCTAACCGGCTTCAGACGGCCGTCCGCGTCAATGGCAAGGCGAAGCAGAGATTCAAGTACTTCAGCATGTGGCCGATCCAGGTGCCGGCAAGTTTTGTCCCATACCTCGCAGCCTTTAGCGAAGTACAGTACATCTCTACGGATAGGCCGGTTCAGACGCTCGGTCACGTTTCGCTGACCACCGGCGCTGATGCCGTCCGCAACACCAGTGGCATCAACGTCACGGGCCTGGACGGGACCGGCATCGGCATCGCCATCCTTGATTCGGGTATCGATACCAATCACGTCGCGTTCCTCGATAAAAGCAGTACCTTGCGCGTTGTCGAGCAGAAGGACTTTACAGGTGAAGGTCGCACGGACGACCCCTACGGTCATGGCACCCACGTCGCTTCACTGGCCGCCGGCAACGGCCGGGTCTCCCAGGCCGCTTACCTCGGTATTGCGCCGAACGCCAATCTGATCAATCTTCGCGTGCTCAACTCACAGGGGCAGGGCACCACCTCGGCCGTGCTGAGCGCTCTGGACTGGGTCATGAACAACCGTTCGAGCTACAACATCCGTGTGGTCAACATGAGCCTCGGCATGCCGGCCGTTGACTCCTATAAGAATGACCCCATCT
>CAYLJO010000365.1:0-4286 GCA_964383905.1 uncultured Blastocatellaceae bacterium
ATGATGAAGACGACCACGAGGCCGACGACCAAATTAAGAACCCGTTTGAGGGTGTAGCGGGAAGCGGCGCTGTCGATGGGGCCGATCAGAAAGATGTCGACGGCCTTGGCCGCGGCCAGAACCAGCACGATGGCCATCGCCCCCAGCGTAAGCCTCTGGAAGAATCTGGAGTAGATGGCGACGAAAGGGATAATGCCCAGTCTGAGAAGGTAGTAGAGGCCGGCGAGCCCGAGCAGAATTAGCGCGTAGGTGCCGAGCCACACTTTTTGCCCTGTTTCGACGACTCGTTCGGGCGGCTCTTTACGGGTGGCCGTCTGTTTGAGCGCCCTTTTAACATCTTCCTGCTTTTTAAGTTGTTCAGCCTCAGCCTTTTCTCTGGTGATCATTATTTATATCTTCCTGGCTTTTGATGATATTGTGAGAAGATCATCAACCAATTCGTGATATGCAGATCAATCAGCGACCTGTGGACAGGCGCCTTCTTGGCTGGAAGTGTGATGCGTTGACCCCGAAAGCTGAGAGGAAGCCTGGTGCTTGTCCAGATGACGGCGGTAAAGAGGGGCGGAGGTGCGCATCAGCGAATTATGTCGCATGCACAGTCAGATTGCATCTCCGGCTCGTTAACCTGACAATTGAAACCACGTAGACGCATCGCTCGATTTAAACCAATTATTGCCACGGACCATAAACCGTACTAGCGCTCATCGAGGCCGACGCGCCGCACTAAGTCTGCGTACCGCGGGTCGGAGCGCAGGCTACTCCATCGCGGGTCCAATTTCAGCCAGACCAGCCAGTTGGCGCGGTCTTGATAGGCCTTTTCCAGCCAATGAAGCGCTTGTTCCTTTTCACCAAGGCCGGCATAAACCAACGCCACACCGTAAGGCGTCACGTATTCCTGCTTTGATAACTCGCTTAACTCATCCAGAACTTTCCGGGCTTCGCCTTTGTTGCCTGACACCCCGTCAACGTATCCGATGGCGGCGATTGTTACCGGCCAACCGTGAATGACGGTTTCCACCTTTTTAAACTCCTCGACGGCTTGCGCGTACATCCCTTTTTCCTGATAGGCCCGCCCGAGCCATAGATGAGCGAGCGGGAAATCTTGCTTCATCTCAAGCGCCGCCCGTAATTGTTTGATCGCCTGTTCGTACTGCCCGCTGTAATACAACTCAAATCCCATATCTGTGTTGATGATGAGCGAAAACGGGTCGAGTTCCTGCGCCCGCCTTATTTCTCTGGAGGCATCATCCGGCCGACCCATCGCTGTTAAATAGACGCTATACCAATGGTGCGCAGTCGCATAGTTCGGATTGATCTCGATGGCGCGCTTGAATTCTCTTTCGGCACCCGGCCAGCCCCAATCGTAATAGAGCTTGGCATAGGCCAGCGAGGTGTGGGATTCGGCAAGCATAGGATCTATCTCCAGCGCCTTCACCTCCGCCGCTTTCGCCTGCGGGAATGCGTCTTTAGGTGCCAGGTAGCTGGAGTACCCGAGTCCTGTTAAAGAATCGGCCAACCCGGAGTAGGCTGCGGCGTAGGTCGGATCGATCTCGATCGCCTGCCGGAAGTACTCGACGGCCTTTTTGAGCCCCGCTTCGGTCCTTTGGTTCCAGTGGTAGCGGCCCTTGAGATACGCCTGGTAGGCATCGGCGTTCTCGGTGTAGCGTCTGGTCAATCGCTTTTGCTCTTCGCCCGTCAGCCTGAGCCGCAGCTTCTCTGAGATACGCGTCGCGATCTCTTGCTGCCCCGCGATGATGTCTGAGGGCTTCCAGTCATACCGCTCGCCCCAGAGTTGTGAATCATTCGCAATATCGACCAGCTCAGTCTGGATATGGAAGGTGTCGTCCAATTTAATCACCCTCCCCGTCAGCACCGCGCGCACCCCGAGGTCGCGCCCGACCTTTTGCGGATCCACCTGCTGTCCCTTATAGCGAAAAACCGTGGTTCTCGGCACAACTCGCAAGCCGGATAATTGTGAGAGGCTGTTGATGGTGCTCTCGGTGATGCCATCGGAAAGGTATTCCGTGTTTGGGTCGGCGCTGGCGTTAACAAACGGTAAGACCGCTATTGAATCTATCTTCTTAGCTCCGGTGAAGCGGGAGTAAGTGATAACGGCCGCGGCGGCGATGAGCAACAGCGCCGCCGGCGCCAATCGCCTGTGGCGTTTGATCCTACTAACTTGATTCTCACCGCCTGATGTCAGATCGGCGGCTGAATCCTTTTCAGGTGCCGCGATCCCGCTGTGACTGGTTGCCGTCGCTTCATTTCCTGACCCCGCCTGTCCAGGCTCCTCCTTTGAGATGATCTCTTCTTCGGCAATGATCTGTGCTCGAATGTGTCTCTCGACAAGCAGGTCAGCATTTTCATCACTCAGCTCCCTGACGCGTGCGACAAACCTGTAGCCGCGCTTGGGGATGGTCTCGATGTACTGATGCTCATCGGGCCCTTCGCCGAGGGCCTTCCTGAGGGCCGAAATATTACGCGCGAGACCGACCTCTTCAACAAAGGCGTCCGGCCACACCTTTTTCATCAAATCGTCTTTCTCTACCAGGTGGCCGCTTCTTTCGACAAGCACCACAAGGGTCTCAAAGGCTTTCGGCGTGAGCAGCACGGGCTTCCCGTCGCGCAACAGAAGGTGCTCAGAAGGGTCTAAGCGGAAAGGGCCGAATTCGTATAAGCGTCTGGTTTGAGTGCTCATCTGGGCCGTCAGAACTTTGTCAACGCTTTGTCAACGGGCTGTCAGCGTTCTGTTAAGACTTTTATCACCACTTTGTAGCATTGTCTGCCACGAGGTGAGACGGAAGAGGTCGGGGTCGCGCTCCGAGGCCCCGGTCGCGGCGCTCATTGTAATACCGATCAGTGGTTTGTTCAACGGATTTGATCGGGGGCTGAGCGGTGAAAGGTGCACCCAACCTTACCTCATGACGATTCCCGAAAGGACCCATGAGAAGGACGAAAAGGACAGAAGTCCAGGTCGAGATCGACGAGGTTCTGATTGTCAAAAGGCGTGGTGGGGCGGTTCTCACCTGGTGCGCGGAGTGTGCCGCGGAGGTCGCGATGGTCACACCGGATGAGGCCGCGGCGGTAGCTTTGACAAGCACGCGCGCCATCTACGTTCTCGTCGAAGCAGGCCGACTCCACTGGTCGGAGACGCCTGAGAGACGGTTTTTGATCTGCGCCGTATCGCTCCTGGCGAACCTGACGTAAAGCATGGTAAGCGGAGGGGTAAAGCACAGATAACAGTAAGCGCCTTCCCCAGATTCATAAGTGACAGGCACGATAGCCAGTGTTCTGTCTTAAACGTCAATCCGCCTCGCATTTAAGGGGCATCAATGATGGCTCAGCAGAAAGGAGATTTCCCATGTACAAGCTTAAGACTTCTCTCATCGTCTCTATTGCCTTCGCTATTCTGGCGAGTATGTCCGCTCCTGTATACACACGTGACGAGGGCGCTTCCAGGATCAAAACTCCGAAGGGCGACGTCGCACTGGAATTGGTCGGGCAGGTCATGAACCCGTCCCCGACCACCTCCAATCAGTACGGCTACCTCTCTTTCCTGAACGGCGTGGACGGGATCTTCAACACCGGCCCGCCGAACGAAACCACGGCGCGTTTCACCTTCTTCACCGAGGCCAGGACGACGCGCGTGATCAACAACGGCGCGCTGCGAATCGTGAACCGCACGGGTACGACCACCATTTACATGCATGACACGCCCGGTAATTTCGCCACCCCGATTCGTTTCAAGATGGCACACCCGTGCTTACCGCGGCCCTCAGGCAGCAGGTCATCCTTGACACAATTGAGGGGACATTCACCGCCACGAACATCAACACGGTTACTTCAGCCGCGACTTTTGCTCTCGGCGATGATGAATTCCGGCTCGGCAGGGTCGGGGACCAGTTCCGAACGGCGATCAACGGTCGGACGAATACCACGCCGACACCGGCGGGCTTTGTGATCGCCGGTTATGCGGTCGCCATCGGAAAAGCCAGCCGGGGCGGGATGAAAAGCAGAACTGAGATCATCGCATCTGGGCGGGAGCGGGTCGTCAGCCGCTCGGCGTTGTTAAACGGCCCCGTTCGTTGCCGCCACAGCCAATTACCGCCGACGGCGCCGGCCGCCGCCAGAAGTCAATGTCCACGGCATTAATCGGTGGCCGGCGGCGCGGCGGGTATTGAACAATTGTCCGCTCGTCGCGCTGTTGAAGTGAGGAGAAGATTGTGCGCCTCATCGACCATCAATTTCTTCTCCTCCTTTTGCGAGCTTTTTAGTCGGCAGAGCTA
>CAYLJO010000366.1:0-4269 GCA_964383905.1 uncultured Blastocatellaceae bacterium
GGATGATCAAACCCACGGTGAGGCAGATCTGAAAGGCAGCCGCTCCAAGATCCGTGACAGCAGATAGCCAGGTTTGGTGCGGGTGATGACCCCCAGGCGCAACTTGGCCCGCGGGGGTCCAGGCATAGTCAGTATTGACTATGGTGGGGGAGGTCGGTTATAGTCAGTGTTGACTATGAAGGCTCACGTCAAGGTTAGGGAGTCCGGATGAGTTCATCATCCGGACTCCTGAGGCGGCGGCCCGTAGGCGGTCGAGAAACTAGGGGCAAAGGACATAACAAGCAAGCGACGGCGTCGGGCAAGGCCACTGACCCGCGGTCGGCCGAAGCGGAGCAAAGCCCGCCGGGCCGGATGCGGCGGTCAATGGATCTCGCCTCGTCCTTAATCAAAGAAGCGCAGATGCTGGCCCGGGACAAAACTTTCGCCGCTGAGTGGCGGTGTTGCAAAGCATGCGCATCGGTAACAGGATCGATTTCTACAGCCGGTTGAAGCGATTCGAAAGAGCACTAACAAAGCTCGCGCTCGTGCTTGTTCATCTCGTGCCCGATAGCGTGATGTTACGAGCACTGACCTGAAAGGTATAGATTCGCCGTCAGAAAAACGATGCTCAAGTATCTACCCCTAATTATTAAGAACACGCTTCGCAACCGCCGGCGCACCGTCTTAACCGTCGGGAGTATCGCGGCATCCTTCTGTCTGCTGGGCGTCCTGCTAGCGATGTACAACGCGCTCTACATCAGCACTGAAGAGACCCCGGCGCAGGCGCTGCGCGTCATTACCCGGAACAAGGTGGCGGTGATCTTCCCGATGCCGATCTCTTACCGGCAGAAGATTCGGCAAGCCCCGGGCGTGCGCGAGGTGATGGTCTGGCAGTGGTTCGGCGGCGTCTATAAAGAGCCGAAGAACTTCTTCGCGCGGCTGGCCGTAGAGCCCGAGCGTTTCTTCTCCCTGTACCCGGAATATCGAGTGCCTGAAGACCAGAAGAGGGCCTTCCGGCAGGAGCGGACGGCCTGCATGGTCGGCAGGGCCATAGCTAACAAATACGGCATCAAGCTGGGCGACCGGGTCACGTTGCGAGGTGACGTCTTCCCGGTCGATCTGGAGTTGACCACGCGCGCCATCTATGACGCCGAGGGCAGCGATGAAACGCTCTACTTCAACCTCGAATATCTATTCGAGAGCCTGCCGCTGTCGCGCCGCGACTTCGCGGGCGCGTTCACCATTCTCGCCGACAGCCCCGACTCAGTCGCCCGCATCGCGCGAGCCGTTGACGATCAGTTTCGCAACTCGCCGGTGCAGACCAAGACCGAATCGGAGCGGGCGTTCCAACTCGGCTTCCTGTCTCTGGTCGGCAACGTGAAGGCATTTCTGCTGCTCGTCTGCGCCGCCGTGACCTTCACCCTCCTGTTAGTTTCCGGCAACACGATGGCGATGGCGGCGCGCGAGCGCGTCCACGAGATCGGCATCCTGAAGGGTTTGGGTTTCACGCCGGGTGCGATCATGGGCATCATTCTCGGCGAGGCGGGGCTGGTTTCGCTCGCCGGTGGGGCGATGGGCTGTGCGTTGGCCATACTGGCGTGCGGGGTCGTGCGTCAGGCCCCGGCCTTCATTCAGCAACTCAAGACGTTGCAACTCCAACCGACCGTCGCGCTCTTCTGTCTCGGGGTGGCGATTGTCATCGGCGTAGTGAGTTCCTTCGTGCCGGCTTATAGCGCGGCGCGGACATCCGTTCTGGACGCCCTCCGTGCGAATGATTGAGGTTGCTCATGACGATCCCTCTGGCCTACAACCTGCGTCACCTGAGAGTTCGTCAGGCGGCTACGCTCATGACCGCTCTCGGTATTGGCCTGACAGTCGCCGTCCTGCTGCTGGTGATGGCGCTCGTGGCGGGGATGCGGGCGGCGTTCCGGGCGACCGGCAGCCCGCTCAACGTGCTGGTCACCCGGCAGGGATCTAATTCCGAGTTGGCCAGCAATTTTACACGCGCCCAATTCCAGGACCTGAAGTTCAAGCCGGGCATCGCGCGCAACGCTACCGGCGAGCCGTTGGCCTCCTTAGAACTGTTCAGCATCGTGAATCTGGAGAACGATAACGCATCCGATGGGGTCAACATCACACTGCGGGGGCTGACGCCGCCGGGCATCGAGCTGCGTGACAATTTGAAGATGGTGCAAGGCCGCTGGTTTGAGCCGGGCCGGCGTGAAGTTGTGGTGGGCAAGTCGGTCGCCGAGAGAAATCCGTCGGCGCAGATGGGCCGGCAGATTTTCTTCGGGCGCGGGAACTGGACGGTGGTCGGGGTCATGGACGGGGGCGACTCGGCGGTCAACAGCGAGATTTGGGCTGACCTGAACCAGGCGAGCGGTGATCTCAATCGGGCGGATGTGCTCAGTTCTGCCTTAGTCAGGGCACAAGACGCGGGCAGCGTGCCGGCGCTCATCAACGGGCTACGGAGCGACCAGCGCCTGGCGGTGTCGGCGCGAACCGAGCGGGAGTACTACGACTCGCAAACCGGTTCGGCGGCGCCCTTGCTCTTCATGGGCATCTTCGTCTCGATCATCATGGCCGTCGGGAGCAGCTTCGCGGCGATGAATACGATGTATGCGGCGGTGGCGCGGCGGGCGCGCGAGATCGGCACGCTGCGGGTGCTCGGCTTCTCGCGCGGCAGCATCCTGATGAGTTTCTTTATTGAGTCGTTGCTGCTCGCCGCCCTGGGGGGGGCGCTCGGATGTCTTCTAGTGCTGCCCTTGAACGGCGTCACGACGGCAGTCGGCAACCAGATGAGGACGGTGGCGGTCGGCTTCCGGGTCACGCCGCTGATCATGCTTGTCGGCGTCCTATTCGCCGTCGTCGTGGGCGGCATCGGCGGGTTGCTTCCGGCGGGGTCGGCGGCGAGGAAAGAGATTCTGGCAGCCCTCCGCGGGACGTAAGAAGCAGGCCCCGGAGTTGAGGTTAAGGTCAGGATTCTGCGCCCAGGACCCTTACCTGCGGCGGGATGAATGCCAACGCGTCGCCTTCCTTTTAGAGGACAGCCAGCGAGCGAAAGTGCCATGGCACATCGGTGCTCCCTGCGCCGGCCTCTGCGATCAGGGATAACGCAGTGTTTTTGATGATCGATGCTCAGGCCATCCGTCGGCCGGCGAGGGCCAAGGGAAGCGCGTCACAGGGAGTAGGGATTGAAGACAGCTTGACCGGCGGCGAGGATTTGATCGTGAACCCGCCACCCGATTTGAAGGATGGAGAGCCGGTTAAGCGGAGAGAGAGCTAAAAAGTATGAGCGATGAGATCGCCGTCGAAACCAAACGCCTGATGAAGGAGTACGTCCGCGACGAATTCCGGGTGACGGCGCTCAAGGACGTGGAGATGACGATCCGCAAAGGAGAGTTCGTCGCGCTGATGGGGCCTTCCGGCTCCGGCAAATCCACGCTGCTGCACTTGATCGCCGCGATGGATCGACCGAGCCAGGGCAAGATCGCAGTCTTCGGCGAAGATTTGTGTGCGCTGCCCGACCGTAAAATCGCTCGCTGGCGAAACGAGCACATCGGGTTTGTCTTCCAGTCGTTCAACCTGATCCCTGTGCTCACGGCACTGGAGAATGTCGAACTGCCACTTAGGCTAACAAGCCTGCGGGCAAAAGAGCGGTCTGAGCACGCGAAAACGGCGCTCAGCCTTGTTGGCCTGGGCGAGCGCCTGGAACATCTGCCGCGGCAACTCTCGGGCGGGCAGGAGCAGCGGGTCGCGATCGCTCGTGCAATTGTCACCGACCCGAACCTGATTCTGGCGGACGAGCCGACGGGTAACCTCGACGCCAACTCGGCGGACGAAATATTAACGGTGCTCGCGCGGCTGAACAAAGAGTTCGGTAAAACGGTGGTGATGGTGACACACGATCCCCATGCCGCGGGCTTCGCAACCAGGATCAGGCACTTGGAGAAAGGTGAATTGCTCCCAGAAGATAAGGAGCAAGTATCCTTGGCGCAAGGTTAATGAAATGAGTGATGCCAATCGCTTGCCAAGCTCGTGAAAGAAACCGCCATCGGGCAGAAGATAATCACTGACCGGGTCTCCGAGTCAGAGGCGGTAACCATCATTGCCAGTTTGAGGTGAGCGCATTATGAACAGCCAGCCCTATATCGTAAGGCTATTATAGCCAGATTACACATCCAGTTCAACAGGCTGTTGGGAATTTTTGCGGCGTTATATCTTAAACTTGACAAACACTTCGATCCCTACGGGGCGGTCTGCTGGGACTTCAAATCAACCTTCGTCATA
>CAYLJO010000367.1:0-4263 GCA_964383905.1 uncultured Blastocatellaceae bacterium
AGTCGGCGAGCAGTTAGCTGATCAAAAACTATCGTTTCCGCTTTTTCAGATTCTGTATTAATAACGGACGATACCCAGACCATGAGCAAAATCTATCACCTCAATAGCAGGATTTGCCCAATAAACGCTCTGCTCACACTTTACCCTTTTACGCGGATTAAATCCTTTTAGGTGGCGGGGTCGTCACGAGCGACGCCGGTTCGCGGATGGAGGAGTGTCTATCGATCTGCCTCAAGGACCAGATCGCCGCGCTTGAGAAGGATGTGCAGGTTAATAACCCGGAGCCGAAGCAGGTGGCGACACCTGCTTCGGCTATTCTCTTGCACCTTGAACGCATATTTGATGATAATCTGGGTAAGTGTTCTGCTAAACTCATCAGCTAGAGGTGGCCGCTTTATGATTCATCGAGAATTGTGTACAGCGCATCGATGCATCGCTATCCTGCTTGCTTTCGTTCTGGCCGGTGCTGCATCGACCGTTGTCCCGCAGGTAGGTGATCAACAGGCTCGTCAGCGTCTGGGAGTACGCTTACGTTGCTTTGTTCCTAACGCCCATGGAAGTTTGTATTTCGATCCGACACCGTCGGGCGGTATCGTGCGCCTGACAGTTTTGGGCTTGCCGGAGCCCCAGGCGCTCATGCCCGACGCGCATGTTTTCTCCGTGTGGGCCGTGACCACGGGTGAGAGGCCGATCCATGTTGGTGATCTGCATACGGATGGCAATGGCAATGGCGGGCTAGAGTTTGCACGCCCAGCCTCATTCGAACGCTACAGCATTGTCGTTACGGCAGAAGTAAACTCTGCTTCGGTTAATCCATTGGGTCCGATGGTACTTGCCTCCGTGAGGGATGCCGCAACAGCTTTTTATGGAGAAAGACAGAAGCGATTGAGTGAGGCGCGCAGAAAATCACTTGAGCGTCAACTAGAGAAAAGCGTACACGAACCTCATTTGTCGAACGATTTTTACGCGGAGGTCGACCGGGCGGTCATTGGTAACGCCGCAAGGACGCGCTTGCTCGAACTCCTGGGTGACGAAATTGCTCCAGAGGCTTATGGCCTCGCGCGCTTTGCTGTACTTAACGAGAATGCCTATGTGCGTACGCTGCTCAGGAGGCTGCCGCCTCCCTCTCAGATTGGCGCGAGAACATATGTGCTATGGGGGATTGTACCCACCGGACGAATCACTTATATGGGCAGTCTACAAACGGAAAATGGAGGTGGGGCGGATGCTTATGTGCGTGTCGGAGGCTTTAAATCAGCTGACCTCGATTTAGCAGTAACCGCGGAGATGTCACATTTGGCCATGCGTCCATCTGCCCGGCGCACGCTCTCAGCGCTGACTGCGCCGGCTGACAGCGGTCCGGTATTCGGAGCCATCGAAGGACGGGTACTTGATCAGGAAGGCAAAGCGCTTTCTGGAGCGATCGTTGAAATCGATCCGGTCGATGAGCCGGTGGTGGCCAACTCGCTACCACGCACTACTACGGATGAACAGGGAAGATTCTTCTTAGATGGGATCCCGACTGGTACACATCTAGTCTATGCTTCCAAAGAAGAAGAGGGCTATCCCCCTGCATATATGGCCTTCTTTGTAGGTGATAAGGAGTCTATACCGAAGGTCACTGTTCACAACAAGGAGGTGGCCGAAGGTGTTGAGGTGCGGTTAGGGCCAAAGGCGTCCCGGGTGGTTGGGCAAGTAAAGGATGCAGAGACGGGTCGGCCAGTGGAAGGAGCAGAGATAATTTTCTACCGTGAAAATAATCCAGAAAGCTATTTCTCGTTTGGTCTAAATGAGGAGGGGAAATTCCAACAGTTGATTCCATCCGCGCCGCTGAGGATGAAGGTGTCAGCGCCCGGTTATGAAGATTGGTACTACGGAAAGGGTGGACTGAAAGAACAATCCGAGGTCATCCAAATGGCGCCGAACACGACCAAGGAGTTCACAATTTATCTGCGATCTTCAAAGCATGGTTAGAGACCTCGGTTTCGCATCTGAGGTCTCTAGCTCGTCATGCGCTCGTAAATTTGCTTAGCAAAATGACCGGCACGGATTACTAGACGAGCGGCGATCACAGAGGAGTTATAAGACATAAGGCTTCACGTGCGCTTAATGGTCGGCCCAACGCCGGAGCTGAGCAGCCCGCCGCGAACAGCCTTCAATCTGATCGGAGAAGGCTACTTCGGAGACATCCGATCGGCGGGTCGGCTCCAGCGTCTTGTTGGGCGGAACGGCGTGATAAACAGAAACTTCACTTCCCACAGCAACACTATGATGACCGAAACATCGATGTTCATAATCTTTTGGAGAGATTTATTGCCGCGGTTTCTCACTTAGCTTCTTGAGTATCTGCTGCGCGCCGCGACGAATCTCACCGCGGTACTGCTCCGTATCGGTCCAGGATGATGCGGGTAACCGATGAGAATCCAACAGCGCCAAGGCCCTTTCGGCGTGCTGTCGCGCCAAGTCGTTTTGTCCGTCTTTCAAATATGCTTCAGCGAGAGTCTCGTTTGCGTCAGCCGATTCAGGATAACCGAGGAGGTTGAGCTTCAAGACCTCGACCGCTGACTTCGGCTCGCCCGCGCGCATGTAATCTTGTCCGATGGTGCTGACGGTGACTTCCGGGAATAACTGCGCGTCCGGGTCTTTACGCCGCGCTTCAATCAGTTGCTGCGTGACCTGGGCGACTCCGCTGGGCGTCTGAATTTGATTGATGACCGACGCAGATGCCACAGTGTCCGTCGGCGCGTGACCCGGTGTTTTGATCAGCGTGGTCACAAACCAATCCACGACGATGCCGGGCAATTCGGGATGGACTTTGAACATATCGGTTCCGTGGCCGCCGCCCGCGGGGACTCTGCCGACATCGAAGGGTTCATACCAAAGCCAGGGCGCTTCGTGCGACGCAGAGTAGTGCACGAATTTCCTGCTTGGGCTTGAGGCGGTGACGTAGAGCAGTTCCATCACTTCCACCGTGGGAGGGTACTCGTCATCGTCGGCCACGACGAACAGCTCGGGCAGTTGCGACGCCTGGCGCAGAAAGTCGAGACCGTCGCGGTTGGTCTCGCCGGAAAGCAACACCAGCGATTTCACCTCGGCGGGATGGCGGCGCGCCGTCTCGACGGAATCCTCAACGCCGAGTACCCCTGCTCCTCCGATGCCTATGACATCGCGCTTCACTTCCGGCTGGGAGATCAAGAATTGAAACGCCGCGTCAAGGTCGAGAGCCCATTGCTGCTTTCTTGCCTCAGACTTTCCACCGCTTTCGCCGTGTCCGCGACTGTCAACGATAAGCGTGTTGATTCCCGCCGCCGCGAGCTGGTGGGCGATATCTTCCCACTCCTTACGCGTCCGGTTGCTCTGATGGAACAGCAACACGCCCGGGCCCGACGCGGCCGCGGCGAAGTAGCTTGCCTTCAGCACGGTGCCGTCTGATGTCTTGAGATCAAGTACACGCGCAGCCGACGGCTGCTGCGATTGTCGATCTTCCAGCGTGAGCGTCTTAGCCACGCGAAATCCCATAATGACGTCCCGATAATCAGCGGGATTCCTCTCGCGGGTGGCTGAGCGGAGCAGCCACGCAGCGTAAAGCAACGACCCGCCCCGATCGACGCGGAGGCAACTATTTCCCTCTTCCCTTGGACTACCATCCGTCGATGCATTGACGTAGGTTTCAGCATAACAATCTTGCGTCCATTGCCAGACATTGCCGGCCATATCGTAAAGACCGAACGGATTCGCAGGCTTCAATCCAACCGGATGAGTCTGACCACCGGAATTGTTTTTGTACCACGCGTAATTGGCTGCTTTGCCCTCGTCGTCACCCCACCAGAACCGTGTAGTTGTCCCCGCCCGCGCCGCATATTCCCATTCTGATTCGCTGGGCAACCGATAAGGACCGTCACCTGGAGTCGCGCCCGGCCGACGCAACTTGGCATTCAGCCAGGAGACATAAGCTTGCGCGTCCTGCCAACTGACGCACGTGACCGGGTCACGATCAGTCTGATCGAAACCAGGATTCCGCCAACTCGTGTCGGCTCGCTTGCTCGCTTTCGGCATGCTGGACTCAAAACATCCGTCTCCTGCGGGATACCCCGTCTCCCGGACGAACACCGCATATTCGCCTCGAGTTACATCGTACTTACTTAATGCGAAAGATCGCAGCGAAACATTGTGTTGCGGTGATTCATCGGAAACCGATCCCAGTGTGGCGCCCTGCGTAACGGCCCAGGATTTTTCTGCCGCCGATGAACCCATCGTGAAATT
>CAYLJO010000368.1:0-4260 GCA_964383905.1 uncultured Blastocatellaceae bacterium
GCATACAAGAGCCGCGCAGAAAGCCAGTGAAAAGATCAACCAAGCTTTCTTACTTCGGCTGGTCTTGTCTATGCAGATTTGTATCGTTTTCGTTAAGATCAACTGCTAAGCTTTGTCTTCAGTTGGATCATCGGTGAGGATTTCTTCAGGTGGGATCATCACTACCCGGCCATCTTTCCATGCGTAAATCGGATTACCAGCGCGCTTGTGTTCAAGGAGTGCGGCCCGAACGGCGCGGCGCAGCACCTCCTCGATAGCCTTGCCGTGCTCAATGAACAGCTTTGATGAGAGCTTGAGGTTTTGCTTCATGGCATCTTCTCACAGAGAGTTGACCATAAATCCTGTTGATGGACAACCGGAGGATCATTGCCTTCACCGGTCGCGATGAAGAGAGGTTCGTACGGTCTAGAATTATCGTAAAGCCCCCACGTATCGGCCAAAGGGCGGTAGACCTTAAAGAAGTTCTGTAGGCCTTTTTGGTAGCGGCGGCGAATGATGGCTTCCGGCACATCATGTCCTCCTTTACTTACCCGCTCCTTTACGCGCTGGACCGCCAACTCAGGAGTTCGCAGCCAGAGGAACAAAAGATGAAAGTTATAGCCGCCTCTGCGTAAGCGGCTCAGCCATGGGGCATGCGACCGACCGGAGAATGTGCTCTCGAAAGCGAAATCGGCCCGTTGCATAGACAACTTTTGAAGGCGCCTCAGCATGATACGTCCGGCTTCAAAGGCCGCTTTTTCTGGCTGGAAGGCTGAAAGTCCATGCGCAATTGTATCCGCATTTACGTATTCCAAGAGTCCGAACTCATCACGAAGGAGCATGGGCGCGAGCGTTGACTTGCCAGCTCCGTTCGGGCCTGAAATAACTATCACCTGAGGCTTTCGCTCTTCTGACACAAGAATACATTATTGACATGAGGCTCAGGCGGTTTCAAGCCCGAAGATAGAAACGAAAGACCGGCGAGGTCTCGGTAGCCCGCGCCGGTCTTGATTTTGCGAGTTTAATGTTTAACGAAAACATCCTCCCGCGTTAGGTTGATTGACAGGAGGGGAGGAATTAGGCTTCTTCTCCTACCTCGCCGTCACTGCCTGCTGCGACAGCCGTGCGTGTCGTCGCCGGAATTGGCACATCCACGCCGCCGACGATTTCAGGGAAATCTTCGAGGTCGCGGTCACGCCCACCTTGATCGATGGTCTCGTCGCGCTCGACCTTCACGTTGCGGTAGAACTCCATGCCCGTCCCGGCGGGGATCAGGCGGCCCATGATGACGTTCTCCTTCAGGCCGCGCAGGTAATCCACGCGCCCCGAGATGGCGGCTTCGGTCAACACGCGCGTCGTCTCCTGGAACGAGGCCGCGGAGATGAACGAATCGGTCGAGAGCGAAGCCTTGGTGATGCCGAGTAGGAGCGGCTCGGCCTGGGCCAGCTCGCCGCCCGCCTCCTTCACCCGCTGGTTCTCGTCGGCGAAGCGGAAACGGTCGACCTGCTCGTCGAGCAGGAATTCCGTATCGCCCACCTCACGAATCTTTACCCAGCGGAGCATCTGGCGGACGATGACCTCGATGTGCTTGTCGTTGATGTTGACGCCCTGCAGGCGATAGACCTCTTGAATTTCGTTGACGATATATTCCTGCAAGCGGTTCATACCGAGCACGCGCAGGATGTCGTGCGGGTTGAGTGGGCCGTCCATCAACGCCTCGCCGGCGCGGACGCGGTCGCCCTCCTGCACGTTGATGTGCGTGCCGCGCGGGATGTCGTACTCGCGCTCCTCGCCGTCGGTGCCGACGATGATGATCTTGCGCTTGCCCTTCGCGATCGGGCCGAGCTTCACCGTCCCGTCAATTTCCGACATGACCGCGGTTTCGCTAGGCTTGCGCGCTTCGAAGAGCTCGACGACGCGCGGCAGACCGCCCGTGATGTCCTTGGTCTTCGTGGTCTCGCGCGGGATCTTCGCGATGACGTCGCCCGGCTCCACGTCGTCGCCGTCCGAGACCATCAGGTTGGCCCGCACTGGCATCTGGTACGTCTTGAGCGTTTTGGTCCCGCTCCTGATTTCCAGGCGCGGCTGTTTCTTCTCGTCGGGCGAGTCCTTGACGACCATGCGCGACTGGCCCGTCACCTCGTCAACCTCTTCGTCAACCGTCACGCCTTCCTTCAAGTCTTTGAAGGCGACTTTACCGGCAACTTCCGTGAGGATCGCGAACGTGTACGGATCCCATGTCGCGAGCAGCTGGTCCTGTTGGACGCGCTGGCCGTCCTCGACCTGAATGTGAGCGCCGTAAACGATCTGGTAGCGCGCCACTTCGCGCCCGCGCTCGTCGATGATCGTGAGCGCGCCGTTGCGATTCATCGCGATGCGCTCGCCCTTGCGATTCTTCACGGTCGTCAGATCAACGTACTTGATCTTACCGTCCACACGCGCCTCGTGCTTGGATGACTCTTCGAGACGCGCCGTGCCGCCGATGTGGAACGTGCGCATCGTGAGCTGTGTGCCCGGCTCGCCGATGGACTGCGCGGCGATGACGCCGACGGCCTCGCCGATGTCGACCGGACGCCCCGTCGCTAGGTTGCGGCCGTAGCACTTAATGCAGCAGCCGCGCCGGGATTCGCAGGTCAACACCGAACGGATGCGCACACGCTGTACGCCCGAGCGTTGAATCTCCGCCGCCAGATCTTCGTCTATCTCCTCGTTGGCTTCGACGATCACGCGGCCCTCGACCGGGTCAATGACGTCCTCCAGCGAGGTGCGGCCGACGATGCGGTCGCGTAAGGATTCGATCTCCTCGCCGCCTTCGACAATCGCCGTCGCCGTAATGCCCTTGAGCGTGCCGCAGTCCTGCTCGGAGATGATCACGTCCTGGGCGACGTCGACGAGACGGCGCGTCAGGTAGCCCGAGTCGGCAGTCTTCAACGCCGTGTCGGCGAGGCCCTTGCGGGCGCCGTGCGTCGAGACGAAGTACTGCAACACGTCTAAGCCTTCGCGGAAATTGGCGCGAATCGGCGTCTCGATGATTTCGCCCGAAGGCTTCGCCATCAGGCCGCGCATTCCGGCGAGCTGGCGGATCTGCTGCGCGCTGCCGCGCGCCCCGGAATCAGACATGACGAGGATCGGGTTGAGCTCGTCGAGCGATTTCTCGCGCTCGTCCATCGCCTTGAACATCTCCTTGGCCACCTTGTCGGTCACCTCAGACCAGATCGCGACGACCTTGTTGTAGCGCTCGCCGTTCGTAATGACGCCGTCCAGGTACTGCTGTTCGACGTCGATCACGTCCTTGTCGGCCTTGCTCACCAGGTCCTTCTTCGCCTCCGGGGTCACCAGGTCATCAATGCCGATGGAGATGCCGGCCTTGGTCGCGTAGAGGAACCCTAAGTTCTTCAGGTCGTCAAGCATCTTAACGGTCATCTCGTGGCCGAGGCGGATGTGGCAATAGTTGACGAGCGACTGCAGGCCTTTCCTCTTCAACGTGCCGTTGATAAAGCCCAGCCCGTGCGGGATCTGATCGTTGAAGATCACACGCCCGACCGTCGTGTTGATCACGCGGCGGACGTTCTCCTGAACGGTCGCGCGCATCACGTCCTGCGGGTCGTGCTCCTGCGTCAGGTCAATCAAGTCGCCTTCGATGCGCAGCTTGATCGGCGTCTGCGTCGTCACCTCTTTCGCGTCGAGCGCCAGGAGCACCTCCTCGAGCGAAGCGAAGACGCGGCCCTCACCCTTCGCGCCCGGCTTGTCGCGCGTCAGGTAGTAGCAGCCGAGAACGATGTCCTGCGAAGGCACGGCGATCGGCTGGCCGTTCGCGGGACTGAGAATATTGTTGGACGAAAGCATCAACACCGCGGCCTCGATCTGTGCCTCGGGGCTCAGCGGGATGTGCACGGCCATCTGGTCGCCGTCAAAGTCGGCGTTGAACGCGGTACAGACGAGCGGGTGAATCTTGATCGCCTTGCCCTCGACGAGCACCGGCTCGAAAGCTTGAATGCCGAGACGGTGGAGCGTCGGCGCGCGGTTCAAGAGCACCGGATGCTCGCGAATGACCTCTTCGAGAATGTCCCAGACCACCGGCTCCTGACGCTCGACCATCTCTCGCGCCTGCTTGATGGTCGCCGCGTGCTGTTGCTTCTCAAGCTGGTTGTAGATGAAGGGCTTGAAAAGCTCCAGCGCCATCTTCTTCGGCAGCCCGCACTGGTGCAATTTCAGCTCCGGGCCGACGACGATCACCGAGCGGCCCGAGTAGTCGACGCGCTTGCCGAGCAGGTTCTGGCG
>CAYLJO010000369.1:0-4258 GCA_964383905.1 uncultured Blastocatellaceae bacterium
TAGAAGGTGTAACGTAAGCCAAATTGCATCACGCGTGGCGAGCCTTGAATGTTCGTGAAGTTTGACCAATTGGTAGGCGGAAGAGTCTTGCTCGGGTCCAGCGTTACCCCGGTACCGGTGCGACTCGTGTCAACCCTTCCAAGTCGTTGAGTATTTGTCACGTTGAACGTGTCCCAGCGGAACTGCAGCTTGTGGTGCTCGCTCCAGGGCATCGTAAAGGTTTTGCCTAAACCCATGTCCAGGCTGATGAAGCCCGGGAGCCGGAAAACATTGCGATCACCCGATTCTCCGGGCCGCGCATTCCGAAAGCTCTGGTAAGCGCCTGTCGGGTCACAACCGAACAGCTTGGGCGGGTCAACCGCGCCGCGCGTCGGGCATGATTCCAAGGGTCTAACCCTTACGACATCGCTCTGCGCGTTCCAGTTGGTCGCCCACCGCGCATCATCGTAAGGGTTAGTGGCAGGCAGGCCGGAGTTCCAGCGAAAGATGCCGGAGAGCTGCCACCCGCCGAGGACCGCATCCACAAACTTGTTGGTATTACTCAGGAAGGTCCGCCCGCGTCCGACCGGTAGCTCCCACAGCCCATTAACGTTGATGATATGCCTGACGTCGAAGTCGGAGTCGGCGTACCAGTCGCTCTGCCGCAGCGGGTTCAGGATGAACGCGGTCGCGTAAGCCGTGCTGGTTGACAGCCCCGAGGCATCGTCCTGCGAATGTGACAGGGTGTAATTAAAGTCCAGGGTAAGCCGGTTTCCCAGGCGCTGACGGACGGAGACCGTGCCCGCATTGTAGCTCGACCTGCCGTAGCTACCGAAAGTAGAGAGCGCACCGTACTGCGGGTGGAAGAAAAAGTTCGTCCCCGCCCCGGCGTCGAGATCATCCTGCGTCTGCGTCCAGTCGTTGCCGTTAAAGATAAAGGCGTCCGCGTACACTACCTGCGTCGCGTTCGCGGCGAGCCCGGCGCGCCTGGAGCCTAACACGTTCCTGGCAAAGCCACTCGCCATGAAGGGGCCGAACAGATTCTCGAAGTAAGGGATCGCCGGCACGGCCGAGATGGGCACACCCTGGGCCCGCAGCAGCTCCAGTTGTGTTGCTGCCGTGTACCAGTCCATATGCGATACCGGGTCAACCAGATCGTTGAGCGCCATCGTGTCCCGCGAGGCGATGAGGTGCTTCGCGTACCGCCCGATGTAGGAAGCCTGCACGACCAGCCCCTTGGGCAGCTCGCGCTCGAAGGTGAGGTTCCAGCTATAGTGGATCGGCGCCACAATATTCTCATCCAGCGATTGCTCGATGCGTCGAGAATTGTCAGACGGCTTTAGGTCCGGGAACGTCAGGTGGCCCGGAATGGTGATGTTCGGCAACGAACGCACATTCTGGCCAAACCCGGTAAACAACGGCCCCGGATTAGACGTCAGGTTGAAGGTGTTGGCCGAGATGGTAGTGTTTGATGAGTAGCCCAGCGTGTTATTGAGATCGAATGTGACCGCCAACTGCTCACCATAGTAGTCGTTGGTGATACCAAAACCGGCGCGGAACACCGACTGATTATGGGTCCCGAAGACCTTCCCCAGGAAACCCCCTTTCACATTGGGCGACCAGGCCAGGGCGATGCGCGGCTGGAAGTCGGTCTTGTCCCAGTGATACAGGGGTGATTGGCCGTTGGCCGGTCCGGAGAGCACGATCGCGAGCGGGTCGTTGAAGGGCACACCTCTGGCGGCACTCTCTACCCTCTTGTTGAAAAAGTCTGACAGGGGGATATTCGTTTTCGTCTCAAAGCCGTGCGTTTCATAGACGGGGCGGCCGAGGCTGTAGCGCAGTCCGTAGGTCATCGTTAGGTTCGGACGGATTTTCCAGGCATCCTGAACGTAAGCGTCGTACTCCTGGGTCGCGAAGGTACGGCTGGTCGGCGTCCCGCCGGGGAGGAGGTTGCCCTGCCGGTCGTAGTTGAAATTCGCCGTGTATTGGGAAAACCGTCCGATCACTGCCACCGTCGCATTCTGCACCACCGCCCTGAATCCCGACCCGATGGGGGAGAAGGCATCGACGGAGTTTGAGATGCTTGAGCTGGGAAAGAATGAAGGGTTGACGATCGCGTCGTCGAAGGCGTTGGCGAAACTGGTCCGATTGTTACGAATCAGGCGGACGTTGGCGCCGAACTGGGCGGTGTGATTGCCCTTAACCCACGACAAATCGTCGACGATGTTCTGCACCGGCGTCGTGCGCTTGAGCGTGGTCGCGAATACCGGACTAATAATGGGCGAGAAGATGAAGCGGAAAAAGACCTGGTTCTGGTTGGAATCGCCCTGGGTGGTAAAAGCCTCGCGGGTCAGGCCGTAGCGGAAGTTATTGATCAGCCGGTCGTTGATGGTCCAGGTGTGACCGGCCACAAAGCCCCACGGGTGAGACCACGTGTCCGGCCTTGGGGTATCCGGAAACTGCGGTATCCCCCCGATAAAATCGTATTGGACGTTGGCGCGGAGAAATAATATCTGCTTTGACGTGAGATTATAATCAAGGCGTAAGGAATGAGAGTTCAAACGCACCGGGGCGGGGGCATTGAAACGGAACCCGGCCGTATTCAACAGGCGATCGACCCGGCTATCTCCGACCGTAAAGTCATTGGCCGGGTACTTGGCGGCGGCTTGCGCCAGCGCCGCGGTCGCCACCGGATTTATTCCTCCCGTAGCGGGAAAGATAGCCCTGATATCCGCCGGTGTCAGTGTGGTGACTCCTCCCGACGGATTCACGTAGCGCACCTGGCCGAGTCCCAAACTCGGCAGCGGGACCGTTCACACAACGGTTTGCTGGCTGGCGTCACGACGTCCTTCATAGCTGTAGAAGAAGAACGCTTTATTTTTAATAATCGGCCCACCGATGGCGCCGCCAAAAGTGTTGCGGATCAACGTCGGCCGTGGGTTTCTAATATCACCGACCTTTGCTAAACCGAGAATAACGTCTGAATCGGTGGCGGTAAACCGGCCGTTCCGGTTATTAAAAAAATCGTTGGCCGTAAACACCGTATTGCGATGATACTCAAAGAGCGCCCCATGAAAGTCGTTAGTGCCGCTCTTGGTAACTAAGGAGATCTGCGCACCCGAGGACCGGCCCTGGTTAGCGTTAGCGTTGGTCGTGGTCACGCGAAATTCTTCGATCGCTTCCGAGTTCAGGCGCAGCACCGTATTACGATCAGGTGAGGTGGCGGGGGTATTCGGGTCAAACGTTTCATTCGAGCCGGCGCCGCCGGTCGTATTTAATTGACCCACTTGATTTGATTGCGCTTCGTTAATGTCCACGCCATCGAGCGTAATGTTAGATTGATCGCTGCGCGCGCCGGCCACGTAACCCTCCCGCGTCACTCCGGGCTGCAGCGTCAGTAGTGAGACGACGTTACGGGCTTCAAGCGGTAATTGCGTAATCTGCCTGTTGACAAAATTGTTTCCGAGGCTGCCGTCTTCCTTATTGACCAGCACCTCACCCGCCCCGGAAGAGACGGTGATCGACTCGGAAATACTGCCGACTTCCAGCTTCACGTTAGCGTCGGTCGGCTTGTCCACCAGGGCCTGTATGTTGGCGATAATCTCCTTCTTAAAGCCGCTGGCTTCAGCCTCGATGCGATACGTACCGGGAGGAATCCCGGTAAAGCTATAGGTACCTTCCCCACTTGTGACTTGTGTGCGAGTGAAGTTCTTTTCAGCATCTGTAAGCGTAATGGTCGCGCCTGCAACCACCCTGCCTTGCTGGTCTGTCACCGCGCCACGCACCGTGGAGGTGCCGGTCTGGGCAAGAGCGCTGCCACATAACAGCAGGGGAAGAACAAGCCCGCACAGCTTTAACGCATGGTTTCTCGAAAAATTATGTTGTTTCATTGACCCCTCCAAAATATGAGATGTTCCTCAAATTTAATAGCCAACGAGGGTTTTGAGCTGTTTCCGTAGGGTGACGGTAGTCTCTATCGCTTTCTATCTCAGGCAAGCGAAATTGAACTCTTCACCCAAATGTACGCCACAATCTTTGACAAGAATGTTCAGTTGACCGAGAACCGAGATAGAACGGTTCTCCACGAATTGGACGGAATATCTGCTCGTGTGAGTGCGATAAAAGTCTTGCCTACACTAAGCAGAGCAGGCTCAAGACAAAATCATTTTTCAACCCCCACCACGCGGCTGGTACTCCACACCCTACACACGGGAGGTCGATAACTAAGACAACTAAGCTCTATAGCGTCTTGCACTTGAATGAACACGGTTCGTTGAAG
>CAYLJO010000370.1:0-4228 GCA_964383905.1 uncultured Blastocatellaceae bacterium
ACCGCTGAAAAGTTGGAGGCGGCATAGTGTACCAATCTTGTGAGTTTCGATTTAGATGAAGCAGAGCCACCGTGTGCGCGGTGTCAATGCTGGCTGGGTATTGACCTCTAGAAGAGGCTTGCGGCGGCTCTGCTTTTCAACAGCACCCTAATAAAGAGAGGGGCGGCCCTCGGATAGCTGCCCCCTTTGCTCGTACCAGCTGGTCAGAATTGGCGGTGATCGGCATTCCCTTGACCGGCGGCCGGATTTGAGATCATAATTGGCCAGCTTTTTTAACCACCTCGCAATGTTAACGCACTGGGATTTCGTGGTAGTGCGGCCCGCCTTTCCCAGCTCAGAACAATACCAGCAGATTTCCTAAACTGATCAAAGCGTGAAGTACTGCCTAGTCGCGTGTCACGCTCAGCCACGGGTCAAAGAGAGGTGTCATTATATGCCGCCCTTTCCTTCGAGTAAGCGAAAGACTCTTGAAATACATAGGATCACCAGGTTACAAAATGGCATCACCAGCTTAATGGTCGCGGCAAATAAAGGCGACGTGTCTCATCTACTCTCGCTGCTCAGTGGAGGTGCTGACGTGAATAAGGAAGACAATTTTGGTCATACAGCTTTAACGTACGCGGTATTGGGGGGGCACGCTGATATTGTGCAGACCCTATTAATCTGGGGTGCCAACGTAAATATAAGAAATCAGGTCGGGGTGGATCTGCTCACCTTTGCAGCGGAAAGAAATCAGCATGAGATCATCACGTTACTCAAGGAGGTTGGGGAAGGTAAGTCAGAAGCAAAGCAAGAAGCGAAAGATGGCAACGGCAGATCGGTCGGAGAGCAATTCGAGCAACGTGGCGATACGGAAGGGATGGAGATGCATGCGGAGTTGGAGCGGAGTTTCATTGAGTGGGAGCGCTCAGTATAGGGGTCTGCGTGAAAGCTTCTTATGCTCATCGAGCCCTCATATGCACGCCAGCGATTGAAGCAGAAGTTACTAAGGAGCTGTGGGAGATCGAGGGTATCGTTGCCTTGTTAGACGAGCGATCATCTTCGAGACCTCCGCTGCGGCAGGTATAGGGCGATCGCATTTAATTTCGGAGAACTTTGAGCAGATACTGTACATCCAGCGCACCCTACCCCGGCCATGACGTTTGTGCGCGAGTCACGGTATGGTAAGGTAAGTGGTAACGTTCTTTCGAAAGAAGGCTCTTCATCGCGATGCGCGATTGCCAGCTAACGATAGCGATCTGTACCTTCAACCGGGCCGCACTTCTCGACGGTACGTTGCGCAGCTTCGCCGAAACAATCAAGCCGTCCGGCGCTGGGTTCGAGCTTCTCGTCATCGACAACAACTCTAGAGACAGTACGCGCTCGGTCGTCGAGCGGAGGGCCGCGCGATCGGGGTTTCCACTGCGTTACATTTTTGAGGGCAAACAGGGCCTGTCTCGGGCGAGGAATCGAGCCGTCAAGGAGGCGGCAGGAGACTGGATCTGGTACGTCGATGACGACGTGTACTTTACACCCGGGTGGTTGGAAAGCGCGCTCGATGGCGTGAGATTCTTTCCACAAGCCTCCGCGCTCGCCGGGCGAATCGTGCCCGCCTTTGAACCGGCGCAACCGAATTGGCTGCCGCCCTCGGCGCTCCCCTTCTACGGGCTGACGTGCTTTGGGGATGAGCTTCGCTGGCTCAAGCCGAAGGAGTACCCTGTCGGGGCCAACACAGCGTTCCGAAGGTCGGTGTTCGATGAAGTCGGGCTGTTCAAAGAGGATTTAGGCCGCATCGCCCATTCGCTCCTCTCGGAGGAAGAAAGGGAAATGGTGAGCAGGATTTACGAGCGCGGTCTGAAGGTCGGATATGTCCCCGGCGCAGAGGTGCAGCATCGTATCGGTGAGGACCGGGCGAGGATGTCTTGGCTGAGAAAGCGCGCCTACTGGGGCGGGATCTCCTTAGTGCTGGCCGACGGAGTCACCCGCGGCTTGAGTCCGACCAGGTTGCTTCGTAAAGCCGCACGAACGGTCCGGAACGTTCAGAGGGAGGCATGCACCAAGGGCCTTGGACTCGACGATCAAATCAGATACGCTTGGGAACTCGGCAAGGCCCGTCAGTATCTGGTCGAGGCCGCACGAAACGTCGCATTACGGATGTCCGATTCTGATTCCTGAGGTCGCATATGGATGATTTACGGCGTACACGCAGGGTTCTCGCCATCGGCTTGGATGGCTACGAATCGTCTTTGGGCGACAAGCTCATGGCGGCCGGGGAGCTTCCCGCCCTGGCTCGTCTGCGAAGTTGTAGCGCGAGATTTCTGCTGGACCACGGGCCGGCGCAGCGTACCGGACTGGCGTGGGAGCAGGTGAGCTCAGGCCGCTCGCCTCAAGCATCCTCTCGTTGGTCGGCCGTCGCCTTCGACGCTCGCACATACGAGGTCTGGCAAGAGGGAACTTGTCTCGAGCCATTCACCGCACGACTTGATACGCCGGCGGTAATCTTCGATGCTCCTTACTTTGATCTCGACCGCGCGCCTCTGACGCGCGGGGTTGTCAACTGGGGGGCGCATGACCCCGGCGTCGAGACCAACGCACGGCCGATGAGCCTCCTGGCGGAGTTGGAGTCACGCTTCGGCCCTTACCCTGCCAAAGAATGGATATACGGAATCGTGTGGCCCTCCGCCGAACAAGCGCGGAAGATGGGCGATGCACTTGTACGTGCGACCGACCGACGCGCCGAGGCGGCCTGCTGGTTGCTTGGCGAGCGCCTCCCAGACTGGCGGCTCGGCCTCGTCGTCGCGGGCGAGTTGCACTCTGCGATTGAAGGTCTCTGGCATGGTATTGATCCGACGCACCCACTGCACCGGTTGCCGTCGGCGGCCCCGGCCGCCGACGGCCTCCGCGCAGTTTATCGGGCGGCCGATCGCCTCGTCGGCCGACTCATCGAGAGCTTTAAGGAGGCGACGGTCGTGGTTTTTGCCATGGGCGGCATGGGCCCCAATCGGTCCGACATCCCGAGCATGGTGCTGCTGCCGGAATTGCTTTACCGACACGCTTTTGGGCGGCCCCTCATGAACGAGCCGGAGGCATGGGCGAGCGCCAGCGGTGGCCTCCCCATGCTCGGTGAGGACGAAGACTGGTCTATGGCCGTGAACGCACAGATTCACGCCCACGGATCGAACGCACAGCTTGACGCGCGAAGATCACGGCGGGGTCTCATGCGAAGCGCAGCGTCCCACCTTTTACCCGAGCCGGTAAAGCGGCTGGTGCGACGCACCGTCGAACAAACCACGCGGGCCTCGAGGGGAACCTCGCGACAATCTCTCAACTGGATGCCGGCCAGCCGCTACCAGCCATTCTGGCGGGCGATGCGATTCTTCGCGTTGCCGTCCTTCTCTGACGGGCGCATCCGGATCAACCTCGCCGGCCGTGAGCGCGACGGCCAAGTCCTATTCTCCGATTACGCAGCCGTGTGCGATGAGATCGAAGAGATCCTTCGTTCATGCCGCGATTCTGCGACCGGCGAGGCCGTCGTCGATGCTATCGAGCGGAGCGGAGGTTCCGACCCGCGGAGACTCGGCCTCTCGGAATCTGATCTCGTCGTCGTGTGGCGCGGCGCCGCCCTCGGCTTCGATCATCCCGTGATGGGCCGTGTGGGACCGGTGCCCTATCGACGTCCCGGAGGGCACACCGGCCCGTTCGGGGTGGCTTACATTAACGGAGGGGGTGTCACTGCAGGCGACTTCGGCGTGCGGAGCTCCTTCGACGTGGTTCCGACGATCGTCGACCTCTTGGGGGAGACCTTGCCGCCCGGTCTCTCCGGCTCCAGCCTGCTCGCGCGCGTGGGGCAGGGGTTCCTCCCCCAAGACCTCTCCCCGGTAGAAGGTTTCACCTGCTGAACAGCCGAGATTGCTAGCTGCAGTAAGTCACCCCCGCCTGAAGGCCTGATCATTACCCAAATTCGTGTGTGTCTCGCGCAATGCGTGAAGAGTATCTGTACAGTGGTAGAAAGTTACCCCGATGGTTCGCCCGACTGGAGGTAGCTAAAATTCTGTCGGAAACATTTCCACCACGTCACCACCAGGGTGTGTGCGTCTGGTTCACGGGGCTAAGCGGGGCAGGCAAGTCGACGACGGCTGAGATACTAACTGTCCTGTTACTAGAGCGCGGCCGTCAGGTTACGCTGCTGGACGGCGATGTAGTTCGCACCCACATCTCCACAGGGTTAAGTTTCAGCAAAGAGGATCGG
>CAYLJO010000371.1:0-4226 GCA_964383905.1 uncultured Blastocatellaceae bacterium
CTCAATACTCACTTTCGCGAGCATTGCGGATAGAATCAAGTTGAACGAAACCGCCCCTCATCTATGGGGATTGTATCGCAGATCTTCTCTTCGCGGGACTCCTTTGGCTTGGCTCAGGCCTCTCCCCTCCACCTACTCTCCTCATCAACGCCGATTTTTGCCCCTCATCCATGCTTCCTGTCCGCCACATTGGGAGCATCTCTTTGCTCCCTCATTGGTCACAGCACAGACCTCCCCTATCTGCCCCATCGCAGCAGATCCCAACACTTCATCACAAGCGACGCCCGATATCATCTGATCACGATGAATCGATCGGCAGCACCGGCCGCGTCAACCCTCTCCTCCACCACCCAGCAAGCGACATTGGCGCCAGCACCTGCACGCACCTCATCCCCCCCTCTTCACAGGCCGGACATCTCTCCAACGAGTGGCCCGTCACCCGCATCCAGTCCAAGCGGCCGTGCCCGCAACCGAGCGCGGGGAGCGCGACTCGTACGCGCCCCTGCCGGGAGAGATAATCTCTCAGCGCCACCAAACCCGCTTCGATGTCCACATACCTGGAGTCGTCGCGCCAATGTCGCTTGGTTGGGAAGTTGATAATCCAGTCTCCTGATCCGGACTTCCAGACGTGGAGCCGGCCCGGGCGCACCAGGCTGAGCCGGCACTGCTGTCGATATTCGCGAAACATCTCCGGGAAGCGCCGCTTGCAGGCGAGCGCCACTCCGGCGCCCATCACGCCCACACAATTGACAGTATTCACGCGAATATCCGCGGGCGTGGTAAATATGTCGCCGTCGGTGAATCGGACCGCGCTTGGTCTGTTAAACTCGTCACGGAGTTTCATGAGCAGTCGTCCGAGGTGGTTCTCGCCGGCGGTAGCGCGTACAGCCAGGGCCGGCGCATCAGTTCATTCGTATCAAAGTAAACGCGAAACCCCGTCGCCCAGACGTGCGCGACATCTATCAGCAGCACGGCGGGGACCCATGTCCACTCCGGCGTGCCGCTCTCGAGCACGCCCATGCGCGCACCAACCCACAGTGCGGCGAGCGACACCAGTGCGCTGCCGAGAAAGACGCCCAGATCGACATGCGGAGAGAAGAGCCACCACTCCTTAGCGAGCGGCGACACGGCGCTGGTACGGCGCGGCGGTGCGGCGAGTTGTTCATTGCCCCACGCTGAATCAAGCGACCCGCTCATAGAGATGGAGGCAGGATACACCGGAAATTTTCAATTGTCTTTATCTTTTCCGACACGGCGATGAATCTCTTGCCGGGCAGGCTTCCCGGGTCTCGTCCCGGAGAACGGCGGACCATTTCTTCCTCCATGCTTCGTCCTCCGACCGTTCGCGCAGGATGCGATTGGCGGCGGCGGATCCGGGCCGAACAATGTATGATTTCTGACACGCCCGAAGCTCTCACCGGACAGCGCCGTGCTCACGCAAGAATTTTGCCATCTCGGTCTGTTTATACTCCAGCGCGATGGTCAGAGGGGTCTTGCTATCGTCGTCCTTCGCATTCACATCGGCCCCGTGATCGAGAAGAAGTTGGGCGAATTCGATCTGGCCGTTACCGGCGGCTTCGTGTAACGGGCTGCCTCCGCCCTCCCCCCTGGTATTCACCTTCGCGCCGCGGGCGAGCAGGAGCCGGGCTATCTCAAGCCGTTTGGACGCGGCCGCGCCTTGCAGCGGCGCTGCTACGAACCTATTTTTTGAGACGGCGTTGATATCCGCCCCGCTGTCCAGGAGGATCTTGACAATCTCCCCGTTGCCAAAATTTAGGTGGAGCGCCGTCCAGCCGTCGGATGAGTACGCGTGAGCGAGTTCGGGGTCCTTCTTCAGCAGTTCTCGCACCCGCTGCGCCCGGCCGGTCGCCGCCGCTTCGAATATATTTGGTTCGATGCCCGAGGCGATGAGCAGCTCGGCTATCTCCCTATGATCATAGTAAACCGCCGCCAGAATGGCCGTCGCACCACTCTTCGCCCTGGTAGTTCTGGCGAGCGAAGGGTTCTGCTTGAGAAACTCTCGCACCTTCGCCGTCTCACCATTCTTTATGGCATCGATGAATTCCCTCTCGGGAGTTACGCCGGCATTGTTTTGCCAGGCGTACGCCGGGGGCAAACAGAATGATGCCCCCAATAAGCAAGCTACCCGCGCCAATCTGATGATTTGGTTTCCTGCTCTCATGTTCGTTGCTCCTTTCTGAGAACTTCTACGATCTCTAAGTAAATACAGCTTTTTATGGCCCCGCGGATGTGCCGCCGGTCATATTTCTGGTCACCTTTTTAACGTGACCGCCTGGTCCCGAATGTGACAAAAGTCACTGTTCTTAGGGGGTTGACCTGTACTAGAGTGGGGAGAAGTTGCTACCGCGGATCGACGTAACGGATCGTCTCAGGCATGAAGTCGGCATCTCGTTTAAGCATTAAGCTCGCGGGCAGCGGCAACCTGGCATTCGTGATCGTCGTTGCCGCCTCGTACGTCTCTGCCGTCACGGCATTGATTTACTCGCGGCCTTCACTGTCCCCGGTAGAAGTTGGGGCGCTGATCGGCGCAGGTCTGGCGTATTTGATCGTAGGAACGTACGGCTTCACGATGTGCAGGCGGTCGGGGACGCGGCGAGCGGCGGCGGCGTATTTCGTCATTCAAATTCTGCTCGCGGCGACACTGATTCGGCTTCGAGGCTCTGCCGGGGAGCTCTCGCTCATCCTGATTCCGCTCGCCGGCCAGAGCGCGCTACTGCTGCCGCCGCGGTGGATGGGGGCAGTTTGCCTCTTGATCTATATGATTTTAGTGATGCCTTTGATCCTGCGTAACAGGTGGATAGACGCCCTCGCCGTCGCCCTGATGTACGGGACCGGCATCGTCTTCGTCGTGGTCTTTACCCGGATCGCGGTGAGTGAGCGCAAGGCCCGCGCCGAACTGGCAGAGGCCAACCGCCGGCTGAGAGAACATGCCGCGCAGGTCGAGGACCTGGCGACGACCAAGGAGCGCAACCGCCTGGCGCGCGAGATTCACGACAGCCTCGGTCACTACCTGACGGTGGTTAACGTGCAGATCGGGGCCGCGCAAGCCATCTTCACTCAGGATCAGGGGCGCGCTTTAGATCATCTGTCTAAGGCCCGGAGTCTGACGCAGGAAGGGCTGGCGGAAGTGCGGCGCTCGGTCGCCGCGCTGCGTGCTTCTCCGACGGAAAGCCGGCCCCTGCCCGAAGCGCTGGCGAAGTTAGTCGAGCAGTGGAACGCCACCGGTGTGCGTGCGAGGCTTGTGGTCGCAGGCACCCCCCGGCTGCTCACCCCGCAGGCCGATCTGACTCTTTACCGCGCGGCACAGGAGGCCCTGACGAACGTCGGCAAACATGCCCGCGCTTCGCGCGTCGCTATCACCATGGATTACAATAATGCCGGGTCGGTTCGGTTGAGAGTCGAGGACGACGGGGTCGGCAGCGGCGACTCAGACGGAGGGTTTGGCTTACTCGGTGTACGCGAGCGGGCGCAGCTTTTAGGGGGGGAAGTTCGGGTGCGTACAGGGGTGGGCAAAGGATTTGCGCTCGAGGTGGAGTTGCCCGCATGAAGCCCATTCAAATTCTGCTGGTTGACGATCAACCGCTCTTCCGCGAAGGCTTGCGCACGCTGCTTTCGGTGCATCATGATTTTGCGGTGGTTGGCGAAGCCGGAAACGGCGAAGAAGCAATCAAGCTTGCCCGCCTCCTTCACCCGTCGGTAGTACTGATGGATTTGCAAATGCCGGTGCTCGACGGGGTGGCGGCGACGCGCCGCCTCCGGGCGGAACAGCCTGACTGCCGGGTCATCGTGTTGACCACCTTTGATGACGACGAAAAGGTTTTCGACGGCTTGCGGGCCGGAGCGGTCGGCTATTTGCTGAAAGATGCTCCCTCAGAGAAGCTCGGTGAAGCCATCCGTGTGGCGGCACGCGGGGAGTCCTTCCTTCAGCCTTCGGTGGCGGCGAAGGTGATAGCTGAATTCGCTCGCCTGACCAGCAAGCCGGTGTCACATTCACAGCCGCTCGTCGAACCGCTCTCCGAGCGCGAGCGCGAGATACTCAGCCTGATCACGACCGGGGCGAGCAATCGAGAGATCGCCGGCCTACTTTTCCTCGCCGAAGGGACGGTGAAGAATCACGTCACGAACATCCTCGGCAAGTTAGGGGTTCGCGACCGGACACAGGCCGCCCTCAAAGCTAAAGAGACCGGTCTCATTTAAGCCAGCAT
>CAYLJO010000372.1:0-4211 GCA_964383905.1 uncultured Blastocatellaceae bacterium
TACCAGTTAGATGTTCCAAAGTCCTGCGTGACGTAAAGTGATAATGGGTGCAGCGCGAAATTCAGAGGCATCATCTTTCGGTGACGTCGTCCGCCGGTTTCAGGCCCTCCTGGCTGAGCAAACAATGCCCGCTGACCTCTTCTGGGTCTTCCGCGAAGACGTCCTCCCGCATCAGCACCACATCCTAGTCAAGGAGCCACTCCCGAAGGAGAACGAAAGGATCGCCGCATCGATCTATGAGCGCGGCGTGCAACGAGACCTGGGGGTCAGACTTGACGCCCTGTGTGTGCTCGGTGAGCGGACGTGCTGCTACGTCTGGCTGCCGGAGGATCACATGGATGCTAAGGGCGCGCTGGTTGTGGGGTCTCAATGCATGATCGGCGTGCCGACCCATTGGACGTATGGGGAATCGGTCAGGGACGCGCTGGTGTGGCAAGCGTATCAGGCGTTTGAACCTGCGTCAGACCTGAGGGAAACAATTGAGAGGTTACCCCGCAGGAACATCTAACCACTGCTCAGACTGTGTGAAAACTGCGTCCAGCGATCAATAGTTTGCCTGGTTATCGCTACTTCTACCCTTCAGACATTCGTCTGAGAACTTTAATATTTGTCATGTTCTTGAATATTAGCGCCGTTTCGGCAGCCATCAGGACAATTACCATTCGTGTTAAGGGGATGACGATCAGAAGGTGGCCATCACCAGATTGCGCATTCAGTTGATGGAGGTAACCGATGCGAGATGATCTACGACCGGGCGACAAGTTCCCCGACATTGAACTACCCAATCAGGACAAAGAGGTCAGCAAACTTTCGAGTTTAATGCGCGGCTTTCCCACAGTCCTGGTCTTCTCGCGCGGGTACTATTGACCGAAAGATCGTCGCCAGTTGGCGAACTATGTCGAGCACTTGCAGCCTGAGTTGATCGTCAACTACTGCAAGCTCGTCGTGGTCTCAGTTGATAGCCCGATGCTCTCGAAAGAGGTCAGAGACGGGCTGGGCGCGACCTTTCCATTCCTGAGCGACGAGGAGAAGAAGGTCATCACGGAATTCGACATCGTTGATTCGTCTGATCCCGTCCACAGCCCTGTGGCGATTCCTTACACCTTCGTGCTAGATCGTGACCGCACGATCTACAAGGTTTATAACGGCTGGTGGTTTGTCGGTCGTCCGACAGTCGAGGAGTTGCGGATGGACTATCGGGCCTTGATGTCGCGGAGGGCTGACTGGTGGTACGATAAGATGCCACCTCCCTATGCCGAATAAAGCTCGCCATATTGGTTTTCGCCCCCAACAGTAAGCCGGGTTACTGAACAAGGAAGGCGCCTGGTCTAACGTTGGCCTGTCACACGAAGGCTTCACGCCGCGCCGTGGTACGTCGCAATGTCGCTTGGTAAGGGGTGAACAGAATGGGCCTGAGCGGGGAAACACCGACGCTGCGTATTTACATCGCCGAGCACTGCCCGTCGTGTGCCGAGGCGCGTCGTCTCGCAGAAGAGGTCAGAAAAAGATTCGCCGGAGTCAGGCTCGAATTGATTGATCTGGATAAAGAGGAGGGTCGGAATCCGGACGACGTTTTTGCCGTCCCGACTTACGTGCTGAATGGCCGTACCATCTCACTCGGAACTCCAACGCCCGATCAACTCTTCAGCCGACTGGCCGCAGCACTCCTCCGACGCATCCGCATAGACTGTGCAGCCGTTTGGCAGGAGAATGGCGGCGGAAGGAGGGAGACGAAATGCCGGGCAAGCTTTCAAAGCTCACCAGGCGGTTGATGGGCAGACGCTCAGGCGTTGCTGCTAATTCCGCGGCAGAGGAAACAGAAGTGCTCGAGTCGAGCGTGTTAAGATCAAAGATCGGCTACCTCTCGGCGATGGAGTTGTTCCGCGACTTCACGCCCGCGGAGATGGAGGAGATCGTTCGCGCCACACGGATGCAGACCTGCAAATCGGGGCGCATCTTCTACACGCCCGGCGAAACCGACGAGGTACTCTTCCTGCTGAAAACGGGCGCGGTGCAGATTTATCGCATGTCGCCGGAAGGGCGAAAGCTCGTCATCGCAAGACTCCCGCCCTACTCCTTCTTCGGCGAAATGAGTTGTATCGGACAGGGTATGTACGACACCTTCGCCGAAGCCGCCGAGGATTCATTGATCTGCACAATGAGCCGTGCGGATGTGGAGCGCCTGCTGCTGGCGAAGCCGCAGGTCAGTTTGCGCATCCTCGAAGCCGTAGGCCGTCGCATGGTCGAAGCCGAGCGGCAGTTGGAGGAGATCGCCTTCAAAGGACTGATCCCGCGCCTCGCCGCGCTGCTCCTGCGCGAAGCCGAAGGCGGTGAGGTAACTGGACTATCGCATCAGGATATAGCCGAGCGGCTGGGCGTGTACCGCGAGACGGTGACGAGCGCTCTCAATGAGCTGAAGACCGCCGAGATTATAGAGATCGGCAGAAAGCGACTCACAATTACAAATCGCCAGCGGTTAGAGCGCGCCGCAATCGAGTGAGGCGCGCGCCGGATTGTGTTGAGGTCGGAACAGTGATAACAAATGAGTAAAGGGAGAAGTCACCGCCGCAGATGCCTGACTGGTTGTTACTGCCGTTAATAATTATCGGCCACATCACATTGATGAAGTTTGTGCTGTCGCGTTTGGGCGTGCCGACTTGAATGAGCGGCAGATGCCGCGCCGAGGCTCGGCGCGAGAGGGATATGACCGAGGGCGCAAATCGACGCGAACGAGAATATCTGTGAGCCACTATGATCTCATCGTGATCGGCGGTGGCTCCGGCGGGCTGGTCGCGGCTGCCGGTGCGGCGCACCTCGGCGCGCGAGTGGCGCTCGTGGAGAAGAAGGCGCTCGGCGGTGATTGCCTTTTCACGGGCTGCGTGCCGTCGAAGACCCTGATTGCGTCGGCGCGCTTCGCCGCCGGTGTCAGGCGCGCCGCTGATTTCGGCTTCGCACCCACCTCGCTACAGTTCAAAGACGATAGCTTTGCCTCTATCACTGATCGCGTCCGGCGCGTGATCGAGACTGTGGGCGAGCATGACGCGCCAGAGGTTTTCCGCGCGCTCGGCGTTGATGTCATCTTCGGCACGCCGCGCTTTCTCTCGCCCCACGAGCTTGAGATTGAATCAGCACAAGAAGGAGATCGCCCGACGCGGGCTATCAGCGCGAGGCGCTTTTGTATCGCTACAGGTTCGCGCCCCGCCATCCCGCCTGTTGAAGGCTTGAACGAAACGGGCTTCATTACGAATGAAGAGGTCTTCGATCTACAGAAGCTACCCGTTTCGATCATCGTCTTAGGCGGCGGCCCCGTCGGCCTTGAGTTGGGCCAGTCGTTCGCGCGCTTCGGGAGCGAAGTCACGGTCGTGGAGATGGGTGACCGCCTGCTGCCGAAGGAGGATGAAGAATCCTCCGCCGCCATTGAACGCATTCTGCGAACGGAGGGGCTGAAAATTTTGCTCAACGCCAAAGCTGTGCGCGCAAATCAGACTGACGGACACCAAACACTCACCATCGAAGAGAATGGTCAGGCGCGCGAACTTCACGGGGAAGAGATTCTTGTGGCGACGGGGCGTCGCCCCAACATCGAGGGGTTGAATCTCGAAGCCGCCGGTGTCCGTTACGATAAGCAGCGAATCATCACCGACGAGTACCTGCGTACTTCTGCGTCACACATTTTTGCGGCAGGCGACGTGACCGGCCACTTCCCCTTCACGCACATGGCGGCTTACGAAGCCTCCGTGGTCGTACGCAACGCTCTTTTCTTCTGGCCGCTCCTGCAAAAAGCTGATTTCCGCGTCGTGCCGTGGACGACGTTCACCGACCCGGAGGTGGCGCGCGTCGGGTTAACGGAAAAAGAGGCCTACCGTGAGTACGGCAAAGAGAGCATCAAAATCTACCACACGGATTTCGCAGACAATGATCGCGCGCAGGCCGAGGACGAGACCAAAGGGTTTGTTAAGCTCATCTGCGCAGGGCGACAGGAGATCGTCGGCGCTTCAATCGTCGGGCCTCGCGCGGGCGAACTCATCCATGAGGTCGTGCTGGCGATGAAAGAACGCCTCCCCGTCACGACCCTCGGCCGTCTGATTCATGTCTACCCGACGCTCACGCAAGTCAACCAGAAAGCGGGCCTTGACGCGGTGCTGGCCAAGATAGCCTCTTATAAGAAACTTCTCTCTTACTATTTCTGCCTATGGCGGTAGCTGGCTTGA
>CAYLJO010000373.1:0-4193 GCA_964383905.1 uncultured Blastocatellaceae bacterium
TTGCTTTTGAAACACCTGTTTGTCTGATGCCCCGATAGATAAAGGAAGTGTGAAGGAGAAGCTATGGCAACACTTCTACAAGACCTTCGTTACGGCATCCGGATGCTGATCAAAAACCCCGGCTTTACTGCCATCGCTGTTGTCACACTGGCCCTCGGTATCGGGGCCAATGCGGCCATCTTCAGTGTCATCAATGCCGTGCTGCTGCGCCCCCTGCCGTATCCGGAACCGGGGCGACTGTTTACCCTATCCTCGAACCAATCACTCCCGGACCTGGAAGATATCAAAGCCCAGAGCCAGGCATTTGACGATTTCGGGGGCGTTACGACCCAGGCCCTGGATTTCACCGGAGGCGGCGAGCCCCTACAGGTCCAGGCCGCCCTCATTAACGTGGATTTGTTCGAGGCGCTCGGCGTACACGCTGCCATCGGTCGAACCCTGACGCCGGAAGAGGATCGTTACGGCGCCGAGCGTGTCGTCGTGCTCAGCCACGGCTTCTGGCAACGACATCTGGGCGGTGATCCGTCCATCATCGGCCGGGCGATTCCGCTGAGCAGTAATGCCTATACCGTGATCGGCGTGATGCCGGCAGATTTTACCATGCCGAGGGAAGAGGTCGACGTATGGGCGAGTTTGCGGGTAGTAAACCCGTTGGCGGCGCAATTCCGGGGCGTCCATTTTCTGCACACTTACTTCCGATTGAAGCCGGGTGTGAGTCTCGGCCAGGCTCGGGCGGAGACGGAAAACATCGATCGTTGGCTAGAGCAGCATTACCCGGAGGAGAATAAGGGGCGGCACACACAATTAATCCCGCTGCACGAACGCATCGTGGGCAAGACGCGCCCGGCACTCGTCATCCTGTTCGGTGCGGTTGGCTTGGTGCTACTGATTGCCTGCGCGAATTTTGCCAACCTGTTATTGACACACGCCACCTCACGCAGCCAGGAGCTTGTTATTCGCGCGGCGCTCGGCGCGGGGCGTTGGCGGCTTGTTCGCCAGGTGGTGACTGAAAGTGTGGCGCTGGCGATGCTCGGCGGGGCGGGCGGACTGGTACTCGGCCTGTGGGGCGTTGAGCTGCTCAATACGCTCAAGCCAGCAAACCTGCCGCGCCTCTCCGCCATCACCATTGATGGCCGCGTCCTCGCCTTTACCCTCGGAGTCTCCCTTCTGACGGGTATCATTGTCGGACTGGTGCCGGCATTGAGCGCTTCCCGGCTTAACGTGAACGAGGCGTTGAAGCAGGGCGGGCGCAGCGCCACCGGCGGAGCGAATAGGCAGCGCTTGCACAGCCTGCTGGTCGTTTCAGAAATAGCTCTCGCGCTCGTGCTCCTGATCGGGGCCGGTCTTCTGATCAGAGGCTTCTGGCTGCTGGGGTCAGTTGATCCAGGATTTGATCCGGCAAACCTCTTAACGATGCGGATTGAGCTTCCGGAGGCCCGCTATCAAGAGCTCCCGAAGCAGACACAATTCCGCCAGAGCCTACTTGACGGGCTGAACGCGCTGCCTGGAGTGCGCGCCGCGATGGTCAGCGAACTGCCGCTGAGCGGCGATTACCTCACCCACAATTTCATCATCGAAGGCCGGCCGCCACTCGCTCCAGGCGATGAGCCTGAAGTTAATGTGCGCAGCGTGGGCGGCGACTACTTTGGTACTATGAAAATTGCTTTGCTCCAGGGGCGCGACTTCACTGCGCTGGATAGAGCAGGCGCGCCGATGGTCGGCGTAGTTAATGAAAGATTCGTCAGCGAATACTTTGCGGACGAAAATCCGATCGGGGCGCGCATCCGGTGGGCGCGGCAGGATCCGCCGCAGTGGATGACCATCGTCGGCGTCGTTGCGGACGTGAAGCACTTCGGGTTGAACGGGGCGGAGGAGCCGGCGTTCTACTATTCTTACGCGCAACTGGACCAGTCGTGGAAGCGGTGGATGTACCTGGTGGTGCGCGGCAAGGGTGATCCCGCGTCGCTTGCTAATCAGGTAAAGCACCAGGTCTGGCTCCTCGACAAGCAGATCCCGGTGACTAAAGCTCAAACCATGACTGAGGTGATGGCAGCATCAATTGCCGCCCAGCGCTTCAACATGCTGCTGCTGGGTATCTTTGCCGCCGTCGCTCTGGCTCTGGCGGCCGTCGGAATCTACGGCGTGATCTCCTACTCCGTTACCCGGCGCACGCATGAGATCGGGGTTCGCATGGCGCTCGGCGCGCGAAGCTCGGATGTGCTCAGACTCGTGATCGGCCGGGGAATGATTCTGACCTTCATTGGCGTGGCTATCGGACTGGCCGCGGCGCTGGCTCTAACCCGCTTAATGTCAAGTTTACTGTTCGGAGTAACCGCAACCGACCCGTTCACCTATGTCTCCGTTTCTCTGCTGCTGGCTGGCAAAGCGCTACTGGCTTGCTACATCCCGGCACGCCGTGCGACGAAAGTGGATCCAATGATTGCTCTGAGGTATGAGTAGGAGGGGTGATCCCCGGCACTATCATTAATTAACTGTCCTCATCTTCCCTCAGTAATTTGAAGGAAAGGGGCAATGCGTAATTGCCGAGAGTGGCAGTCATAACCCACCGCCGTAGTCTTTGTGGCCATCTTGTCGCCCGCCTTAACCGTGTTGGCGTCGTAGAGGCGCTGACGTGATTTGTAAATAATAGGCTGGGGCAATACCGGAGCGTATAATAAACTGGATGAAAGATCTTATCCCAACGATCTATAAGGCCGGGCCGGAAGACCTACAAGGCACCGCTCGCCACTGGCTGAAGTGGGCAGCGATCTTTGGATTCTGGACGCTGTTCAGCTTTTTATACGCCAACCAGATCTATTTGGAGATGCTTCATGACCCACGGATGCATCATTCCTGGTGGCGCATCCTCAGCTGGCAGTTGGTCGTCTGGTACACCTGGGGCTGCCTGACGCCTCTTATTCTCATGCTGGGGCGAAGATTTCCTTTGGAGGGGGGGGTACGGTTACGGGGCCTATTGATCCATCTTCCCGTGAGCGCAATTCTTTCCGCCATTCACATCGCCGCCGCTACTCTCGTTAGGGTACTGATCGAGCCGTTTGATGTCTGGAGCGACACGCGCCCTTTCTTAGACCAGTATTCGGACATGCTGGGCAACTCTTTTCTTTTTGATTTTCTTATCTATTGGGCGATCCTCGGCGTCGGCTACGCATTCGATTACCATGAGAAGTATCGCGAGCGCGAGACCCGCGCCTCCCAGCTCGAGACTCAGTTGGCCCACGCCCAGTTAGAGTTACTCAAGATGCAGCTTCATCCCCACTTCCTCTTCAACACCCTCCATGCCATCGCCGGTCTTGTGCGGAGCAACCGGAGTAAACAAGCGGTCGACATGATCGTCGGGCTCAGCGACCTCTTGCGCCACGCGCTGGATAGTGCAGGCGGGCAGGAGGTGGTGCCTCTCAGGGAAGAGATCAAGTTCATCGAGACCTACTGTGAGATACAGAAGGTACGTTTTTCTGACCGGTTGACGGTCCGGATGAATATAGCTCCCGAGACGCTCGACGCGCTGGTGCCAAATCTTATCCTGCAGCCTCTGGTCGAAAATGCGATCCGCCATGGCATCGGGCATAATGATTCTGCGGGACTGATTGCAGTTAGCTCCAGCCGCGAAAACGGCGCGCTGCAGATAAGAGTTTGCGACGACGGACCGGGGTTGCAGTCGGGCTGGCGGATGGAAGACAGCGACGGCATCGGCCTTGCCAACACCCGCAAGCGGCTGACGCACCTTTACGGGACGGGACACCGATTCAACCTACGCAACAACGCAGGCGGCGGCGTGACAACATCACTCACGATCCCCTTTCGTCCGGTATTAAATTTAGCTTCGGACAATGAGCACTGAGACGAAGATCAAGACATTGATTGTTGACGACGAGCCTCTGGCGCGCCAGACGATTAGGGGCCTTCTCGAGGGTGATCCGCAGATAGAGGTCATCGGTGAATGCGGCAGCGGTATGGAAGCCGTGAGGCTCATTCGTAAGCAGCCTCCGGACCTTCTCTTTCTCGACATACAGATGCCCAAAATGAACGGCTTTGAAGTGCTGGCGGGAATCAAAGACGTGCAAATCCCGGCCATTATTTTTGCCACGGCCTTCGATCAGTACGCGTTGAAGGCCTTTGAGGTACACGCCCTGGATTACCTGCTCAAGCCGTTCAACGATGAAAGGTTCGAGGAG
>CAYLJO010000374.1:0-4174 GCA_964383905.1 uncultured Blastocatellaceae bacterium
TAGCTTGGTTCGACCAGTGGACGATGGGCGTCCCGCACCCAGAATACGGCGACCTGAGAAGCGATGCGGTTACTAGGAATTGATTACGCCGTTCGTAGTCACACTAAAAGAGGTGTTAACCCGCTTGACCCCGTAATCAGTTCCGGCCTTTAGAATTCTCTCTTGAGGAGCACTGACGATGAGCGCAGCAAGCAGCCTATACCTATCTCTCTTATTGAGCCTGAGTATCTTTAGCCTAAGTCCAAGTGCAGGGCATGGCTCGTTGCGGGACATTTCTCCCGCGCTTGCCAAATCAAACGAGGCTTCGCCGACGCGCGAGGCTGATGAGCGACAGGTCGTGATTAAAGGGGCCTGGGTTCAGGAAGGGCCGCCGTCGCAGACGATCACCGCGGCCTACATGTTGATTGAGAATCACGGCCCTGATGAGATCGCTCTGCTTTCAGCCAGCACCGACGTTGCGCGCGTCGTTGAGCTTCACAAAATGGAGCTTGAGGATGGGATGATGCGAATGCGCCGCGTTGACTCGATCAAGATTCCCGCAGGCGGCCAGATAGAGTTGAAGCCTGGCGGATACCACTTGATGGTGATCGGCCTCAACAAGGGTTTGAAGGAAGGCGACGAGGTGTCGTTCGCGCTTCAGTTCTCCGGGGAGATCAGGAAGACCGTTAAAGTCCCAGTAAAAAGTCGTGACTCGATGGTGGAGGGAGGCAAGACAAACAGATGAAGCAGAGGTTACAGGTCGCTCTACGTTTGCTGGCAATCGTTCTCTTTGTTCTCATAGGCTGGCAGGGCCGCGCCAACGGACAGGTGACAACTGATCGCGTCGGCGGGTCGGCGGGTCAAACTGCCGATTTTAAGTTGAAAGATCAGGACGGTCGCCCCTTCCACTTGGCACAGTTGCGCGGCAAACTCATCCTGCTCTTTTTCGGCTACACCTCCTGCCCGGACGCGTGCCCGACGACGCTCTCGAAATTGCACAGCGTCTATAAGATGCTGGGCGACGCCGAGAGAGATCGCGTCGTGACCCTATTCGTAAGCCTCGACCCTGCGCGCGACACGCCGCCCGCGCTGAAGAAGTATCTTGAGTATTTCAAGATTAACTCGGTGGGACTCACGGGGACGAAGACGGAGATTGACGAGGTCGTCCGCCAGTACGGCGCAAGGTACGAGATAGAGCAGTCGGACTCCGCTGCGGGCTATCATATTAACCATTCGACCGACCTATACCTGCTCAATCAGAAGGGCGAGGTTGCGCGACGCTTCAGCTACTCCGACAGTGCTGAGGTGATCGCGGACGGCGTGCGGCGTTTGCAGACCGGACAGAGCGATGAAAGAAGAGACAAAGGAAACAACTAACGGGCGATTGACACGCCGGAGTTTCATGATGTGTGGCGCGGGCGCTATAGTCACCGCGAGTTGTCTCCCAGCGCTAGGACAAAGTGTGTTGGCACTCGGAGCGCCAGCGTCTCGGAGCGCGGAAGCGAAGGTTTACGTCTGCCCGCCATGCGGATTGCCCTGTGACAAGTTGGAGTTTGACAAGCCGGGCGCGTGCCCAACCTGCGGGATGACGCTGGTAGAGAAGGCGGTCGTCAATGGTGGACCGAGTCAACAACTGAGCGTCGAGAAGTTGATGGAGGCTTACAAAGTTCCTGGCCTGAGCGTCGCCGTGATCGAGGATTATAAGATCGTCTCGGTTAAAACCTACGGAGTGACTGAAGCTGGTGGCACGACTCCTGTGACTCCGCGCGCGCTGTTTCAAGCAGGTTCTGTGAGCAAGCCCGTCGCCGCCATGGGTGCGCTGTCTTTGGTTGAGCGTGGGAAGCTTTCATTGGACGAGGACGTTAATCGAAAGCTCCAGAGTTGGAAAGTTCCTGAGAGCGAGTTCACCAGTGAGCAGAAGGTTACGCTCCGACGCATACTCAGCCACAGCGCCGGGCTGACAGTTCACTTCTTCCCAGGCTACGCCGTAGGCGAACCCTTACCCACACTGCCGCAGATTCTGGACGGCCAGCCGCCCGCTAACACCGCGCCCGTCCGCGTGGACTTCGTCCCCGGCACTCGCTGGCGCTAAGCCGCGTGTTATCTGAGGTGATGGCGCGCGAGATGCTCAAAGCTCAGATGCCGCGTGTCGAAGAGATTGCTCTGGGTGATGAGCAGCACCGCGACCGTATGGGACTCGGCTTCTTCCTCGGCGACGATACGCGCCCAGACCTGTTCGGACACATAGGTCAGGATCAAGGTTTCCAGGCGATGCTCCTGATGTTCGCAGATGCGGGGCAGGGCGCAGCCATCATGTCTAATTCGGACTACGGAATTCTGCTTGGCGACTTCCTATTGGATCAGATCGCAAGAGAGCACGGATGGAAAGGTTACGTCTCGTCAGGCAGACCCCACCCGCACCCGTCGGCTTAAATTCTGAGGCGGCTGGACGAAGCGGGAGGTATAAAAAAAACTAAGAAAGCGCGGCTGAAGCTTCGTATCACGCGCGGAAAAGGAGAGCGATGAAAGAAGAGTTGAAAAAAACGGTTGGAGAGAGATTAACTCGGAGGAATTTTGTCAAATGCGGCGCAGGCGCGATAGTCGCAGCAAGCTGTCTTCCTATGTTGGTGCGGAGTACGGCCCTGACAGAGATGCCTAGTAGGAACGCGGGCGCGAAGATTTATGTCTGCCCACCATGCGGCTTGCCATGCGACAAGTTGGAGTTTGACAAACCGGGTACTTGCCCCTCCTGTGGCATGACACTTATCGAGAAGGCGGCGGCGGACAACTCCCCAACCGTCTCGATCCTTCTGTTCGACAGAGCCGAGATCATTGACTTCGCAGGCCCTTGGGAAGTCTTCGGCGGCGCAGGCTACAAGGTCTTCACTGTCGCGGAGAAGACTGACCCCGTCAAATGTGTGTACGGCCAGCAGGTCGTCGCCGACTACACATTCGAGAACAGCCCGCGCGCGAACGTACTGCTCGTGCCCGGCGGCGGCGTCGGCGGCGCGGTCAACAACCCAAAGCTCATCAAGTGGGTGCAGGACAACGCGCAGAAGTCGGACTACGTGATGTCTGTCTGCACCGGCGCGTTCATACTCGCAAAGGCTGGCCTGCTCGACGGGCTGACCGCGACGACGGTGCGCGGCGGCATTGACAACCTCGCCACAGCAGGAAAGAACATCAAGACCGTCTATGACAAGCGCTACGTTGACAACGGCAAGATCATCACGACTGCCGGACTTTCGTCCGGGATTGACGGCGCGCTTCACCTCGTCTCGAAGATGATGGGCCTCGGCGTGGCGCAGCAGACGGCGCTCGGCATAGAGTACAACTGGGACCCGGACGCAAAGTTCGCTCGCGCGGCCTACGCCGACCGCTACCTGCCGAACTTTAAGGGCTTCGACGGGAACATCATCTCGACGGAGGGTGACACCGAGCGCTGGGAATTCAAGGCGCTCGTCACCAAGCCCGCCTCCGTCGCCGAGATCGTGGAGCTAACGCGCAAGCAACTGGTCTCGAACACGCCGCACGCTGCTTCGCCCGTGACGGTGACGACGCGCGCAGGCAGGAGCGGCGACGGCTCAGAGATAAGTTGGAAGTTTAGGGACGACGAGGGGCGCGGCTGGCGCGGGCTTGGCGCTGTCGAGCCTGTCACGGACGAAAAGGGCAAGTTCTTCGTCAAGTTGAAGCTCACGCGCAACGGCTCGCGTTGAGCGTCCGTGCCGTGCCGCTTCCGGCAGCTGCGCCTTTACTGGACGCCGCCTTGCTCGCGCAGGAGCTTTGCTACCTCCGGTTGTTTGTACTCCAGCGCGATGGCGAGCGGTGTCTTACCGCTATCGTCCTTCTGATTTACGTTTGCCCCGTTTTCGACCAACAGCTTAACGAATTCGAGGAAGCCGTTCGCGGCGGCCTCGTGGAGTGGGCTGCCTCCACCTTCGCTGCGGTAAGCATGAATACCTCTTTCCGGCCAGGCCCAACGTCAGATTCAAGGAGGTTGAGAAATTCTCCAGACCACACGCCTGGGATTTAGGCAAGCGGTTCAGGAGGATTTGTACGAAAGCAAAAGTCCCGGATCTCCGCATCCGTGACCTTCGGCACTTCGCAACTACCATGCTGTTTATTGAAGGCGTGGCGGATGCGATCATCAGGAAGATGACCGGCCACAGGTCAGAGGAGCTGGAGCGTTACAAGC
>CAYLJO010000375.1:0-4163 GCA_964383905.1 uncultured Blastocatellaceae bacterium
GGGCGTCTCCGCGCCTGTTTCATGTGAGGTTATCTGATGATGATGGAAATGTCAGCCGGAGGCTCTGGTAAGCTCGCCTTTACGGCTCAATCCGGGCGGTCCGATATTCGGAAAGCGATGTCTCCGGGGACAACCAGGGTGATCTCGGTCCCAGAGGTCGCGGAGCTGTCGAGAGTCAGTCTAGCCCCGATTCTGACGGCCCGCTCGCGCATTCCCTGCAACCCGAAATGTCCGTCCTTCCCCTCGGCGACAATAGCCGGGTCAATGCCTTTGCCATTGTCTTTCACGCGCACCACAAGATCATTGTCGTATCTGAGGGACACCTCCAACTGGCTCGCCCCGGAGTGCATACAGGAGTTTCGGATCGCTTCATACCCGATGCGATAGACCTCATCGCGGACAATCGGGTGCATGTCCCTGGCCTCGCCGATGACAGAAAACTTCGGCGACATGAACCCCTGGCTGAGGCAGGTTTCAGTCGCACGCTTGAGAGATGCGGCGAGATCGTTCTTCTCCGTGGTCGCCGTGCGCAAAGAATTAAGCGCCGCCCGACCTTCGTTTATTGCCTGTGTGAGCCAGATTGACAACTGCTCCACGGCGCGGCGTAGGCGAACGGGGTCGTCGGCCCGTTCCAACGCATCGTCGGCAACCATCTTGCTGCCTTGAATCGTCTGGAGGAAGGTGTCGTGAAGTTCTCGCGCCAGTCGAGTCCGTTCCGCCAGCCGCTCGTCGAAACGCGCGCTGATGCCCTTCGCAATCTGCCGCACGCGCAGCCGGTAGAGCGACCACAGGATGAAGAGGCCGATGATGACGCTTGAGACGCGGAACCAATTGGTCTGATACCAGGCTGGCGCAATGCTGAAGTTTAGAACCGCGCCATCTTCGTTCCAGACGCCGTCGTTATTACACGCGATGACGCGAAAGCGGTACTCTCCGGGTCCGAGGTCAGTGTAAAAAGCCTGGCGCCGTGTTCCCGCCTCCTGCCAGTCCGCGTCGTGGCCTTCTAGCTGGTAGCGGAAGCGCACCTTCTGCGGGGCCACAAAGCTCAGCGCCGTATAATCAATTTCGAGATCGCGCGGCCGCGGGGGAATACGAAGCTGCGGCCGGGGCTCGTAGCTTTCCCGGTCTGCCACGACCTTCTCTATATGCACCGGCGGAGGCAATGCGTTCCCGTCCAGGTGAGCCGGTTCGATCATTTGAACGACGGTCTCGTTGGCGAACCACAACCGCCCATCCGGGCCTCTTGAAGCTACCGGCTGAAACGGAGGGTGAGATGGCCGGGCGCCGTCGAACACGTCAAAGAGTTTTACCTTTACCACCGTGTTCGGGTCTTCCCACCAGGCCCGCACGTCTGTATTTCCCAGCATAACGAGGCCACACTCACTGTATAGCCACAGACCATCTTGAGCGTCAGAGACGAGACCGTAGATGCTGTCACACGGAAGGCCGTTTCGGACGGTCATTGACCGCAGAGTGCCGTCCCTCCATCCGACAAGTCCTGACGTGGCCGCGCCCAGTACGGAGCCATCTGCCATCGCGGCGACCTGACCAACCCGGCCATTGTGGTCATGAGGGAATGGAAAGACCTCCAACCGGCCTCGCCGGTATCGAGCCAGATCGCCGTTCACGAGACCCAGCCAGATACCTTCCTGCGGATCGGCTGCGAGGGAAACAGCCATCGGCACTTGTGGCGCCGGAATCTCTTCACGGACGTTGAAATCTTGAATGCGGATGAGCTTGCTGGGGTTTCCGATAGCCTCCGCCCAGATGTTGTGATCCCGGTCTTCGGTCATCGCTCTGATCGCTCCTACCGGAGTGCCGTCGCCGCGTTTGACGAGGCGGAACTTCCCCGCTTCGTAAACTGACAATCCGTTGTCAACCCCGACCCATAGCCGCCCGGCGTGATCTTCGAGCAGGGACGTCACGCCTTTCCCGGGCAGGCCGTCCTTTTCCATAATGGACGAAACCTTGCCATCGCGAAGAGATTCCAACGCGTCGTAGTTCGAGGCCCAAATACGGCCATCCCGCGCGGCGAGCACTGCACCGACCTCGTTGGATTTCAGTCCTTCGCGCGTTGTGAAGCTGACCACCCGAATATCACGGAAGCAATCTATGCCCTCCGTGGTCGCAACCCACAGGTTTCCTTCCTGGTCTTCGTAGAAACTCTTAACCGTGTCACTGGATAGACCGTCGGCGCCGCGGAAATGGTCTATCTGCCCGTCATGAATGCGGTACACGCCCTGGCTCGCTGTCCCGACCCAGAGAGTTTTCTCGCGGTCTAGAAACAGCGTGGTGACATCAAGGGTGCTGCTGTCCAATTCGGCGGTGACGAATGGCCTTAAGACGCCTTGCAACATCTGCTGTAATCCTAGCCCCGGGCCGGACCGACTGATTCCAACCCACAGTGAACCGTCCGGGCTAGCAGCCAGCGCCCATATGCCGCTTAGACCTTCGACTGACTTCAACCCGGGAGGGGTATAACTCTCCGACGAACCGGCGCGCCAACGGGTCAATACGGTAGAACTGCCTATCCAGAGGTTTCCTTCCTGGTCTTCGACCAGAGGCTCCGCGTAGGGAAACTTGATTCCGTCTGCCGCGCCGAAACAGCGGAGTTTGGTATCGATGACCCGGCAAAGAGGGCCGGTCGCATCGCGAACCCGTGAGCGCGTAAGCCAGACCGTTCCCTGGCGGTCTTCCACGATTGCATTAATGCGCCCGAGCGCGTCCGTGTAATTGATCAAGTCTCCGTCTTTGAGACGAGCGAGATTGGTTCCGGTTCCGATCCATAAGCTCCCATCGCTTGCCGCGAGAAGAGAGTAGACGCTTTTGGAGGAGAACAGCACTGTTCCCTCCGGGGGAGTCCAGGGGACAAAGCGGACGCCATCGAAATGCACCAACCCGCTTTCGGTCCCGACCCACAGGTAGCCGTCAGCGGTTTGGGTAATTGCATTAGGCGCGCCGGTAAAGAATCCGTCCTGTATGCGACAAGCCGTGTGGGCGTATTGGGAGATGTGACGACTCGGATCGACCGCGCGGGCTGAGGCGGCTAAGAAGAACAATGACAGGAGGCAGACTGTCATCAATCGCGGGAAGTTAAACTTCCCCGTCGCGCTAAGGGAGTTTCGCGCGCCACCCATCAAAGGGACTTTCGTCCCGGCGCGACCTGACCCTCTCAGAGAAATAAACATTATGTGACTTCACAAGTATCGCGAAGACTGCTATACGGCGTCGAGATCAAAGCGCCGCCGTTACGCCAACGAGGGCTTACACGATAGCGGGCGTATTGTTCGGTTGAAACCTTAAACTCTCCAGTCACAATCCTGTAGTTATCTACAGTACCTCGTCTGATCGTCTGATCAGCCTTGAAGCAGCCCGCGTCGCAAGCCAATGGTGACCGCGTGTGTCCTGTCGTTTGCCCCAAGTTTGTCCACCAGGTTCTTAATATGGAAATTGACGGTCGTCTCCGCGATTGATAGCTGATCGGCGATCTGCTTATTGCGGTAGCCGTCTCGGATTAGTTGGAGCACCTCCAACTCCCTGGGGGTGAGGTCTTCTTCGCCCAGGTGCTCTGCGAGGCGGGCCGCCACATCCGTCGGGATGTGCCGTTTTCCCGCGTGGACGGATCGGATCACATCGAGCAGTTCGTTTTTCGGCACGCTCTTCAGCACGTAGCCCGAAGCTCCCGCACGCAGCGCACGCTGAATCTCGCCGTCGGTGTCCGACGTCGTCAGCATGATGACGCGGGCATGGGGGAACTCCCCTCGAATTGCTATCAGTGTGTCCGTGCCGTTGGTGCCCGGAAGGCGCAGGTCCATCAGGGTGATGTCAGGCCGGTGACGACGAAACTCCGCGACGGCCTCGACCGCGTTGGCCGCCTGCGCGACGAGGGTCATGTCCTGCTGCGACCCTATGATCGTGCTCAGTCCTTCACGGAAGATCGGATGATCCTCTACGCTCAGGATGCGAATCGGCTTGGGGTCAGACATCGGAATCCAGCGCCTTCCTCGGCAGGCTGCACTATGCGCGATCCGCAGCAGAGAATACATCACGAGATTGAGTGTTTTTTTTGTACCACTGTCGGCGGAATGCCGGTGTACCACCTTCGTGGTAATCGGGATTAAACGTCGCCCATGGAGGCGATGATGCGATTTCATTCGGATGCG
>CAYLJO010000376.1:0-4143 GCA_964383905.1 uncultured Blastocatellaceae bacterium
CTCCTATTCCGCTTGACTCCTCCTCTATTCCTCAGAATATAAGGGTCTGTTCCCCCTCTGATACAGGCTTTACAACAGAGGTCGAACGTTTTGGGCTCAGTTATCGTAAGGATGTCGTTCCTGTTTGCTGTCAGCCTGCTCGGATAAATGAAAGGCCCTCTATCAAACCGCGCCCGCGGACGCATGATCCAAAGCGTGACGCCTCGCCAACTGTAACCGCCGTCAACAGCCGTTATTCTTGAGGCAGCAAATCCATACCTCTTTATCAGATAACTCTTTTGACTCCGGGCAAGCTTTAGTGCTGTTCCGGGGGCATCCCAATCCTCGCCTGTTCGATCATCCCCGCTTTGAGCGTAAGCAATGACGCACCCCCACGAATTCGGCTCTTTCTTCAAGGCTGCGGCGAATCCGTCAAGATGCGCCGCCTCATCCTCATAGCTACATGAAAAGTGCTCGCATCCCACCCCGAACTCATCAAATAACAGATTGTCTCCTAAATCATCTACTACGGTTACGGTCGGTGTGGGCTCAGGGGGGCGTGCTCGATTGGGAACAAGCCATAACTCCACGATGAAATCTTCACGACGCCCGCCATCAATTGTGATAATTCACGCCGGGTCAATGCCGCGGGCTGTAACCAGGTAATTCCTGGCCCTTTCAGCGTATCGCAGCGCCTTACCGGGGTAATCTTCACGCCCTCCATAAGCAATGATAAACGCTTTTGAATTTGGCTCTTTCACCAACACCGTTAGAAAATCTTCTAGATGCCATTGCTCAGCTTCACTACCGCGGATCTTGTCATTATAAGAATCCACCTTACGCGGGATTTGGTCCTTATCTTCTTGTGCATAAGAAAGCACAAAGGAGTTACAGAGGAGGGTGATGCTTAAGAGAAGCATCTTGAATTCCAACTTATGCATTTCTAATACTCGTTACACGAACAAAAGCAACCCAACATCCGAAATCAGCCGCCGCAGAAATCATCGAAGAAAATAGATCTTCCTTATCTCAGCAATCTCCTGCCTGGGAAAATATAGGGATAACCTCTGGCGCCGGACCTTTACGGCCGGGTAGCAGATGCTATCTTGTGCTGCCGGAACATTATTTAAAATTATCAGCCCCCGGTGAACCGGCGGTTACTGTTGTCGCCATTATCCCCTCGACCTTACCGCTTCTTTGTACCTTTTTTTGCGGCGGATCTGCTCGTGCCCTTGCCAAACCTCTTACCCGCTCCTTTACCGGACTTCTTACTCGCAGATTTCTTACTGGCACCCTTCTTTCCAGGCAAGGTTACAGGAGTATCCTTCTTCGCACCTCCCGGCGGCATCCCGGTGAGCGCGGTGAAGGCGCGCACGGCGTTGGGAAATCCCCGATTCCCGCGTTCGGTGGGCGAGCAGTGGCCCTTTTTTTCTTTGATGATCGTGGCATGGGTGGCTTCCTCCTATTTTAACCCAGGTTATTGGTCAGAGCTTTTTGCAGGTGTGTAGAACGGATCAACTCCTTCGAAAAAGCGCCTCCGGCTGATGAGATGTGAAAGGTTGCCCGGATAGTCCCCCGCGTAACCGCCGACGACTTGTACAAATCTGCCAAACATACGGGAGACACTCAGTAGCTGGTCTGCGACGAAAAATTTGCCATGCTCTTACCCCTTCGTCGGTATCCGTATGATGTGACAGGCTACTCTCAGCTTAATCGCGATGGCACGGCTGGCGATTGAGCGTGCGCTGAGCCGATGATGGGAGTTAACGTAGCAAGGGCCGTTAACCAGCGAGGGAAAACGCACAGTACTTGCATTACCCGAAAGAGTCAACTGAAAAAAATTTGGATATTACTGTGGCGATTTCGATTCCCTTTAAGTGGTGGTTATTATAAGATCAAGACTCAAAATATTGACGTGTACCAACTTATTCCCGGTGCTATAAGGGATGAGCGCGTAAGTGCGGAGCCACTCGGCTCGGGCAGAGCGCCTACTTTGATATCAGCGAGTATTCACCGGAGGAACAGGAAGGGCTGCGCCAAACCGGTATGAAATGATCAAAACAATAGCTATAGTGCCGAGACAAAGAATCAAAGAGTTCTGCGAAGATGGATTAAGATCTGCGGTTAGCGGCGCATCCGGTTTCAATTGATGCTCTATCGTTCAATCCTGCGGCCTGTACTCTTCCGCCTGCCCCCTGAAACGGCTCACGAACTGGCTTTACGTTCGCTCACCCTTGCTCTTAGCTCGAACTGGGCCAAGAGGGTCGTCACGCAACATTACAAGCGCGCGCCGTTCGGCGTGTTACGGCGCTTCGGACTTGAGTTCGCGAACCCGGTGGGCCTTGCCGCCGGTTTTGATAAGAACGGTGCGGCGGCGCAGAGCCTCGCCGCGCTCGGTTTTGGTTTCATCGAAGTCGGCACGGTGACCCATCAGGCACAACCCGGGAATGAGCGTCCGCGCCTTTTTCGCCTCCCGCTGGATCAGGCGCTAATCAACCGCGCGGGATTCAATAACGATGGGGCGGCAGCCCTCGCCGCCCGTCTCGCCACACACCGGCCCGCCTGCACGCTCGGCATCAACATCGGTAAGAGCCGTGCGATTCCGGTCGAAGACGCAACGGACGACTACCTGGCGAGTTTCGAGACGGTCTACCCGTTCGCCGATTACATCGTCGTCAACGTTAGCTCGCCCAACACGCCGTACCTGCGTGAGCTTCAACAGGCGGGGGCGCTGGCCTCCCTGCTGACCGCGCTGCAAAAACGCAACCGGGAGTTGGCTGAAAGGAGCGCCCGCCGCGAGCGCGTGCCCGTGCTCGTCAAGATCGCGCCCGATCTAAGCTTACGCGAATTAGAATCGATCGTTGACGTCGCGCAAATGGCGGATCTGGCCGGCATCATCGCGACAAACACGACGACGAGCCGGGCAGGTTTGCGAACGCCCCCCCGTGAAGTCGAAGCCTGCGGCGCGGGAGGACTGAGCGGGGCTCCGCTTCGCGCCCGCTCGACGGAATTGATCGCGGCGCTTTATCGTCTCACGCGCGGGAGGATGACGATCGTCGGGGTGGGTGGGATTTTTACCGCCGCCGACGCGTGGGAGAAGATTTGCGCCGGGGCGAGCCTGGTCCAGCTCTATACCGGATTCATTTACGAAGGCATGAGCGTGGCGCGCGATATCAACACGGGATTGGCAGAGATCTTGAGCAGGCAAGGATTGCGCTCGCTTGACGAAGCTGTAGGCTGCCGTGCGGCAGAACTTGCCGTGGCGTAAAGGAGGAAGGAGTTCTGATGGACTTTTCTGCAAGAAATAGGTTGATCGTCGCGCTCGATGTTGAGACAGGGCACGAAGCTCGTGAGCTTTTCAGGTCGCTTCGCGGCGTAGTGGACAACTTCAAAATCGGCTCGCAACTTTTTACCGCCGCCGGGCCTGACCTTGTGCGCGAGATCGCCGGGGATGGTGGCCGCGTTTTTCTCGATCTGAAATTTCATGACATTCCGAATACCGTCGCCGCCGCCAGCCGGGAGGCGACGCGGCTCGGCGTCTTCATGTTTAATGTACACGCGTTGGGCGGAAGCGAGATGATGCGGCGCGCGGCCGAAGCGGTGGCCGAAGTAGCAGAGCGCGAGGCGCGCGCGCGTCCTATCGTCCTCGCCGTCACAATTCTCACCAGCGCCGACGCCTCAACGCTTTCGGAAGTTGGCCTTCCGACGAGCACGGAGGCACAGGTGGGCCGTCTGGCTCGCCTCGCAGCAGAATGCGGTATCGACGGCGTGGTAGCTTCCCCGCACGAAGTCGAAGCGGTGCGCGCTACGGTCAAAGAGCCTGGGTTTATCGTTGTCACACCGGGCGTGCGACCGTCAGGTTCGGCGCGGGATGATCAACGTCGTATCATGACACCGGCGGAGGCTGTGCGCGCCGGGGCGGATTATCTCGTGGTTGGACGCGCCATACTAAAAGCGTCTGATCCTGCACGCGCGGTGGACGAGATCATGCAAGACATGGACAACGCCATTCAGACGGTATAAATGGCCCGACAGGCTGAAAGTCTCACCGAAGCCATCGCGCCTGTTCGCGATTAGCTCGCCGGATACGGTAGAATACAGTTTTTAGCTGAATGATGTGGAACCAGACTATGTGCTAAGCGTGTAAATTTTGGCTGGTTTTGC
>CAYLJO010000377.1:0-4130 GCA_964383905.1 uncultured Blastocatellaceae bacterium
AGCGGCGATTCCCTCATCTATTCGAGCACCCTTCCGGCTCATGAGGAAGGCTATCGCACTCCCTTTGTAGAGAGGACGGTTACTGAAGAAGTGAATTTTACTCCCGAAGAGCTGAAGGAGTATTACAAAGTGTATGATGCCCCTGACGTGAAATATCTAAGAATTGTGTTCAATGCTTATTTAGCAGGTACTCGTGGCAAAGAGAAGGAATATGAGGTGCTGACTTGCGTTCGCGCGCCCTGTTCTTTTCCCGCGCCCAACCCGCATGTTGCCGGCTATGCAGGAAGAACTGATAGCCACTCCATGCCCAGTTCACTACATACGCCGATGAGGAATTCAACGTCCCGCCCCCAGATCCCCTCCGGATTATGTAGCAAGGTTTCCAGGTCCCACCCAACCTTGTCCTCAAATTCTGCCACGGTCATACCGTGAGCATCCATGTGCTTCTTTATTCTCTGGGTCAACTCGTTAAACGATATGTGGCTCACAGCCGTGCGGATCTCCGCTTCATTTGACAGCAGTTCTCCCGGGGATGTATTGAAAGCGCGGCACATCTTTTTCAATTGGGGCAGGAAATGGCGAAGCCGGTCAGGACCTCAGAAGTCCGCCAACTCGTGCGCCGCATCATGTCACACTATGCTGCCGACAATGGTGAAGCCGCCCTCCCCGTCGACCAAACGGTGAGCGGGCCGGTGTTAATCGCCCGGAGCAAGCCGATGATTGACGTGGCCCGTGAGGCCTACAACATCGCCAGGACTAACCTTCCGGTCCTGATCGCGGGCGAGACGGGGACGGGCAAGGAGGTGCTGGCGAGGAAGATTCACGCCCTCAGCGACCGCGCCAAAGAAGAGTTCGTTCCGGTGAATTGCGGGGCGATCCCACAGGAGCTGATCGAATCAGAGCTTTTCGGTCACCTCCGCGGCTCCTTCACCAGCGCCGACCGCGACCGGCCCGGTTTATTCGAGGCGGCCCATCAGGGGACCATCTTTCTCGACGAGATCACGGAGACGACGGCGGCTTTCCAGGTCAAGCTCTTGCGCGTGATCCAGGAGGGGAAGATCCGTCCTGTCGGGTCGAACCGGGAGATCAGCCTCGACGTGAGGGTGATCGCCGCGAGCAACCGCCGGATCGAGGACGAGGTGTCTGAGGGCAAGTTCCGGCAGGACCTGTACTACCGTCTCAAGGTGTGCCCGCTCAACCTTCCGGCGCTGAGGGATCGGGTGGAGGACATCATCCCTCTGGCCGAGCACTTCGCGAGGAGCAGGCGTCCCCGTGCTGTCTTCTCCGACGCTGTCAGGCAGGCGTTGAAGCGTTACGCGTGGCCGGGGAACGTGCGCGAGCTGGAGAACGTGGTGGATTATGCCGTCCAGAACTGCAGCGGCAAGGTATTGATCGGCGACCTGCCGAAGGACTTGAGGGCGGCCGTCGGTGAGTTGAAGGATGAGGAGGATGACGTGGAGATCGGCCCTGTCGAAGAACTACTGCCGTTGCGGGAGGTGGAGCGCCGGCATATCGAGAAGGCGTTAAGGATGTACGGTGGGAACAAGACGAAAGCGGCCAAGGCGCTGGGCATTGACCGGCACACGATCAACTGCAAACTATCTCCCACGGTCGAACCGGAGAGCGGCGATGAGGAAGACCGGGATTGACCGTCGAGGGTAGGCGACAGCGCCGGAGGCTACGGCCACAGCACACCGGGTAGAAGCACTTCCCTGCTCTTTGCCAACCGAACATCTTTGACTATAGTTACGTCATTGGCCAACGAAGAAGGTCGAGAGAGAGAAAGCCGGCACCGCTCCGGCTCGAAGCAGCCGTCACGGGTACGCTCGTCTCCGAGGAGGCCCGGAAGGTCACCCCGCTCGGTGAGCAAGATCTACCTATTGCTACTGATCGCTCCCCGGAAATACTGGGACCATTATGGCGTGCTGCACTTCACAGGCGGGCAACAGGGCGGGGAGTGGCGAACCGCCTGGCATCAGCTGTTGGAATAGGTCGGGGTGGCCAGTCGGGACGGCCAACAAAGCACTAAGCTGGATGAAGAGGGAGAGAATCATCAGCTACTACTCGGGGAAGAACGGCTACGGCATCCACATCATCTTCAACAAGTCTTCATGAGAGACAAGAGGCGAGCGCCACACCGGTTGTGAAGTATCCTTGCTCATCATTGCAGCTCCGGCATCCGCCAGTATTCATTGCCGCTCTCACTTGGCCACGACCTCAAAAGTGAGGGAGTTTGATTCAACCCACTTTTGCCCGTACTCGAATCGATACCGAACTGACAGTTGATAATGACCCGGCTTGAGCTGTCCGTACCAGTCATTCAAGTCGATGTATTCCATTTCCGTGGACTCACCCGGTTCCAGGCGGACAGTTCCTCTATGTCGTGTAGACGGCTCTTTCTCTTTAGATTCCAACACCTCGGGAAGACCTTTCCGATACCCGACGGGTTGGCGGTCGCGGTATAACTCCGGACGATTTTGGAAATATGGGTCGATCAACTGCGCCAAGACAGGCATCATCGAGGTGTTGGTCATCTTAATCCGGAAGAAAAATCTATCCCGTTTCGTGTAGGGCCTTGTGAGTATTGCCGGGTCTTCCCACCGCGCAAGCTTCCTGGGTAGAAGCTCTATTTTTATCGCCTCTGAGGTTCCTTGGGCATGGTTAACCTCTGCTTTAGTAGCAGCACTCCCTTGGCTAACTGCCCCGGCGGTAACGAATATGAGTGCAATTATCATCACAGCATTTTTGATTTCCATGAATTCTCCCTTTCTGACGACGGGCAGGGCTGAAATGGTCTATGATTTCTGTATTCATCACCGCTGATGAAGGCGTAAACCACCCCATCATAGTCTCGGTAGGTATTCAGATTGTTCAACCAGAAATTATATCCTCCCAATTCCGGTTGTCTTTGCAAGACCGGTGCTCTGCTTATTCCAGAGGCCGGGAGCGTTCGAGAAGAAGACACCGGCACGTCGGTCTCATCAACGCGACTGCTGAGAACCACTCATCACACCATCCGGATCACAGGGCCTTACCAGCCTCATTGTTGCCGGGTGAGACGCAAAAAGACCTGTTCGAGCGTTTCGCGTTGGGGCGTGAGTTCCATGACGCGGCAGCCGCGCTCGACCAGCAAGGCATTGACAAAGGGTATCTGGTGGTCGGCCATCTTCACGTAAAGAGATTGCGCGCCGTTGCGGCTCACGGAAAGCGTCGGATCGAGGGACAAGAGTTGATATGCTTCCTCCACAGGCTCAACCGTGAGCTTGACCGTCCGGTCTTTCGCCGTTAAATCCTCGATCGGGCCTTGATAAAGCAGCCGGCCATGGTCGATGATCGCGACCCGATCGCAAATCTGCTCGACCTCATAAAGCAGGTGACTTGAGAGCATGACGGTGAGACCGAGCTCATCACGGAGACGCCGTATGAGTAACCGCACTTCGCGAATGCCCTGCGGGTCGAGGCCGTCGGTCGGCTCGTCGAGGATGATGAACTCAGGGTCGGGGAGCAGCGCCTGGGCGATGCCGAGCCGCTGCCGCATCCCATGAGAATAGACGCGCACGGGATCGCCGGCGCGTTCGCGCAGGCCGACAATCTCCAGTGTAGCGTCGATGCGCCGCTTCTCAGCGCCGCCGGACATCGCGGCTAACATCTGGAGGTTTTGCCGGCCGGAGAACTGCTCGTAGAAGGCCGGCGTCTCCACGATGGCGCCCGTCCGCGTAAGGGCACGGCGCGGGCGCCTTGCCATGTCGTGGCCGAGCAGTCGCACGCGCCCCGAGGTCGGTCGGATTAAGCCAAGGATCATCCGAATAGTGGTTGACTTCCCTGCGCCATTCTGACCGAGAAAGCCGTAGATGTCGCCGCGCCCGACTAAGAGCGAGAGATGGTCGACGGCCACGCGGCGGCCATATTTTTTCGTTAACCCCTCAGTTTGAAGCACTGCATTATTGCTCACAAGCATCCGGCCTTTTCAGAGCGCGACTTCAACAAGTAGCGGCGAATGATCCATGCGGCCCAGGGTCGCGCCCCTTAACACCTCGGCGCGCCGCAAAATCACCGCTTCGGGAGTACTAAAGATGTAATCAATACGCCGGTCGTTAATTGTGGTGTGACCCGCGTCACGCCCCAGATCG
>CAYLJO010000378.1:0-4122 GCA_964383905.1 uncultured Blastocatellaceae bacterium
GATGTCGACAGATACTGAGATGAGCTATTCGAGAATCGTCGAGCGGTACTCGCATTTTTTCGACCGCCCGGAACTCCGCTTACGCTTTCTCAACAACACGCTCGGGCGACAGGCTGTCGCCACGGCGAGCCTGGACCACGCGCTGCGCCGCTTCGGCTTCATCAAAAGTACGGTCCTCTACCGGCGGTTACTGGACGCCTGGTTTTACAAACTGATATTCCAGGAGCTGAAGCAGCTCCTGCCGTCTGACGCTAAAGAGCCGTATCAGCTTCTGCGTGAAAATAAAGCGCCCTTCTCCGCGCGGGTGCTCTTCGGCTGCTACCGGGTTCGCCACCTGTTTTACCTCGCGGCCCTCATCTTAACAGTCTCCGCGCCATTCGGTCTCTACTCGGTGGGCGCACACACTTCACACCGGATCAACGCTTACCTGGCGCAACGCTACCGGTCTTATGTCCGGACGGAAAGCAACGCCGACACCCGCAGCGACACGCCAGCGCCGGCGGGCATTAACTACTTACCGAATTACCGGCCCGAAAAGGTGTGGCTCGTCGAGCAGAAGGACAATAACGAGCGTTACAGCAATGGCGGGCGTATCTTAACGGACTATCAGATCTCCAATCACCCGCGCGCGTTCTACGTGCTGCCGCGAGGCCAAGCGCCGGCCGGCAAGGTTGTCCATCGCGAGCCGGTGGGAATTCTCTACCACACCTCGGAAAGCGACCTGCTGCCGTTTACACACGACAACAATCAATCCATTGAGGCGCACACGCGCGGGCTGCTCGGATACGTGCTGCAGAACAGATCGTATAACTACTTGATCGACCGCTTCGGCCAGATTTATCGCATCGTCCGTGATGAGGAGGCCGCCAATCACGCGGGCCACTCCGTGTGGGCCGACGGTCAAGGGATTTACATCGGCCTCAACGAGAGTTTTCTCGGAGTCTGCTTCGAGACCAGGAGCGATGCCGGCCCGAATAACGAGCAATTGACCGAAGCCCAAATCATTTCCGGGCGCCTTCTGACGCAGATTTTGCGTAGCCGCTACAACATAGATGACGCCAACTGTGTCACGCACGGGCTGGTCTCCGTCAACCCTTCCAACATGCTGATCTGTTATCACCACGATTGGGTGCGCAGCTTCCCGTTCGAGGCTTTCGGGCTGTCGGACAAATACCAGGTCGCCCCGGCGAGCATCAGCGAATTCGGTTTTACTTACGACGACGAGACCGTCCGTCAGGTCGGCGGAGAAATCTGGCCGGGCGCGAGGACGGCCCAGGAGGAATTCAACCGCCGGGCCGCACAGGCGAAGGTGAAGCCTGAAGAGATGCGCCGCCTGATGCGCGAGCGCTACCGCCAACAGGTTGATTTGGCGCGCAAGCTGCGCTCCTCCCCGCCAGGCGAGGCAGAGGTGAATCACAAGAATGGCGAGCCGCCGCGCGGCGCACTCGCCCCACGGGAAAACGGGAAGCAAGAGCAAGGGGGAACCTTTGAAGTGTCAACCCGCGCAAGTGTCCTGACTTGCGCACTGGTCGTGGCTCCACATCAAGGCACGACCGCCCCACCATTCAAACTCAACTAGGGCCCAATAACGGTCGCCCCACAACCAATAAGGAGAAGAAGAAATTGATAGAGAAAAACCAAGCCACAACGGAAACAACCGAAACTGTTAACTCGAGAACGGGGGCGGTAGGGCTCGATATCGGAACCAGCCGGATCGTGGTGGCCGACGGCCCTAAGAGCCAGGATACGCAAACGCAGCTCAACGCCTTCGTCGCCGTCCCGGCCTCCGACATGGTCGAGAGTGTCCTCAAACAGCGCAACATCATCTACGAGCGCAACTGCAAGAGCATCTACGTCTACGGCAACGACTCAGACTTCTTCGCCAGCTTTCTCAACGCTGAAGCGCGCCGCCCGATGCAGCACGGCCTGCTCAACCCCCAGGAGGAGATGAGTCAACACATCATCCAGTCGATCATCAAGCGGCTGGTCCCGCAGGGTCGCAAGGGTGAGGTGCTTTGCTTCAGCGTGCCCGGCAAGTCCGAGAACACTAACGGCAATATCCTCTACCACGAGGCGGTGCTCAAGAACATGCTCCAGTCGCTCGGTTACACCGCCAAAGGCATTAACGAAGGCCAGGCGGTCGTCTTCTCGGAACTCCAGGAAGAGAGCTTCACGGGCATCGGCATTAGCTGCGGCGGCGGGATGTGCAACGTCTCGATCTCGTTCATGTCAATGCCGATGGTCACGTTCAGCATTCCCAAAGGCGGCGATTACATCGATCACAACGTGGCGAGCGTCATCAACGAGACTCCGACGCGCGTGCGGCTGTTCAAAGAGGAGAAGCTGGATCTCTCGCGCCAACCCAAAGACGACCTGAGCAGAGCCTTACACATCTACTATGAGGACGTGCTGCAAACTCTGATCGATCGGCTGCGCACGGAGCTCAGGGCCTCGGGACAGCTCCCGAAGATCAACCGCCCGATGCCCATCGTGCTCGCGGGCGGCACGGCCAAACCTTCCGGCTTCCTGCATAAGTTTGACAGCATGCTGCGGTCGGGCCGGGATTTCCCTGTCGAGATTTCCGACGTGCGCATGGCGAAAAACCCGCTCACCGCGACGGCTCATGGCTGTTACATCGCGGCGATGTCGGAGTCAATGTAAAGCCGGATACGATCCTGACAGTGAGCAGACGGTAAGCCGTTAAGGAGCAGCCCTCACTATTGCGGTTAACTCATACCAAACAGCTTACGCCGTGAGTACTATTAGCTAGCCTCACGGCGTAATGCTTGCTGCCATCGGGCAGAGGTGATACACAAGGGCGAGGGAGGTTTATCGCGAGCCTGTTCCGGGCGGCGGAGGCGGGACACGTTCGGAGCTTTCGCCGCTTTAAATCGGATTTTGCAACATAACCATGACGGGAGCCTGTGCGCCGCGAGCGGGAGTGAGTTCCCATTTCAGATTGCATTCTCAGTTGAGACTATTTAATTCTACTCTTTCCGGGTAGGTCTGCGCGTATGATTCTATCGCCCTTAGTATCACCCTCGTGACCGACCGGCGCGCTCTCCCCCTGGCGAACTTTTCATGCAGATACTCGATCGTGTTGGCTTCCGCCCACAACTCTCGATCCTGCGCGATCTCAACAGGTGTTCCTTTCATCCGTCGCGACAGCTCGATCAAGCGCGGATCACTCGTATCCCAGCCGTTCGTCTTGAAGATCGTTATGTAGGTTGGGATCAGTTCGTTCTGTAAACGGAAGAGTGCCCCGTCCATACCGGCCGTCCGGTTGACGTGCCCGAACTCATGCGCCAGTTTGGTCGCCGCCAGGATCCTTCCATCCACACCTTTCGGCAGATTATCTGGCGCTAACGTACACGTAATCGGATAGTTAATTGAGGTGGGATAGCCGGAGTCGAGCTTGCTGCCGAGGATGATCGTCGCTGCGATTAGCCGGCCGTCCGCGTCCCACTCGAACTTGCCCGCCTCAGCCCCATGACCCTCTGCCTGAGAGACGGTGATCGTTAAGGCGAAGCTCGGGTCACGCGCATACCTCAGCCATTGTTTCTGCCCAGCCTGTGTGGAGAGATATTCACGCTTCCATCGCTCGTACCTCTTGCGATAGCGGTCCGGGATCACTTCCCTGATGTAGTTGTCTGTCGAGTTGGTGAGTTGTAGACTCGCCTTTCTTGCTTGTAAAGAGGGGTTGTTTTGCTGTGCCTTAACTGACGGTTCGCGAAAGGTGAAGTCCCATAAAGGTAAGACCGAACAACAGGCTAAAATAAAAGGCCTTCCCAAACGCAGAACGTTTCTCACCCATCTCCGTGACACCATTATTCCCCCATCCGCAACACCAGAGGAGATTTTCGTAACCTGTCCATGCGCGCTGGGGGAGGCGCCGCGAGAATGTATAGCGTACAGAGTTTACAACCGTATGTCCTTTGTTTTAAATGTTCATTGCCAGGCGCAAGCTGATCCTCGGTTATGAAACGGAAGGAATAGAATTCCGGGCAGATATAACACTGACAGCTTTTGTAGTATTGTCAGCATCAGAGGGGCACCACTTGACGATTATTGAGATCTGTTTTTATCTTACGGTCTGGATAGACGCCGGCAGACCTTTCAGGG
>CAYLJO010000379.1:0-4112 GCA_964383905.1 uncultured Blastocatellaceae bacterium
CAAAACCCGCGGTAGGATGCGCTGCCGGATGGCCGTTGGAGTTACATCACGGGAGCGTATCTGCCGCTGCACCCGGGCATCAGGTAGTGCAAGCGACCGGCCACACCGCGAGGGGCGCGCCGCCGACCGGCCATAAACCCTTATCGCGGATAGGGAAGGTGCTCGTGAGCGGGAGCAAAGTGGCGGGCCGGATGAATGCCACTCGTGGCGGCATGTCGCTTCGGAGGCGACATGCCGCCGCCAATCCTGCGTCTTTCATCCTTCCATCCGCCGCGCCCTCGTCGCCTCTGGGTAACACTTACTTAAGCGCCACAACGACTTGACGCCGGATGGGCTTCTTGGCGGCGGTGTGGCAAGGCGGTTGCCCAGAAAGGATATGGGAAGACAAGCCTCGCCGTGAGTGATGGCGACGCGAGGACTGTTCTGTACTTAGTTACTTGACAAGTAGGGATACCCGTCTTGTGGACAGCTACCAAGCCGGACGGGCGAATGGTCTTGATGGGCTTCTCGGGTGAGCCGCTGAAGGTAACGGCAGAGCTGCTCTTGAAGGGGGGGCGCATCATCGGCTCGCAGCAAAACGGGAGGGAATACCTATACGAGGCGCTCGATTACGTGGCCCGCGGGAAGGTTAAAGTGATCACCGAGACCTACCCGCTCGACGAGATCGGCCGCGCCTATGAGAGAGTCGCTCACGGCGACGTGCGATTCCGCGCCGTCATCACAACGTAAAACCTGGCCACCACGGCCTGTGCCCCCTCGCAAGATAATAGCCGCCAGATCTCACGGCAATCAATTCCGTCAACGTTAGACCGCTGATGGAATTGACCGGGGGCTCGCCTGCCGAAAGAGGTGCTGATAATGCCGCCGTGGGTTCTACCGCTGCTCCTGATAGTCTCATACCTGATACTGACGCTGGCGACCCGTCTTATTGCCGATTTAAAGCGCCCGCCGTCCGCGCGGGCCAGAGTCGGGCTCCGGCTCTTCTTCCTCTTCGCGGCGAAGCTGCGAGCTGCGGCCTCGACGTTTACCCCGGACGCGGAACTCACACGCTTGCTTGACGAGTTGGATGCGGCGCTGGCGCGCATGGACGATGGCTCCTACGGGCTGTGCGAAGTCTGCGGCAAAGCTATCGAGCCGGAGCGCCTGCTCGCCGACCCGCACGTACGTTCCTGCCGCGACCATCTCAAGCCGCAACCGCGGCGGGCGCTTGAAGAAGATCCTGAACTCGCGGCGCACATTTAGCGCGGGTTACTGCCGCCGCGCCATTTCAACTCAGGCGCCAGCCGCGGTTGATGACATTGATGAGCGCCCCCATTTCCCCGAACGACCGGCGGAGGAACCTGTATGAGGTCTGAGACACGGCTCACTCAAATGAGCAGAAGGCTACGCCAGGCTTCTCGAAAGGCATGAGGCCTCAACACCGGCGTCGCATCCGAACTCGAGCGAGATGACCAATCCGTCGCGTTCAGAGGGCGCGGCCATCCGACCGGTCGCCATGGGCTTTCTCCGCCAGCTCGACCACCTTTCGCACGAACAGGTCAAGCCCCTCCAACGAGGTGCCCTGCTGTTTCAGCCGGCACAGCACCGACGCGCTCTCGCTATCGAGGAAGGTGATGTCGGCCAGGTCAATAAGTATGCCGGAGCCGGATTGCTCGCGCAGCTCACGGCAGACGCTCTCCAACAGCTCGGCATCCTGCAGGGTGAGGGTGCCCTCGACTTTAAGCACCCGTGTCGCCCCGTCCTGATTCTCGACTTGCGTGATGCGTGTCGGCATAAATCTTCGCCCCTTCAGGTTCAGCCCGGGTCTGCTACCTGATGCCGAGCCTCTTCATCCGGCTCCGCAGCGTGGAGACCGGTACGCCGAGGATCTCCGCCGCGCCGCCACGACCGCCTTTCTGGCCCCCTGTGTGCCGCAGGACTTCTTCGATGTGCGTGCGCTCCATCTCGACCAGCGAAAGGAGCCGGGCGGGAAGCGCCCTCTGGCCGTTGTCGTGGGCCGCGGCTTCGGTTTTGAGCTCGGTCTGCAATTCGGCGAGGGGGATTTCAAGTTGAGCCCCGCGCGTGATGATCACCGACCGCTCGATGAAATTCTCCAACTCCCGCACGTTGCCCGCCCAGGTGTGGCGCTGCAGGGCCTCCATCGCTTCGACGGGGATGCTCTCGATCTGTTTGTTCATCCGGCGGGCGTAGTGTTGGGTGAAGTAGGCCACCAGGAGCTGGATGTCTGCGGGCCGCTCACGCAGGGGCGGGATGCGGACGGGGAAGACGTTCAGGCGGTAGTAGAGGTCGGCGCGGAATTCGCCCGAAGAGACCATCTGAGAGAGGTCGCGGTTCGTCGCGGCGATCACGCGCACGTCCACACGAAGGGTGCGCGAGCTACCCAACCGCTCGAACTCCTGCTCCTGAAGCACGCGCAGCAGCTTCGGTTGTAACTCGAGGGGGATGTCGCCGACCTCGTCGAGGAAGAGCGTCCCCTTGTGTGCGACCTCGAAGCGCCCGACGCGCCGCTCGACGGCCCCGGTGAAGGCGCCCTTCTCGTGCCCGAACAGCTCGCTCTCCAGCAGCCCCGTCGGAATCGCCGCGCAGTTAAGCTTGACTAAGGTCCGCTCACGCCGCGCGCTCAAGTTGTGAATGGCGCGGGCGATCAGCTCCTTGCCCGTGCCGGTCTCCCCCTGTATGAGCACGACCGAATCGGTCGGGGCGACCGTTTCGACCGCCTTCAGCGTCCGCCGCAGGGTGTCGCTTTGACCGACGATCTCGGTGAAGTTGTACTCGGTGCGGATCTCTTCTTCGAGGTAAAACTTCTCCTCGGCCAGCTTGTTCTTGAGCCCCTCGATTTCACGAAACGCGAGGGCGTTCTCGACCGCGATGGCGATCTGCGTCGCGATCTGGTCGAGGAAGCCGGCGTCCTCTTCCGTGAAAGCGTTCTCACGCAGAGAGGCGACCGTGAGGTTGCCGAGCATGCGGCTGTGCGAGACGAGGGGCAGGCAGCACCCTGATCGGTAGCCCTCCCGGATAAAGGCGCGGGCGCATTCAGAATCACAGCCCTCGATCTCTTCCCTCGAGAACAGCACCGGCTGGCCCGTCGCGATTGCTTGTCCCGCCGGCGTATCCTTGATCGCCACCCTCACGTCTTCCTGCATCAGGCCCTTGCCACCGGCGAAATCGAGCGTGTACATCCGTAGCTCGTTGCGCTCCGGGTCGTAGAGCGAGAGGCTCGTGTGTTCGTTGGGCACCACCTGGCGCAGGCACTCTGCGATGATGCCGAACAATTTGCGCAGATCGAGATTGGTGACGGCGGCGTTGTTAACCTCGAGCAGCAGCCGCAGCCGGTCGCGCTCGCGCTCGAGTTGACGCCGCGCCTCCTGCGCCTGCTCCAGGTTGAGCGCGTTGTCCACCGCGATGGCAACCTGTTTCGCCACCTGGTTGAGGAACCTGATGTCTTTGGCGCCGTAAGCGGACCCGCGCCGGCTGCCAAACCCGAGCGTCCCCAGGCGACGCCCCGCCGACGTGAGCGGCAGCACGCAGAAAGACCTGATGCCGTGCTCGCGCATGATTCCGATCACTTGAGGGAAGCGCGTCTCCGTCTCGATGTCATCAACGACGAGAGGCTGCTGCCTTTGCCAGACCCACCCGGAAGGCGACTCCTCGACGCCCAACTCCTCGCCCGGCTGGGGGCCGCTCTCCACAGGCGTCACAAAAAGTCGCATGCGCATCAGATTGCGCACCGCGTCGTGGAGCACGACGTTCATATGATCGAAGTCGGCGACCGGGCGGAGGCGGGCGGCTAAGACCTGGAAAAGCTCCGACAAATCGCTGTGTGAGATGATGGCTTCGGAAACCTCGAGCAGCCCGCGGTACTGCTCGACCATCGAATCGACCTCCGGTCCCTGTAGCGCACTACTCATGGGTTGACCCTTCACATCTGAGACCGATTATCTCGATCGGGAAACCATCAATTCCAAAGTGAAAAACTCATGCCGAAACCTCGCAAAGCCCGGGAAAATCAGGGACAGAAGATAGGTTCTGGCATGAGCTCTAATATCACTCACCTAAATGAGAAAGTCCCAATCTACTTACTACGAATAATTGATCTCGAAGTTTTCACTTTT
>CAYLJO010000380.1:0-4110 GCA_964383905.1 uncultured Blastocatellaceae bacterium
GGGCTGGTTTGAGAGTTGCGGTTATCGCGTACACTGATTCTTCTGCCGCTCTAAAGGTCGTCGCCCACCTCTCCTTTGACCTCCAATGCTTTCGGCGTGAGAAAAAGCTGCCCGTGTTGACAATCAACATGAAGCCTGTTAGGCTAGCTGTTGATTATCAACAGGAGCGGCCCCGGAGATGGCTAAGATCAAAGCAGAAGTACTACAGGGAACTCTCGACCTGATGGTTCTCAAAACGCTCGATCTGCTTGGCCCCTTGCACGGCTACGGAGTGGCGCGCCGGATCGAACAGATTTCCGATGATCTGCTGCAGTTGAATCAAGGCACGCTCTACCCGGCCCTTCTCCGCCTTGAGCAGAAGGGATGGATCGTCTCCGAATGGGGCCTTTCAGAGAATAACCGGCGGGCCAGGTTCTACTCGCTGACGAAGGCCGGCCGCAAACAGCTCGCCGCCGAAACCGAGAACTGGGAGAGAATCTCAGCCGTCATTACACGCCTGCTGGAGCGGTCCACGGGAGGCGCAATATGAACTATTTGCGCGTCCTGATTTCGCGTTTTCTTTCGCTCTTCCGCGCGCAGCGGTTAGACAGTGAACTGGACGAAGAACTGCGCTTTCACCTGGAAATGCTCGTCGAGGAGAACATCCGGCGGGGCATGACCTGGGAAGAGGCGGGCACGGCTGCGCGCCAACGCCTCGGCGGACTCGCCCAGATTAAAGAAGTATATCGTGACCAAAGAGGATTACCGATGATTGAAACACTACTCCAGGACCTGCGTTACGGCGCACGGATGCTGCGTAAGAATCCGGGATTCACGGCCGTCGCCGTGTTCACTCTGGCCCTCGGAATTGGCGCCAATACCGCCATCTTCTCAGTCGTCAATGCGGTGCTCCTGCGCCCGCTGCCCTACGCTCATCCCGAACGGCTCGTGCAGGTCATGCTGACAAACACGAAGCAGGGCACGACTAGCCATGACCACGCCTACCTGAACTTCGCCGATATGCGCGCACAGAGCAACAGCTTCGAAGCTTGGGCAGCCTATTCGGATACGGGTGGGGCTCTGACCACCGGGGCCGCCGCGCCCGAACGCATTGACGGCGCCGACGTGTCGGCCGATCTGTTCAAGGCGCTCGGCGTAAACGCACAACTCGGGCGCACGTTCGCGCCGGACGACGAGCAGCCGGGAGCATCCGTCGTCGTCATCAGCTACAGCCTATGGCAGCGCCGCTTCGGCGCAGACCCGAACGTCGTCGGCCGGCAGATCACGCTCGGCGGTAAGCAGAAGACGATCATCGGTGTGCTGCCCCAGAGCTTCCAACTGCTGTTTCTGAATAATCAGCCTGAGTTCTTCACGCCGTTCAATCCGCAGGGGGGAATGGAAAAACAGCGCGGGGGCAACTACCTCGAAGTCGTCGGCCGGCTCAAGCCCGGTGTCACACGCGCGCAGGCCGAAGCCGAGTTGCGCGCTATCGCCGCCCGGCTTGAGCAGCAGTACCCGAAAGAGAACGACGGCCAAAGCGTAAGCCTCGTCCCGGCGCAGGAAGACCTGGTCGGCAACCTCCGCCCCACGCTGCTCGTGTTGCTCGGCGCGGTCGGCTTCGTGCTGCTCGTCGCGTGCGCCAACGTCGCCAACCTGCAACTGGCACGGGCCGCCGGGCGCGGGCGCGAGATAGCGGTCCGCGTGGCTTTGGGCGCAAGCCGCAGGCGCGTCATCCGGCAATTATTAACGGAGGGTCTGATACTGTCAGTTCTTGGCGGCGCGCTCGGGCTCTTTTTCGCTGGGTGGGGCGTCAGTCTCATTTCAGCGTTCGTCCCCGCCGGTATCCCGCGCGTCAAAGAGGCCGGACTCGACACGGTAGTGCTTGGCTTTACCCTCGGCGCTTCCCTTTTGACGGGCGTCATCTTCGGCCTTGCGCCGGCGCTTCAGGCTTCCAGCGTTGATTTAAATGAGGGGCTCAAAGAGGGCGGGCGCAGCGCAACGGAAGGGCGCGGGCGAAGTCGCGTGCGCGGCCTGCTGATCGTCTCGGAAGTGGCGCTCTCACTCGTGCTCCTCGTCGGCGCCGGACTGCTCATCAAAAGCTTCATTCACCTACGCAATACCGATCCGGGCTTTAATCCGCAGCATGTTCTGACCGCTTCCGTCTCTCTTCCTTCGGCCCGCTACCCGAAAGACGAGCAGCAGTCTGGATTCTACGGGGAGGCGGTCGAACGCGCCGCGCAACTGCCGGGCGTCGAGGCGGCCGGCGCAATCCTGCCGCTGCCCCTGGGCGAAAATGGAATCCAGACAAACTTCACGATCGAGGGGCAGCCTGAACTGAGCACCGGCGCGCAGCCCACCGCCGGCGGGCGCATTATCACGCCGGACTACATCCGCGCCATGTCCATCCCCGTTATCAAAGGGCGCACGTTCACCGACCGGGACACGGCCGAAGCGCCCAAAGTGGTGCTCGTCAACGAGACACTAGCGCGCCGCTTCTTCCCCAATGAAAACCCCATCGGCAAACGTCTCCATCTCGGCTTAGACGGTATTCATGGCGAGATTGTCGGCGTGGTGGGCGACGTCCGCGACCGTCACTTAGACACCGAACCCGGCCCCGAATACTACGTGCCCTATCAGCAAGCGCCGGTCAGCACGATGTCGCTCGTTGTGCGCGCCCAGACGGACGACCCGGCGAGCCTCGCCGCGCCGTTGCGCGCCGTCGTGCAAGGGTTAGACAAAGACCTGCCGCTCTACCAGGTCCGTCCCATGGAACAACTCGTCGCCGCCTCGGTCGCGCGTCAACGTTTCAGTATGACGCTGCTCGCTGCCTTCGCCGGCCTCGCGCTCGCCCTGGCCGCCGTCGGTATCTTTAGTGTCATGAGCTTTCTGGTCGCGCAGCGCACACACGAGATCGGCATCCGCATGGCACTGGGCGCGCAGCCGCGCGACATACTGAGGTTGATTACCGGAGAGGGGATGAAACTCGCGCTGGCCGGTGTGATCATTGGTCTGATAGCTTCGTTTGCGCTGACGCGACTGATGAAAAGCCTGCTCTTTGGCGTGAGCGCCACCGATCCGTTGACGTTCACACTGATCGCAATTCTCCTGATATGGGTAACGCTGCTCGCCTGCTATATTCCGGCGCGACGCGCGACGAAGGTTGATCCGTTGATCGCGCTCCGCTACGAGTAAGCGCCTTCAATTTTGGCGAAGCGGCAGCGGTTTTGTCTGTGAATGTGATTTTGCGTTTAGCCCCTTTAGAGTAGTTTGCCAATGTAAGGTGCGCTCAAAGTCAGTACCGCCTGGGGTAGTTCGCTCTAGACCATAGCTTTGGTCTATATTCGTTGTCCCAACAAACCTTTTACTTTCTGCCAGCCACCTGGGTATCTTAGCGCAGAACCTGGCACGATCTTAGTGATACGTGATCGAAACGCATATGCATAAGGTCTGCCCATCATCACTGCTTTAGAAATCGGCCTCAACTTTTGAATGAAAGGAAGGTAGCTTATGAAATCGAAGGCTTACTTACTTTTTGCGGTAGTGGTCATATTGTTTGTGGTTGGCTGGACGGGATATGGGCAGAAACAAGGCTCAAAGAAACAGGTTTGGGAATACAAGTCTGTTTATGATCGTAGTGGGGGTTTCCAGGGCGAGAAGACATTCAATGAATTAGGCTACCAGTGGACGCACAGCAGAATGATCTCGGCCTCATAATGGCGCCACTTGAAAGGGGATGATTGATGCCTCAAGAGTCCGACCTCACTCAGAGTATGGGGAGCACGAGCGGTGGATTATACTCGTGACGCTACTTTTTGCAACACAACCTTCGCGCGTAAAGACCTATTCGGGTTCGACGTCGGCCGCCGGAAGTCCGGCGACGATGCGGGTCATGTGAACAGACGCCACATCTCGACCACTTAGGTCATGACGCACTTCGGGTCCCGGCCGGATGGCGCCGTAGCGCAAGCCGCCTGACCTTCTTCAGGACTGCGCGCTTAAACACTTTGCCTTGAGATTCTAAATTGACGCTCCTGATCTTCTTTGCCTTAGTCCGCCGACTTTCAGAAGCATGAAGGATCGAGAATTCACTTCATGCAGTTATTTAAGGCCGAGCGACGAACGTGGGCGTCC
>CAYLJO010000381.1:0-4094 GCA_964383905.1 uncultured Blastocatellaceae bacterium
TCGTACTGCTCAGGCGCACGCTGGAACTCGCCACGTAGAAGGCCCGACAGGATGCGCTCGACGGTCTGTAACGCCTGCGCCTCCTTAATCGCCTGCTGCAACCATCGGGTAGATTCGCTAACCGTTTTCTGTTCCATCGTTTCAGGCTGTGTTGACAAAGGGGTGCCTCCTTCTTCTCTGCGGGACCGTGTCTGATTCTATTGCCGCGTGACAGGGATGTTGACGCCGCGCCGGACGGTCGGCTCAGCACCGAGTTCGACGGTGATGGCGCGGCTCTCACCTCCCCAGGGTGTATGGACCCGTATTTCCACCGTTCCGGCCGGGAGGTTACGCAAAATGTAGGAGCCATTCGGCCCCGTCGAGACCTCTACTTTTCCGGCACTGATGCGCGCCCCCGCCACGGGCTCATCCTTTTGCTGGTCGAACCGGCCGTCGCCGTCTTTGTCGATGAAGACGACGCCCGAAACGGCACGCTGGGCGGTGATCGGTATATCGAGATATGAGCCGCGCAACGGCGCGACTGTGACCGGCCAAGAGGTTTGACCCGGAGGTCGAAAGTCCGGCGGCACTGTCTCCAAATCAACCTCCACCACGTAGCTGCCGGGCGCTAGATTGGGTATTTCGTAGGTGCCGCTACCGTCTGTCACCCCCGCTTGCGGGGCTGAATTTTTCCCGTCCGGATTGAGCGGGCGCAGGAGTACACGGACGCCGCCGGCCCCCGGCGCTTCCTTGGCGCCCGCTACCCCTGCGGGGTGGGCGTCGTTGAAGACGCGCCCGGCCACGTATCCGAAGTTCGTGACGCCGAAGTTGACCGTGACCTTCTTGTGGTCACCCGTTTGAATCGTCGCCTCCGTCGGCGTCGAGGTACGCAGCTTTTCACCCAGCCCTTCGGCTTCCAGTGTCAGGTGGTGCTCGCCCCCCCCCGAGACGTTAAAGCGATAACGCCCGCTAGCATCCGTCGTCGTGGCGTGCTTGCCATCTAAGACAATGCGAACACCGCTCACGCCCGGTTTTTTAGCGTCGTCACGGCCGTCGCCGTTAAGATCAAAAAAGACTCGACCCTCAAGGCGATGGCGGTCGAGTTTCAAGAACTTCAGCAAGCTGAAGCCGCCGCGCCCCTGTCCGAAGCGGTGCGTGATGGAGAGCGATAAGACTGAACTGGAGGCACTGCCGGGCTCGAAGGTGCGGGCGAAATTGACGCCCGCGGAATTATTTTCAGTGAGGCGCCAGTTGGCGTTAACCGACGTCAGGAGGTTGGCGCTGCGGGGCCGGCCGGTCAAATCCGTGCTGCCCCAGCGTACCTGCCCGGCAATGACTCCACGACGCGTTACTCGTTGGAAGCGGAGTCCGGCGTTGAGACCGGTGTTGACCGGGAGCTCGATGCCCCTCAGAAACTCCTGTCCCAGGCTGTCACGATTCGCCAATAAAAACCCGACCGGATCCGCCAAAAACGCTCGGCTGAGGACGGGGGGTAAAAGTGTCGGATGTTGAAGCAGCAGCTTGGTCAGTGTGTCGCTGCTGCGGGTATAATCTATGAAGGCGGTGGCGGAATAGCTGCCCCAGTTGCGTCGAAGCTCATTACGCAACTGGTAACCGTTGTCTAATGAGGACCCCAGGCGGCGCTCACGGCTCATTGAATAGCGTCCTTCCACCTGATCGCTCCACGCTTTACGTGATAGACCGAGGGAACCTTCAGCGATGCGCGTATTAGTTGTGAAGCAGGTGGTAAAGCCGTTACCGCAAACCGCGATCTGTTGGTCGGTAAAGCGTAGGCCCAACTGCATCCACTTGGCGGGCCGGTAGGATGCGCCGGCCTGGAGTGTCCTGCTGAACGGGACGAGCGACCGATCGACCGTCTGAACGCGGCTGTAGCTGACGGTGGATGTCAATCGCGTTGAAGGCTGCCAACTGAGCGCACCGGCCAGCAGAGTGCGCCCCGTCGACTGCGCGCCGATCCCGATAAATGGCGTCCGGTAATCGAGGTGTGAACCCTCGCCGCTGAACTCAAACTGGCCGCGTTTGAGCCTGAGGCGTGTTCCCCATGAGAGCCCGCCGCGCGCAAAGTCGGTCTCGCCTGTGATGTTAGTCCGCTCATCAGGCACGTATCGCGCATCCGCATGGATGACCGTGCCGGATGAACCCATGCCGCTGATAGCGGGTTGCGGTGCGCCGGATCTCCTGGAGACCAATATCGCACCTGCTCTTAAGCCCCACCGCTTAGACCCGCGCACGGGCACAATTGCGCCCAGCACGCGGCCCCGCGCCGGACCCCATAACTGTATGGCCGGGCGGGTTTCGCCCAGGAAAACGTCCAGACCGCTGAGCTTCGTCTCTTCCCTGCCGGTAAACTGCGCCCCCCGTAAACCAAAGCCATAAAGGCTCAACGGCGCGACGTTGACATCGCTGTCCAAAAACGTTAAGTCGCCCCGCCGGGAGTTGTAGCCGACTGACAAGCGATTAAAGCCGAGAGCCGCTTCGTTTGTTTTACTCCCGCGCCCGACATAAGAGAAGAGGTCTCCCTCGACACGTAATAACCGGCTGGAACCCAGATTCTGCCGGTAGGCGAACTGCTCACTTAAAACAGAGCTTTCACCACCCAAGCCCGGCGCATACGTCACCGTGACGAAACCGGAGCTGGAGTGGGCGCCCTGGCTGTTCCGGGACGCGGCGTTCGAGGCAAAAGGCGAGGGGAGGGGGTGACCCACCACCTCCACGATAAACATCCGCCGCTCACGGGCCGTCGTTATGATCACCAACGTCTCACCGAAATCTACGCCCTGAAGGTGAAGGGTGTTTTCCGAAACCACGGTGGCCGCGACCGCCGAAGGGTCAATCACGGTAACGCGGGTGATGGGTTCGCCGACAGCCATGTCGCGCGTCTCATGCACGTAAAGCTTGAGGCGCGGAACTTCACGCTGGTCAGGCGGCGTGGCCTGACCGAGCGCCGGCGCGCAGATGGCAGCGGCAAGCGCAAATAATTGTGAACAGCGCCGTAATGGTTTTGAACGGTTCACGGCTTAACATCGAAAGGAATTTCGTAGACGAGCGAGGCCGGCTCGGTCGCGGCCCGGGCATATTTCAGCGTGACCACGGCCGTGTAATGACCGGGCGCCAGCTCGCCCGACCAGGGGGCTTTGAAGCTGTAATGCTGGCCCGGCAAGTACCTTTGCTCTTCGATCTGGCCACGCCCCGCGACGCGCCCCCCCGCATCGAGAAAGGCAAAAGAGCCGTGAAGCAGGACGTGAGTATTACTACGGTTATCAACCTCAAGATGCAGCTCCAATTCAGAACTCGGGGTCGGCGGCACGATATGGCCGCCTTTGACCTCGACCTTGTATTGGGAACCGACGGTTGTCGCCAGCATCAATAGACCGCCGAGACGAACGGATACGGTGGCATGTGCGGTCGATTCTTTGAACTTGCTCGGGTCCGGCAATTCGGCTGGTTCGCCTTCGAAGTAGGGCATCACGTAATAACCGCCCTCGGCCGCCGCGGGAACAGTGATGACGGCTTTAACGACCCCGGAACTCATCGCATCGACCACCACCTCAGTCGGTGTGAACTGAACCCAGGGGGATGCCGAGCGCGGTAGCGTCCCGGGCCGTCCGAACAAACGCTCCCCCTTTTCGTCGTACCAAAAGTCTCCCACCGTGCAGCGAAATCGCAGGCGGGTCGTCGTTTTGTTGACGACGGTGAATTCCTGCACATAAGAGCTGCCACGCTTAACATCTGCTTCAAGATAGGCCGGCGCCAGCCCCACCGACTGGGTCTGCTGAGCGTGCGCCCTTTCGGCGGCGGTTATTAACAGTAAAATGCCAGCTAAAGTGGCACATAGTCGCTGCTTGTTCATGATGGTTTACTTTTCGTCCGGGAGGATGTGTCGGGATGTGAACGCTATCTTTGGCCGATCACTCGGCTCAGACAGCATGTTAAGAGTAATCGGATAGGAAAAGCGCGAGAAACAACGCGCCCGTTATCGTTCGCGTTGTTTCTCGCAGTGCTCTAATCTGACAATCCGCTACACTATTAAGGCACGGTAACCTGATAGATCAACTGGGCGTTGAGCGCGCCACTGACCGCCGCCGCCCCGTTCG
>CAYLJO010000382.1:0-4084 GCA_964383905.1 uncultured Blastocatellaceae bacterium
ACAATAGAAGTGGACGGGGAGGCGTTGCCGCTAACAAAAGTCAAGTAAGTATAAGATGCCGGTCTCATCCAGTGAAACCGCGGCTGGGCTACATCGGCCAGCAGTCGGCCAACGTTCGAGGCATCGGCTTGATCCGCTCGGTCGACGACATCGACAACATCGTCCTCGCACAGTCGGGCGGGACACCGGTGTTACTGAAAGATGTGGCGCATGCGGAAGTCGGCCACACGCTGCGGCTCGGCGTCGCGGGCCGCGATGACGATCAAGATATTGTCGAGGGCATCGTCCTTATGCGGAAGGGCGAGAAGACGCTCGACGTTCTCACGCGCGTCGAAGCCGCCGTCCGGAAACTAAACGCCTCGGAGGATCTTCCCGCCGGGGTGCAGATCAAGCCTTTCTATAACCGCCGCGACCTGATCAACATTACCACCCGCACCGTGCTCGAGAACCTCATCGTGAGTGTCATCCTGATCTTCTTCATTCAATATCTTTTTCTCGGAGATCTGCGGAGCGCGCTCATCGTTTCGGCGACCATCCCCGTCGCCCTCTTCTTCAGCGTCATGATCATGGTCCTGAGGGGGGATTCGGCCAACCTCCTCTCGGTCGGCGCGATCGATTTCGGCATCATCGTGGATGCGACCGTCATCATGGTCGAGAATATCTTCCGCCACCTCCGATCCGAGGACCCGTTTCACACCGGGAAGACCGGCGAACATAGACTGCCGGCCGCTCAACCAGGCCACAAGCGCGGCTCAAAGCTGCAAAAAATCCTGGCCAGCGCGGTCGAAGTCGAAAAGAGTTCCCCGGGGTGATTTTCAATTTTTCCCAGTACATTGAGGACAACGTTGAAGAGGCGGTGTCGGGCGTCAAGGGAGAAAACTCCGTCAAGCTATTCGGGGAGGACCTCAAAGTGCTGGAAGGAAAGGGCGACGAGATAAGAGACCAGCTCGCGACAGTGCGCGGCATTGAAGATCTCGGAATCTTTACCGAGCTAGGCCAGCCAAACCTACTGATTGAGGTTGATCGGCAGCGATGTGCCCGGTACGGACTGGCGGCCGGCGACGTCAACAATGTCGTCCAGGCGGCCATCGGCGGCCAATCAGCGACAACCATCCTGGAAGGGCAGCGTCAATTTCAGCTCCTGGTCAGGTTTATGCCGCAATACAGGCAGAACATCGAGACCATCAAAGCAATTCAGGTGAGCACCCCGAGCGGCGCCCTCGTGCCGCTGGGCGAGCTCGCCCATGTCACCCTGCGCTCCGGCGCGTCTTACGTCTATCGTGAGGACAACGAACGGTACATTCCGGTCAAATTCAGCGTGCGGGGTCGGGACTTGGGCGGCGCGGTAAGCGAAGCGCAGACAAAGGTTCAACAGAATGTGCACCTCCCCGCTGGCTATCACATTGAATGGAGCGGGGAGTTCGGAGAACTCAAGGAGGCGCAGGCGCAGCTGGCGATCGTCATTCCAATCAGCATCCTGCTCATCATCGTGCTGCTCTACAGCATCTTTAATTCATTGCGCGACAGCCTGTTGGCATTGGCCGGTATCCCTTTCGCCGTCTGCGGCGGGATTCTGGCGCTCTTCCTGACCAACACGAATTTCAGTATCTCGGCCGGGATCGGGTTCATCTCCCTCTTCGGCGTCTCCGTGATGGACGGTATTCTGATGCTCTCTTACTACCGCCAGCTCCGGCAGGAGGGTTACTTCCAGGAGGATGCCATGATGCGGGCGGCGGAAGTGCGCATGCGGCCTATGCTGATGACGGCCATGTCGGCCTGTATCGGATTACTGCCGGCTGCCCTTTCGACGGGGATCGGGGCGCAGACCCAGCGACCTCTGGCGACGGTCATCGTCGGCGGCATGCTGCTCGCGCCTGTCCTGATACTGCTGGTAGTGCCCGTCTTACGGTTGATGCTGATGCCCGCCAGGGAGAAGGCCGGTGACGGGCTTGACCGAGGAACCGTTTAGGGGGGCACTTCCGTGGAGCGCAGGTTACTGACGACGTCATCTCATCTATTCGAACGAAGGGGCGGCATGATGAGCCATCATGCTCACCTTTGTCCCGGCTGTGATCATGCCCTGACCCCTCGTTATTCGCCTACTTGCCCCACGTCAGGACGAGGGCGACGGCGGCCACGAACATCACGGCGGTCGTCGCCCACCCCAGGATGTTGGCCCACCGGCCGTTGACCCGCTCGCCCATCACCTCCTGGTTATTGGCGATCAGCATGATGACGACCAGCAGGGGCGCCGCCAGGAAGCCGTTGATCACCGCCGTCCAGAAGAGCGCGCTGATCGGGTTGATCCCCATAAAGTTGATCACCGTGCCGATGAGCGTCGAGGCCCCGATCACACCGTAGAACAGTTTGGCCCGGCCCAACTCCTCATCGAACCCGTGCCTGCCGCCGAAGGCCTCGGCCACGGCGTAGGCGCTTGACCCGGTTAAGATCGGCACGGCCAGAAAACCCGCGCCGATGAGACCGAGCGCCAACAGCAGGTAAGCGCCCTCGCCGGCCAGGGGGCGCAGCGCCTGCGCCGCGTCGGTGGCCGTCTGAATGTCGTGCTTGCCCGCCTTGAACAGGGTGGCCGCGGTCGCCAGGATGATGAAGTACATCACCACGTTGGAGAAGAGCATCCCCACGTTGACGTCCCACGCGGCGTACCTCAGTTCGTTGTCGGTCGCGCCCTGGCGCTGCCGGAGCGTCCGGCGGCCCATCGAGATCTCCTCCTCGACCTCCTGGCTGGCCTGCCAGAAGAAGAGGTAGGGCGAGATGGTCGTCCCGAGGATCGCGACCAGCGTCGAGAGGAAGGTGGCGTTAAAGCTGACGGTCGGGATGAATGTCCCTTTGAGCACTTGCGCGGCATCAGGCCTGGCGTAAAGCGCCGAGCCGATGTAGGCGAAGAGCGCCAGCGTGAGCCACTTGAAGGTGGTTGCGATCAGCCGGTACGAGCCCCAGACCTGGAGCGCCAGGATCGTGAGCGTGACGGGGACGATCATCGCCATGATCGGGACGGGGATGAGCAGGTTGAGGGCGGCGGCGATGGCCCCGATGTCCGCCCCGGCGTTGATCGTGTTGGCGACCACCAAGCCGAACACGACCGGGTAGAGTAGCCAGCGCGAGTAGTGTCGCCGGAGCACGCGGGCCAGCCCCATGCCGCTGACCATCCCGACTTTCGCGCAGATGAACTGCACGGCCGCCATCAGCGGGAAGGTGACGAGCGCCGTCCAGAGCGTGGAGAAGCCGAGCGCAGCGCCGGCCACGGCGTAGGTGCCGATGCCCGAAGGGTCGTCGTCCGAAGCACCGGTGATGAGGCCGGGGCCGAGGATCTTGAAGAAGCGCTTGACCGGGTTGGGCTCGCGCTCGATGGCCGCCTCGATTGAGCCGGCGCCGCCGGCGGTCTCGGAGTGGGGGATTTGAGGGGCGGTGGATTCCTCCCACTCGCCCTCTCTGTCCTCTTCGACCTCTACGGAATTTCTCACGGCTGCTCCCCTCGTGGACTGCCACGATGAATGCCCGCGGCGGGCGAGGATCGTCATAACTATTCGGGGGGGGAAGTTTTGCGGGGGGACGGATATGGAGGAGAAAACCTTTGAGTAGAACAGAGATCGTAAAGAAGTGGAAGGGGCGCGTCTGTACGGTCGCGGACATAAGGGATTAGTTTGTGGGCGGCACACCGGTCAGGGAATGATGGTGCATGAAGGTTTCCCCGACCCGGCGAGCGGCGCTGGGTCGGAGGCGCGATAGGTTGTCATACCGGCCACGTTAAGCAGGCGGGCGGCGCTTTCTCGATGGCCGTGCCCGACGGCGTGCTTTGACCGCCGCCTTGCTGCTTTCATGCTCGACCTGCGCCTCCGTCACCAGGTCCTGCACGTGCTCACCGGCTTCGGCCCCCACCTCCCAGGTCTTGACCGCCGCCGCATAGCCGGCCTTCACCACCGGCTTGATGAGCGGTAGCCGGTTGGTGAAGCCGAACCATTGTCACTTCTTTGTCTTCCCGCTTCTTTTGCCCCTGGCTCTCTGCCCGCCGCCCTTGGTGGCCCTCTTTCTCTTTGCGCCGCTCTTCTTTGTTCCCGCCATTTCT
>CAYLJO010000383.1:0-4022 GCA_964383905.1 uncultured Blastocatellaceae bacterium
GCCCGACGAAGGCTGCACCGCTAATCCTATCATCGTCACAACAAGACAGGTTAACTCCTGCAAGCCTGAGCCGGGTGCTTTCTGCGACTGATCCGGGCGGCACGCGCCATCCGCCTCATGCGCGCGCAAGTGCCACGCTGGAACCCGAACCCGCAGCGGATTGGCATCCTCGGCTTCTCTGCCGGAGGGCATCTGGTCTCCGCCGTCGGAACAGTGCGCCGATCTCTCGTGTCTTGATTTAGAGCTTAATGGTTCTCCCGCTATTGGCTGCCTCATAAATGGTCGTCATGACCTTCAAATCCCGCCACCCCTCCTCGCCGGGCGTGAGAGGCTCTTTGTTTGTCATCACGCATTCGGACATGTGGTCCATCATCGCGGCAAATTGATCACCCGGTTGAATACTTATTTCGTCAGCGCCACTTCCTCGGGAGACCCACATCCGGTGACCCGCGTAGCTCGTGGCCGGCTCCAGCTCAAACCAACCGCGGGTCGCCACCACGCGATAGCGATTCTGTCCCGAGTAGCCGTAACTGGAGGTACAGTTCGCCAACACCCCGCCGGGAAAGCGCAGTTGAAAATTGATGGTCTCCTCCACCTCCTTGAAGCGCGGGTCGCCCGGCGTGTTATACATTAACGCGTTTACTTCCGCCGGCTCCTCGCCCGTCAGGTAGCGCGCCGCCTGCAGGCTGTAGATCCCAATATCCATCAGCGAGCCGCCGCCGGCGAGGGCTTTCTTTAAGCGCCACTGGTTCGGGTCGCCAATGTTGAATCCGTGATCGGCGACGATCACCTTGACCGGGCCCAGTTCCTGCTCACGTGCCATCTTTATCGCCGTTTGATTGAACGGTTCGTACCGGCTGCGGTAGCCCACCATCAACTTACGGTTCGCCTTCCGGCAGGCGTCAATCATCTCCTGACACTCGGCGGGCGTATTCGCCATCGGCTTCTCGGTCAGGACATGCTTGCCGGCCTGCGCGCCGCGGATGGTGTACTCGGCATGCATTCCGTTGGGCAGAATAACGTAGATGATATCCACCTCCGGATTATCACGAATGGTGTCGTAGTTCTGGTAATTGTAGATATTTTTGACAGCAACATTGTACTGCTGCGCCAGTCGGTTGGCCTTGTCGGGGTGACCGCTGACCAGAGCGACCACTCTTGATTTCGTACACCTGGCAAAGGCCGGAAGGATCTGGTTGGTGGCATAGCCCCCCAGGCCGACAACGGCCCAGCCAAGCTTCTTCCCCGTCCCCTCAGAAGCTTCATAAGCGCAGGCTTGACCGAGTAGCCCGCTGGAAGCCGACGCGATGATTAGTCCTTGACCGGCCTTTTGCATGAATTTCCGGCGCGTGAGCTCCTTCTCAAAATGATCAAACATATCTCCCCCTCCCTGGCATTCATTCCACCGAGCGACCATATTATTGACAGGGACTTGACTTTAATCAAAGCGCCCACAGCCATTCTCACACTGTTCAGGTTTGTTCCCTTTCTCTTGTCCTCTCAGGTCCTGCGGCGGTTCACATCCCCTCCTCTAATTCCCTGCTCGGAAATTAACACTTGAACAAAAGATGGTGATCAAAGAGAATAAGGCATCAGCTCCGTCAATCCCTTCTCCATAAGGAGAACGCAAACCGCGATGAAAAAAAGGGCGCTTGCTTTAGCGATAATTATGATGTGTTCACAGGGCATCGGCCTGCAATCGCAGGACACCGGCGAGAAAGACCCCGTGACGGCGGATCTTAATGACAGCGAGTCATTCTTCCAAACGGCTCTCCGCTGGCCCGGGCCGGGCCGCGATAACAGACAAAAAGTCGCGGCATTACTGGCCCGCATGACGCTCGAAGAGAAGATCGGCCAGATGACGCAGCTCGAGATCGGCATGATCACCGACGGGAGGGATCAGGGGATTAAGATTAATCCTGCCAAGCTGGAGAAAGCCGTCGTCGAATACGGCGTCGGGTCAATTCTGAACGTCAAAGATCAGGCCCTCCCGGTAGACAAGTGGCACGAGATCATCCGGCAGATTCAGGAGGTCGCGACCAAGAGAACACGCCTCGGCGTTCCCGTCATCTACGGCATCGATTCGATCCACGGCGCGAACTACGTGCAGGGCTCGACCCTCTTCCCGCAGGAGACCGGGATGGCCGCGACCTGGAACCCTGAGCTCATGCAGCGCCTCACAGAGATCGCCGGCGCGGAGACGCGCGCCGCCGGAATACCATGGAGCTTCTCGCCCGTGCTCGACATCGGCCGCCAGCCTTTGTGGCCGCGCTTTTATGAGACGTTCGGCGAAGACCCGTACCTGGCCAAGGTCATGGGGGTGGCGTTCGTCCGCGGGTTAGAAGGGACGGACATTTCATCGGAGGAACACGTGGCCGCCAGTCTGAAGCATTACATGGGCTACAGTTTTCCGTTGAGCGGGAGGGACCGCACCCCCGCATGGATCCCTGAGAACTACCTGCGCGAATACTTCCTGCCGACTTTTGCCGCCGCAGTCCGTGCCGGGGCACACACCGTGATGGTCAACTCCGCCGAGGTCAACGGCATCCCGGGCCATATCAATCACCACATCCTCACTGATATTTTGCGTGACGAGCTGGGCTTTAAGGGCCTTGTCGTCTCCGACTGGGAGGACATCAAGAAGCTGGTCAGCCAGTGGCGTGTGGCGGCGACGGAGAAAGAAGCGACGCGCATGGCCATCATGGCGGGTATCGACATGAGCATGGTGCCGAGCGATTACAGCTTCAGCGACAACCTGCTGGCGCTCGTCAAAGAAGGGGCGGTGCCGCAGTCGCGGATTGACGAGGCCGTGCGGCGCATCCTGGGCGTGAAGTTTGAGCTCGGCCTATTCGATCACCCGATGCCAAACCCGGCGCTGAAAGCCAGGCTCGGCTTGCCTCAGTCAAGGCGGGTGAGCTTGCAGGCGGCCCGCGAATCGATGACGCTTCTCAAGAACACGGATAATCTGCTCCCCCTCGCGAAGAATCGCCGGGTGCTCGTCACGGGCCCGACCGCCGACTCGCTCATCTCGCTCAACAACGGTTGGACGTACGTCTGGCAGGGCTCTAATCCCAACCTATACCCGAAGGACCGTCCGACAATCCTGAGGGCGATCGAGGCCAAGGTCGGACGGCAGAACGTCGCTTCCGTGCCGGGCACGACGCTGGACAAAGAAGTCAATATTGCGGAAGCCGTTCAGGCCGCGCGCAACGTCGATGTGGCCATCGTATGCGTCGGCGAGGGGTCGTATGCCGAAACCCCCGGCAATATCACCGACCTTACTCTGGATGAGGCGCAGCTTAAACTGGCCGAAGCCATTGAAGCCACGGGCAAGCCGGTTGTGCTTGTCCTGGTCGAGGGCCGGCCGCGCGTCATCAACCGGATAGCCGACGGCGCGAAGGGGGTCTTGATGGCCTACAACCCCAGCAACGAAGGCGGGCAGGCCGTTGCCGATGTCCTGTTCGGCGACTATAACCCGTGCGGAAAACTCCCCTTCACTTACCCGCGCACCGCAGACGGCCTGATCACCTACGACCACAAAGCCTTTGAAACGGAGGAGACCTCCTTCGGCAACGTCGCTTTCAGGCCGCAATTCGAGTTCGGGCAGGGCCTGAGCTACACGACGTTTACCTACAGCAATCTGCGGCTGGGCCGGAAAACGGTGACGGGCAACGGCGAGATGGGCGTGAGCGTGACGGTCACCAATAGCGGGCCAAGAGCTGGCAAGGAAGTGGCCCAGCTCTACGTGCGCGAGATGGTGGCTTCCCTTTCGCCTGCGGGCAGGCGGCTCAAGCGCTTCGCCAAGGTTTACCTCGAGCCCGGTCAAAGCAGGACGTTGACATTCAGTCTGCGCCGCGACGACCTATCCTTCATCGGGGCGAACAACAGGCCTGTCGTTGAGGCCGGCGATTTTGAAGTGATGATCGGCCCCCTGACAGATAAATTTACCCTGGAATAAAATAGCGGCTAGAGTCGAGGATCAGAAATGAATCAGAACGACACTCTTAAAACAGCCTTTAAGA
>CAYLJO010000384.1:0-2273 GCA_964383905.1 uncultured Blastocatellaceae bacterium
GGAATTTTCGAATACGTTTCGCCGGCGTGGTTCGACGAAAATAATCTTACCGGCTCATCTCAACCCGCGCGCGTCCGCTTGCTGATCGTCGCGCCCAACTATTTTGCGTTGCTTAGCGTCAAACCGCAGTTGGGCCGGACCTTCAATCCCGAGGATCATTCGCCCGGTCTGATGCAGGAAGTCCTCATCAGCGACGGCCTCTGGAAGCGGGCGTTCGGGGGCGACCCGCATATTTTGGACAAAAGTGTGCGGATGGACACCGACTTGTATCGGATCGCCGGCGTTATGCCGGCGGGTTTTGACGCGCCGGGGCGAACAACGGAAGAAAGGAATATCGAGATCTGGGCCGCCACCAGTTTTTACGGCGCGCCGATGTCCGACCACCCGCGGCGGAGCGGGCGAAACCTTCCGACAGCAATCGCCCGGCTCAAACCCGGCCTGACGATTGCGGAGGCGCAAAGCCGGCTGGACGCGCTGGTCGCCGCTTTGCAGAAGCAATTTCCCGGCGACTATCCGGTGCGGAGCGCGTGGAAGGTGCGATTGCTGCCGCTCAAAGAAAGGCTGGTCGGCAATGTTCGCCAGCCGCTGATTCTGCTGCTCGGCGCCGTAGGGCTGGTCCTGCTGATCGGCTGCGTCAACGTTGCCAATCTCCTGCTCGCGCGCGCTAGCGCGAGAGGACACGAAATGGCCATTCGCCAGGCCCTTGGGGCCGCGCGGGCGCGGCTCATGCGGCAGTTGTTGACCGAGAGCGTGCTTCTTTCCCTGCTCGGCGGGCTCGCCGGTTTGAGTATCCTTTTCTACACGAAAGGATTTCTGCTGCGACTCGTGCCCGGCAGCCTGCCGCGGCTCAATGATATATCGATTAGCTGGAGCGTTCTGCTTTTCGCTCTTCTTGCCTCTCTCGCCACCGGCGTGATTTTCGGTCTGGCTCCTGCTTTGCACGCCGGTCGATCCGATCTGACTTGTGCGCTCAAAGAAGCCGCCCGCGGCTCGACCGGCTCCGTTGTGCAAGCCCGAACGCGCCGCATGCTGGTGATAACCGAATTTGCGCTCTCTCTCGTGCTGATGATTGCGGCGGGCCTTCTGCTGCGCAGTTTCTGGGACCTGCAGAATGTGCGGCTCGGATTCAATCCACAAAATGTCATGGCCGTCCGGACGAGACTGCCCGAACCGAATGACCCTCAGACCGACATCTACGCAAACCCTCGGCAGGAGGCGCCATTCTTCGGTGAATTGCTTCGCCACAGTGGCACGCTGCCGGGAGTCGAGGAAGTAGCCCTGGGAGATACCGCGTCTATTCCCTTAGACGAGAGTCAACGGGATCTAAAACTGATCTCCGAGGGCCAGTTCTTCTTGACCGTCGAGGGACGCGACACTCAGGGCGACGAGCCTGCGGTGGTCGAACGGTCGAGCGTGACGCCAGGCTATTTCCACTTGCTGGGAATCACGCTGCTGCGCGGCCGCTTGTTCAACGAGCTGGATAACGATCAGGCCCCGCAAGTCGCGGTGATCAATGAAGCGTTCGCGCGCGCCTACTGGCCAAACCAAAATCCCATCGGTAAGCGCTTCAGGAAAGCCAGGGCGGATTCACCCTGGATTACCGTGATCGGCCTGATCGCGAACGCCAGGACAGAGTCGCTGGCGGAAGCGAGCGTCCCCCAAATCTATCTCGACTTGTATCAGACCGGGGGGAAACGCCTGGCGATATTTCTGCGCGGAAATCTGGACGCCGGTGCGATTCCCGAAGAGGTGCGCCAACAAGTGCAAGCGGTCGATCCGACGCTTCCCGTTTTCGGCGCACAGACGCTCAACGAAACAGTATCCGCGTCTCTCTCTCAGAGACGATTCCTGATGGAAATGGTTGGTCTCTTCGCTCTGACGGCGTTGCTGCTGGCCGGGCTCGGAATTTATGGAGTGATTTCCTACATGGTCAGCGAGCGCACACACGAGATCGGGATTCGCCTCGCGCTCGGTGCGCCAAGGCAGAACATCATGCGCATGGTTTTGCGCCAGGGATTGGGGCTCGCCATGGCGGGAGCTGCGGTTGGGCTTGTTTGTGCTCCGATCGTATCGTACTTGATGGCCGGACTGCTTTACGGCGTGAGGCCGCTAGACCCTCTGACGTTTGCCGGGGTGGCCCTTCTTCTTCTCGGCGTCGCTCTGCTTGCCTGCTATATTCCGGCGCGGCGCGCCATCAACGTCGACCCGATGGTCGCGCTGAGACACGAATAGCTGCTGGTGGGCACCTGCCCGATCGCAGAGATATCGCCATC
>CAYLJO010000384.1:2373-3996 GCA_964383905.1 uncultured Blastocatellaceae bacterium
CCGGATGCGCTCCTGCTTTTTGGCACAAAACGGTCGAGAAGCTCGCCCAACTGCTCGGGGCCGAACGGCTTGGCCACATACTCGTTGAACCCCACGGCAAGCGGATCAATGCGAAGCTGAATGTCTATTCCCGATTCACCGTAAGCGGAGATGGCGATGATCGGTACGTCACGCAGCTCCGCATGCTTGCGGATGCGTAACGTCGTAGCAAAACCATCGACCTCAGGCATAAACAGATCCATCAGGATCAGGTCGGGCCGCTCACGCTCGGCAGTTTCCAACGCCTGCTTACCGTCTGCGGCTTCCACCACACGGCAACCGCGCCTCTCCAGCCAGAGTCTGAGCATCGAGCGAATGTCCGCCACCATCACGGTCGGATGAGCACTGCTCTTCATCATATTCATCACCTTCTTTTGCGCCGGCCCACTGCCGCCCGGCTTTGAGAGTGGACGTTAAGCTTGAATACTCCCGCTTAACGTCCATCATTGAAGAGACCTCGATTGTGCATCACTGGTTAGACATGACGGTGCTGGACAAATGCGCCGATGAGCATCACTGCGACACCGATGGCGGCTCCGGCAACCACTTTGGAGCGCGTTGAGAGACCCTTCTCCCTGGCTTGAGAAAGAACGCGGTGAGCGAAACCGGCGGGCCGCGCCTGATGATTAATTGACTGGGACACGGCCTGAACTAACCCGCTAATGTCTGTCGGTTTCTTCGGCTCACCCTCTACGCCACAGCGCATGTCCTGCCTTTGGTAGTACGGGTAAGTCACAGACGAGTAAAAGAGAACTGGGGTGTCAGGATCAAACTCGCTGAGCCTGTCGCACAACTCGATCTCTAATCCATCCTGTAGATGATGGTTAAGCAGGTAGAGATCAAACTGTGCGCTTTTCGCCAGCTTCAAGCCGTCAGTCATGGAGCCGGCCGTGATAACTTCGTAGCCGGCTTGCTCTAGTAGCATGACAGCCAAATTGCTGGACGGATGATTGTCGATACAGAGGATACGTCGTTTGGTTGGTGGCATTGTTTCCTCCTCCTAATTTTACTAAGGGTTGGATCGTTTCTAAGTTCTCTCCCATAGTGCCTTTCACTTTCGATGTTACTAGCACGTGAGAGCTGAACCGTCCGGCTCTGCTCAACCCGACGCCTCAGCTCTCACCTCAACCCTCGACAGAAGAAAATCATTAAGGGAGATATTATACACCTGACCCCGGCGCTAGAGGTTGCGATGTCAATGCATTGCCCTTGCGTTGACCTAATCGCGGCCCGAAGCGAGACCACTAAAAGCTTACCAGCGTAACTGTAATCCGCTTTTCCATTTAAACCTTTGTCGCGTACGCGCACAGATCAAAGCGTTTGGCACCCGATAAAAAACAGAAGTTTCCATACATCGGCGTTGCGATCTTATACATGGCCCGGCGATGAAAAGGCGGCTTTGCCGCTTAAGCCGCTCAGCAATTTACCGGCATGCAATTTGTGTGTATCTTAGACAAAAGACATCACATGTTCATATCGCAAATAAGGTAAGCCTGGGCTAACAACGTTTAACGCATGACCAGGAAAGAAAGGAGATGAAAAGTCATGGCAAAACAGAAAGAGCAGAATCAACAGAAGGAGTCA
>CAYLJO010000385.1:0-2563 GCA_964383905.1 uncultured Blastocatellaceae bacterium
TCATCAACCAGCTGCTGTGCCATGCCGCGAGTCTACTCGCATTGGCATTTTTGTTAGTGGCTCTAAAAAGAAGGCATCCAACCACACCCGCCCGAAGATGGGGCACGGCCCCGTGCTACAGTTTTGACGCTGCAGGCTGATGAGCACGGCACTGGTGGCAGGCGGGGTCGTGAATTCGACAGAGTAGTCATGCCAACCGTTGGTCCCCTGCGGCAGGGGTGGTGACTGGGTGAGGAGGTGGCGATCTTTGCTGCACGCATCCGTCACAGTAATGATAGGTAATCCGCCGGTGACCACCTCCCGGGTGCGTGCGGCAAAACTCAGCCGGTAGCGCGCCTCCGGTTCAACCAGTACCAGTTGTGAGAGGACGGGGGATGATGGATTTGAGTTGCCGATCCAATCCACGAGCAAGCTGCGGGCGCCATCGTGCGGGTCGGTCATATCAATGAAAAGGCGCACCGCCTGCACGTCGCGTCCTAACTGCCAACCAAACCCCGGATCATAAAGACTCTTTAAATTCTCAAAGCTACCATCGGTGATGCCAGCCGCCCCGTTTGATTGATCGGCGCCCATCTCCTGTCCGCTGGCCCAGACCTCGTAGGCTTCCTTGAAGCGCTTGGCGGCGAGCAGGTCGGTGAGCAGCGCGCGGCGGTCCGCCTCGGAGACGTGGCCCGCCGTGCGAAGCATCTCAACCGCCTCCTGCGTTTGCTCATGCGTGGCGAAGAAACGCGCGAGCGCCAAACGCTCCGCCGGAGACTCGGGTTGAACCAGCTGCGCGACGGTTTGCGCGCCGCCCTCGCTCGCTCCCCAAAGCAGGTCGATCGCCTTCGGAAGCAGTGCCGCATCGCTCGAGGCGGCGCGGCGTAGCTCGCGGAAGGCTTCGTCGTTCCGGCCCATCCTGAGGAGTAGATTGCCGAGCTGCCAGCGCGGACGCGCATAAAAGGGGGCGAGCCGGACCGACTCGCGGAAAGCGGCGAGCGCGCCCTCGTCCTCCCCCATCTGGTCGCGTAGGCGCCCCAGTCTGTACCATAGAAAATAGTCGTGCGGCCGAAGCATTGCCGCATGCTCGAACTCGCGCGCGGCTTCGGCCAGGTCTCCCATCTGCGCCAGCACCACGGCGCGGGAGTAGTGCGCCTGCGGGTCCGCGGGACCGAGATACACGGCTTCATTCAATGCGGCGGGTAGGCTAAATATCCGCCCGTACTCGGAGAGTAGCCGTGAGATCCCGGCGCGCCCTGCAACCACGCCTCCCCAACAACAGCTCAGAAGGCTGATGGCGGCGATGCCTGAGCGCAGCAGGTGTCGGCGCCGTTCCATAGATTGATATGAATTGGTTTGCATCTCTCTCGGAAGCCTCTAGTTATTTCGCACACCCAATAAAAAGCACGCGCCATCCGAAAAAGCGGAAGGCACGTGCTACCCAAGGGCGAACGTAAGTGAGGACTGAGAAACTCAGGGCTTATCCTCCCTGTTGATCTTCTTGCTGCTCCCCTGCACAGTCCTCGTTATCATTATCCGGCTCCCTTGGACTCGGGTTCTCACCCTGCTCCTCTCTCTCCTGTCGGTGACAACGTAAATGTTTTCTATACTTGGTCACAGCGATCGGGATGACTATACCGGCAGCCACGCTCGATATGAGCAGAGCCGTGTCACCGGCATCGAGGCCGAACCATCCGCCGCGGCCGTCCCGATCTTCATCCCGATCTTGTGCTTGCCCTGTCGCTCCCACCCCGGCAGCCTCCGCTGCGCCCTTATTAACGATGGGAACCGGCGCTCCCGCCGTGAAACAGATGTCGATCACGCCCGCCTTCGGCGGAAGCGTGCTCGCGGCCGAGCCTTCCTCGGTCGCTACCTTGCCAATTGTGTTCTTGTTTGTCCGCAGTATGACGCAGCCTCTGGTCAGCAGGACATTAACGGCGCCGTCACCGTAATCAAGCTTGACCAGTGTATCGGGCGCAAGATCGAGACTGCCGAATGGACCGTTGATGGTGGCCCCCGTACCACCCGGAGTTATCAGTTTCGCGCCCGTCAGAATCGTGTCGCCGGACTCGGCATTGTTGCCATTTACGAGGATCGGATAGTTCCCCCGAGTCGTCAGTCGGGCAACATTTGGACGCTTCGATTTGGTCGACGCCGTACCCTCGGTTCCACCTTTTCCTGCCAAAGTCCCTTGGACAGATAACTGCAGGATGGAGAAGGTGAGAATCAGCGCGATTGCCTGCACAGCCTTCCTTTGCCGTAAGGTCATAGAGGACCCCTTTCCGTGGGTTCTTGGGATTTAAACTTTCATCAATCTACTTTAACCCCAGATCTAAATATGGGTTGACCGAAGTCTACTCTAGTTTTACTTTAAGGTCAATCCTTTTTTTCGATGTTTTTTTCTGTTTTTCGGCTCGATGTTGTTCATCACAACCATTGTTTGCTGTGAATGTTCATTTATAGATGGACGCAGAGCTCAGTTCTTTGCCACTTCATCTGAACAAACCTTTCATCAGAGTAAGGCGCTCGGGCCCGATCAATTCAAAGGGAAAGGTCGCAACGGCAAGCTCTTTTTAGACAACTA
>CAYLJO010000385.1:2663-3993 GCA_964383905.1 uncultured Blastocatellaceae bacterium
AGATCACGAATCGCCACTGCATTGATGTGGAGCCTGATCCGGTGACCGCTGCCGTACTCCTACAAGTTCTCAAGAGGTGAATTAAAACTAGGCCTGAACTCATTGCGTCGCCATACACAATAAGGCTCACCTCTCGCGCCGCAAGCCTCCGCGCTTGCGGCGGGTTTAACTTCAGTCACAAGCATAAGGCTTCCATAGCTTAACCTCGAGGTTTTAGGATAAGCTATGAGGGTTGGTCTGAGGCTGAGCTATTCTCAATTCCCCAAATTAAGATGGGCCGTCGCAACAGCGGCCGGGGGGCGGCTGTTGCTGAAAGGAGCATTGATGCGATCTGTCGTTACTCGTCTGTTGATTACAATCATGGTGGCTGCGGTCGGCGCGTCGGCGCAGCGGCGCAGTATTACTGAGAAGGACCTCTTCAACTTCACGTGGATAGGAGACCCGCAGGTGGCGCCTGATGGCTCGCGCGTGGCCTTTGTCAGGGTGACGGTGAATGAAAAGAGGGACGGCTACAACACCTCCATCTGGACTGTGTCCACAGGGGGCGCTGATGGGCCTCACCGGCTGACGAGCGGCGATCACGACTCTGCACCGCGGTGGTCACCCGACGGTAGATACCTGGCCTTTGTTCGCCTGATCGAGAAAGACGGGAAGCCCGATCAGCCGCAGTTGTTCATGCTGTCGATGACGGGTGGTGATTCTTTCCAGGTAACGACCCTGCCCAAAGGCGTAAGCCAGCCCCTCTGGTCGCCCGACGGGCGGTCGATCGCATTCATGAGCACGACCAACGCGGAAGACCTGGCTAAACAGAGGGAGCGGCAGAGGCGCGAGGAGCAGTTGAAGCGCGCCGTGCAGGCTGAAACGCCACCGCCATCGAGCAGCCAACCGGCGGCGCAGAACCGGCCCGCTCCCGAGGCGGCCGCCCGTCAGGCGGAAGCAGCTGCCGAGCATGAGAGCGATGTCCGCGTGGTCACACGCGCTGTGTACCGCTCCAACGAGGCCGGATACCTGGACCCGAAGCACCCGCCGCATATCTGGGTGGTCCCGGCCCCTCGAAGCGCCGACGACAAGGTGAGCCCGAAACAGCTCACCAGCGGCCGCTTCAGCGAGGAGAACATGCTCTGGGCGCATGACGGCTCGCAGATCTACTTCACTTCCGAGCACATAGACGAACCCTATTACGAGCTTCCGAAGACGGACATCTACGCGATACCGGCGGCGGGCGGACCAGCAGTCAGGATGACATCGTTCGAGATGGGCGCCGGGGGTATGTCGCTCAGCCCGGATGGGCGACACATCGCCTTTATCGCATCAACCGAGCGGCCCATCA
>CAYLJO010000386.1:0-3950 GCA_964383905.1 uncultured Blastocatellaceae bacterium
TAGATTTCCAACTTGATATTAGGAATTGACCACCAGCACCGAGCAGGTCGCCTTTTCCAACAACACAGCTATGCGTCGCCCGAAAAAGACTTTGTCTCCGGGACGAACTTTGACTCCCACCACGAGCAAATTATGGCGGCCCCTCCTGATTTGTCGAAGGATGGCTGCCTCAGGAAACTTGCTAGCCTTTACCAAGGGCTTAACAATGACTCCTTCTCTCTTTCCCAATGCCTGAACGTCTGCCAGCAGACTCTGGCTTGATGCCAACAGTTCATTCGGTCGACTCAAGACGTTTATCTTTTCGCTTGGTGGTGCTACGTAGAGAGCGGTTACCTCGCCACCTGCCTTTGCCAGCGTTATCGCTATTTCAGCGGCACGGTAGGAGTAGTCCGTACCTTTTGTTGGGACAAGGATATTAAGAGGCTGACCCAGCGCACCTATCGCCGTGCTTCCTTTCGCGATGGCGATCGCGGCGACGCCTCTGAATTCTTTTAGCACGTGAGAGATCAAGCCGGAATTCGTCTCGGACTGAAGAGGTCCATTATCGAGCGCCCCTTTCATGCCGAGAAAGATCAAGTCGTAACCTTTCTTGATTGTTTTAAGTACACGCTCTGAGGCATCGTCGTGGGTTATTTGATCGACGAGCGGCGTCGGCGTTTCGACCGCAGCCAGTTCTTTTTCATTTTGAGTACGAAGTCCGACCTCTGGAGAAGATTTAACAAGGTCGCCCGTCTTCTCTGAAGATATCAAGGTATCGGGACGATCTTGGAATTGACCGAGATCCAGCACCGTCGTCATAACCTGTCGCGTTCCAGCAAAGCGTCCAGACAATCTGGAAGCCAGGGTCCCGTTCTCGCTGGGGTCTGCCGCGATGAGTACTCTTTCAATCTGCGGAACGAATTCTTTGGCCTCCGCCTCTTCTCGTTCCAGCCGCTCCTTCTCTGCGCCGGTAGGAGGTATGCGAGTGAGTGCCCATCTCAACAGAGGAGGTGTGACCAGAGTCGTTGCAATCGCCATGACCACGATGAGCGTGAAGAGGTCTCTATTGAGTACCCCTAATGAGAGCCCGATCGTCGCCACGATGACTTCGGTTGAGCCGCGCGCGTTCATGCCGATGGCCAGCGCGGTGGCCTCCCTGTTTCCGAGCCGGCCGAGTCGAGCACCGATATAACAGCCAACCACCTTTCCGAAAGCGGCGATTAATATCAACGCCACAGCGAGCTTGATCTGGTAAAAACTCTTTAAGATTGTTAGATCAATCTGGCGGCCCGCAACCGCGAAGAAAATAGGAGCAAAAAATCCGACGACGATGCCTCGGAACTGTGCTTCGATTTGTTTAGTTAGAATGGGTGACTGTCCTACCACCATACCTACCACGAAAGCACCGAGCACTGTGTGCACACCAATGTAGCGGGTTACCAGGGCCATCAATAACATTAAGAGGAGAATCATGGTGAAGACCGGCATCTCCATTACGAGGTTGTCATTGGTCCAGCGGATCAGATGAGGAATGAGTCGACGACCGAGAGTAAAGCTGACCGCCAGGAAAGCGACGGTGCCCAGGAATGCCAAGCCTGCTCCCTTGATGTTGACGCTGCCCCCGGAAGCAATGCCGCCAATAACGGCTATGATAATCCAGCCGATTGTGTCATCGAGAATAGCGGAAGCGAGGATTATTTGGCCGACGTTGCGGCGCAGGAAGCCGACCTCCAGTATCACCATCGCCACAATTTTTACTGAAGAGATGGAAAGCGCCGTGGCTAGAAACAGTGCAGTTGCCAGCCGCTTCGAAGGGTCGGGAAGCATCCCGTCGGGAAGAAACTGCCCGAGCACATAGCCGCAGGCGAATGGAAACAAGATGCCCGAAATTGAAGTAAAGAATGCTGTGCGGCGCATTCTGTTGACTAACCTCAGATCGGTCTCCATTCCCGTCAAAAAAAGAAGCATCAGGATTCCGAGTTGCGAAATGGCGGCGATCATCTCCTTTTGCGCCACCACATCCGGGAAGACAACCTGGTAGGTAGACGGCAGTAGAGTCCCAAAGAAAGAGGGGCCGACGATAATGCCGGCGATCAGTTGGCCCATCACAGCCGGCTGTCCAATCCGCTGCATCAGCTCCCCCAGCAGCCGGCCCAGAAAGAGCATCAGGACAATTTCTATTATGAAAGTGGTGATCATGTGCTCGGAAGATCCGCCAGCTCGCCCGGCGGCATCGTAACATGATGAGAAGCCCGAACAAGAGGTGTAGCCAATGGCTAAGCCACTGTTGCCCGATAGCCTGTGGAAGCGAATAGAGCCTCTTCTTCCACGAGAGGAAAGCGAGCGCCACATTCACGCGGGGCGAATCATCTGCACGTCTGAGCCCGCCTCAAACCAGGCGCGAGCCTCGGACGGGCGCAATCCGGGATGGAAGGGATCGCCCGCCGGCTTGAGCAGCAAGATCCGGACCCGAACGCCGGGCGCGGGATCTATCTGGCGCCCCTGCACAAAGAGATGGTCGGCAACATTCGTCCGGCACTCCTTCTCTTGCTTGGTGACATTCGAGCACTCGGCCGTCGCCTGTCGGCCCGTGTTGTGCGCTCTCACGTTGGTCAGTCCGTCCGTCGCCTGCATCCCTTTCTTGGTTATTCCGTCGCGGCCAGCGACCTTGGCGCGTCCGCCGGCCGAGCGGGTGCGCGCCCGGGTCGCAGCAGCAGCCAGAACGCGAGGAGGTGCGTCCAGAAAAGCGCCGGTACATAAAGCATGGGGATCGCGTAACCGGCCCCGAGCTGCCCGGCAACTGACGGCAGATTCACGCTGACCGCCCGCGCCGTGTCGATGACGAGGTCGGCGAGACCGACCAGATTGAAAACCCAGACCAGCGGCCAGAAGAGGGGGCGCACGCGCACCGTCAGCAGCGCGAGGATTGCGAGCAGTGCGGTGGCAAGGTCGCCGTAAGCCACCGGCGTGGCGAAGCCCTGCGGCAGGTTCGGCCCAACAAACCCGGGCAGCAAGAAGGCCAACCCGAAGAAGCGGAAACTGTTGAACGTGGCGATCGCGCGGTGCGCCTCGACCCGATCCATCGCCCTCAGCCGCGGCCGGACGTAAGTCGCGATGCAGAGCGCCCAGGCAAGATAGCCCAGCGCCATGTCGATAAAGAAGATCTCCTTTGCCAGCATGCCCGACCTCCCTGCCATCGGCGAATACCGATGACTGCCATCCTAGAAAAATGTAGAAACTCCAGGCCACCGGCGAATACCGATGCCCTGATCATGACGGTCCTCTTTTAATCGTTCCGCGCCCCCGGGCCCATCAATGCCCTCAGCGGCATCAAGGGCCCGACGGGAATGTACTGGTGATCCATCAACTGTTCCTTCGCGAGCGGCAGCGTTTCCAGAATGGCTCGCGCCTCTTCCTCAGTCTTCGCCTCGACCAGGAAGACGACGCCTTTGCCATCGCCGCGCGAATACCATTGGCGGATTTTCCCATCGAGGTAGAGCTTCACAGTTGCCCGAATCTCTGCCGGGATGACGGCCATGACTTGTTGAGGGGTGACGCCCTGCTTGGCCGTCTGAATGACCAGCACTCCGGTGGTTTTAGGTATCGCCACGCCGGGCACGCCTGAGGCGCCCCCCGACTGCTCTGGCTCTTTCGACAGCGTGATCTCATCCTTCATCGTGTCATTCTCCTTTGCTATACGGTCCGTCAGGCGGACCAGAACTCATTGTGACCGTTTCGCCCTCTGAAAAGAGTACGGCCGTACTCTTTTGGGGCCAAAAAAAACGCGTCACGTTTCGGTGAAGCTTTTGACAAAGAACTTCTTCGCCTCCGTCAGCATCTGCTCACGCCTGTGGGGCGACGAGGTCACTCGGACCATAGTCAACACCCCGGCCATACTGGCGAACAACAACTGAACCTTCGCCAGCTTTTCTTCTCGCGTCTGACCAGGCACAAACGGCAATAGCCGCTCA
>CAYLJO010000387.1:0-3942 GCA_964383905.1 uncultured Blastocatellaceae bacterium
GTTCGCCTCTATTATTAATATTGGTACCGGCCGAACGACTCGTCTGCCTCAGTGCATAGTAACCTGAATTCAAGTGGTAAGTGCAACGCGGTGGCTACAGTGCCGTACTCCCGACTTGAATCGGCCGGCCGAGTTCGCGCCCCGGTATCAACGACCGCGGCGGTCGTTAGCTTGTCACAAGCGTTTCGCCGAAGAAGTCCGGACTGAGCATCATGAAAGGTGAATCCCATGCGAAAACTTTGTTCGGCAGTTGCGGCTTTATCCCTTCTCATCCCGGGTGTCATTCCTGCGCCGGCCCAGTCGTCTGCGCCGGCCCCACCCTCCTCGGCCGAAATTGAGCGCCGCGTCGAGTCCATCCTCAGCCGGATGACGCTTGAGGAGAAGATCGACATGCTCGGAGGGGTGGACGACTTCTTCGTCCGCGGCTTCCCTCGGCTCGGCCTGCCCCGTCTGAAGATGGCTGACGGCCCCCTCGGCGTCCGCAACTTTGGGCCGGCCACGGCCATGGCGGGCGGGATTGCGCTAACCGCCACCTGGAACCCTGCGTTGGCCGAGCGCGTCGGCACACAGATCGGGCGGGACGCGCGCGCCAAGGGCGTGCACTTCCTCTTGGGGCCGGGCGTGAACATCTACCGCGCGCCGATGAACGGCCGGAATTTCGAATATTTCGGCGAAGACCCGTTTCTCGCCTCGCGCATCGCGGTGGGCTATATCAAGGGCGTGCAGAGCCAGAATGTTAGCGCCACCGTCAAGCATTTTATGGGGAACAATTCCGAGTTTGACCGCCACAACACGGATTCCGTCATCGACGAGCGCACGATGCGCGAGATCTACCTGCCGGCGTTCGAAGCCGCCGTCAAGGAAGCGCACGTCGGTGCCGTCATGGATTCGTACAACCTGACCAACGGCGCGCACATGACGCAGAACGGATACCTGAACACGGACGTGGCGAAGAAGGAGTGGGGCTTTGACGGGGTCATGATGTCTGACTGGGTCGCGACCTACGACGGCGTGGCCGCGGCGAACGGCGGGCTGGACCTGGAGATGCCTTCCGGCGCCTACCTGAACCGGAAGAACCTGCTGCCGGCGGTCGAGCAAGGCAAAGTTTCCGCCGCCACGATTGATGATAAGGTGCGCCGCATCCTGCGCACGGCGGCGCAATTCGGCTGGCTTGACCGCGACCAGACCGACCCTTCCATCCCGCGCTACAACCAGCAGGGCCGCCAGGTGGCGCTTGAGGCCGCACGTGAGGGTCTCGTGCTGCTCAAGAACGAGGGCAACCTCCTGCCGCTCAATAAGGGGAAGGTCAAAGCGATCGCCGTCATCGGCCCGGACGCCTACCCGGCAGTGCCAGTGGGAGGCGGTAGCGCCGGGGTGCAGCCGTTTGCGTCTACCAGCTACCTGGAGGGCCTCAGCAATTACCTCGGGACGGGGGCTCAGGTGTATTACACCCGCGGACTACCCTCCCTGAGTGAGATGGCTGAGGCGACTGGTTTCCAGACGGCTGAGTCCAACGGACAACCGGGCCTCCGCGCGGAATATTTCAATAATCCGGATCTGCAAGGGAACGCGGCCGTGACCCGCACCGAACAGCACATCAACTTCGGGAGGGATGCGCGCTCGGCCTTTCCGGAGCAAACGCTTTCGTCGCGGTGGACAGGCTATTACATCCCGCAGCGCTCGGGCTCGTACGACATTTTTGTCGAATCGACGGGGGAAGATGGCGGCTCTTATCGTCTCTACTTGGACGACAAACTCATCCTCGACAACTGGACGGCATCGCGAGCGCTCGTGAACTATGCCACTCTTTCGCTCGATCCTACGCCGCACAAGGTCGTGCTGGAGCAGCGCGGCCGGTCGTTCTGGCTTGGGTCACGGCTGAAATTGGGAATCTTGCGTCACGGAAACATCGTCGACCCGGAAGCGAAGCGTCTCGCCTCGAGAGCCGACGTGGTCGTGGTGGCGGCGGGTTTCGACCCCGAGACCGAGAGTGAGGGCGCGGACCGGACGTTTCGCCTGCCGCCCGGGCAGGACGAATTGATCCAGGAGGTGGCGGCGGCGAACAGGAACACGATTATCGTGATGACGTCCGGCGGCGGCGTGGACGCGAATGCGTGGCTCGACCGCATCCCCGTTTTTGTCGAGGCCTGGTATCCGGGGCAGGAAGGCGGCACGGCACTGGCCGAAGTTCTCTTCGGGGACGTGAATCCCTCGGGACGCCTGCCGATCACGTTCGAGCGCCGCTGGGAAGACAATCCGGTGCACGACAGCTACTACACGGAAGCGGGCACGAATCGCATCGTGTACAAGGAAGGCGTATTCGTTGGTTATCGCGGCTACGAGCGCAACGGCACCAAGCCGCTCTTCCCGTTCGGGTACGGATTGTCCTACACCACGTTCGAGTACAGCAACCTGGCCATCCGCCCCATCGCCGGTGATGCCGCCTCTTCGGGGTCGCGTTACCAGGTTTCGTTCGACGTGAAGAACACCGGGAGCCGCGAAGGGGCCGACGTCGCGCAGGTGTACGTGGGCGATTCGCACGCGAGAGTGCCGCGGCCGGCGAAGGAGCTGAAAGGCTTCGTGAAAGTGAACCTTCGCCCGGGGGAGACGAGGAGGGTATCGGTGACACTCGACGATCGTGCGCTCTCCTATTACGATATCGACGCGAAGCAGTGGCGCGCCGAGCCGGGCGACTTTGACGTGCTCGTGGGCCGCTCGTCCGAGCAGATCGAGCTCCGCGGCAAACTCACGCTGGCAGGTGCGGCAAGGGGTAGGTGAGCGGGGTTGTGTTGCGAAAACATTTTGGGGTTGTGTGGCGTCTATATCGTTGCGAGTCGGCTTCAGTTAGGAATACGCTCCAAGTCTGTCCGATTGATCGCTGAAGGAACGCTGATGAAAAGCCGCAAGATGCCAACGTGGTTGAGTGCGCCGCTGATGATAGGTGCGTTCGGCGCGCTTCTGTGGCTGGAGCGTCGTCGCCCTTTGCGGCGCCGCACGGTCGAACCAAAGCTCACACGCGACGCGCGCAACCTGGCGGTCGCCGCTGTGGGCGCTGCCGCTCTGCGAATAGCGGAACGGCCCGTCGTCGAACCGCTCACGCAGTTGGTCGAACGTCGCAGGTGGGGGTTGCTTAAGCGCGTTCACTTGCCCCTCTGGTTGGAAGTTGCGCTGGCCGTGGTCTTGCTCGATTACACGCTCTACGTGTGGCACGTGCTGACGCATCGCGTGCCTTTGTTGTGGCGCTTTCACGTGGCGCATCATGCCGATCTTGACCTGGACGCTTCGACCGCGCTGCGTTTCCACTTCGGCGAGCTGGCGCTTTCAGTCCCCTGGCGCGCCGCTCAGGTTGCGCTGATCGGCGTCTCGCCGCTCGCGCTCTCCGTCTGGCAAACCCTTTTGCTCCTCTCAATCATGTTTCACCACTCGAACGTCGGGCTGCCCATAAAGACGGAAAGGCGCTTGAACCGCCTGATCGTGACACCTCGGATGCACGGCATTCACCACTCCATCGTCCCTGAAGAGGCCGCGTCGAACTGGTCGAGCGGGTTGACCGTCTGGGACTGGCTGCACGGGACGCTTCGATTGAACGTGCCGCAGGATGAGATCATGATCGGCGTGCCGGCCTACCGCGAGCCGGAGGAGGTCGAGCTGATAAAAGTTCTTGAGATGCCGTTTGTGGAGCAGCGCCCCGTGTGGCAATTGCCGAATGACGGCACGCCCGCGCGCGTTGCCTCGCCGGTCGCGGCCAAACATTTACTCCCTTGAGTTGGCGTCTTCGTTTGCACACCGGTGCGGCAAGTAGATTTATCGTGCAAGTCAAATCAGGCTTTGAGATGGATGATCGAGGAATAAAGCTATCACCTGATGGGCAACCCCCGGCGCTGTCAATCATTATTCCGACATTCAACGAAGCGCGCTCAATCAATCAGACGCTTGATGCTG
>CAYLJO010000388.1:0-3915 GCA_964383905.1 uncultured Blastocatellaceae bacterium
CATTGCCGGATACAACTGCGACTGTGGCATCCCCGTCAAGACCTTGATGTTCTTCTCGACCTGTTCGACCGTTTTCTCCGGCGGCGCGGCCTGCGCGGCGGGAGGAGCGCCGTTCTGGTTTTGCCCGCGAGGGTCTCGCGCCTCGCCGCGGCTAACGAACGTCAAGAGCGGCGCGATTAGCGAAAGGCACAGGGCGATGAGTTTCAGCGTTGTTTGGTTCATGGCGATGAGCGGCGGCCCGCGACGAAATCGGCGGCTCGACTTTCAGCCGGTGTCAGCCGCCTGAGAGTCGAGCTTGGGTGATAAGATCGGTCAAGGGTTCTTCGTGAAGACGGCCTCATGCGCCGTGATGTGATCCCACTCGTAGCGCGAGTTCGGCCTGACGTTCTGCGAAAGGGTGATGATCTCGTCGCCTTTGAGAAAGCCCGTGTAGCTCGTGACGCTCCCGTAGGTGGTAAGGCTCACGCTGAACGTGACGACGATAACGTGGTCGAGCTGTTTGTCTGGTGAAGCAATCGTGCTGACCCACCCAGCAATGTCGAACCCCTTGCCCGCCGCCGCGCCCGACGGCGGAACCCACTTGCCCTTCAACAGGCCCGTCGCGGGGTCAACCGAGGTGATGTTCAGTGTCGCCCCTTCCTTGACACCCGCCGTGTGCTCCGTCCACTTGCCGATAAACTTCGCCGGCATCGAAGTGTCCTGCGCGCCCGCCGGCGACGGGCCGCAGACCCATACGACGGCGAAGCAGACGGCGAGCAAACAAAGCACTCTCTTCTTCATAGAGCCTCCTGTCATCCGTGCTGATGATTGGCAACGTTGATGCTCGATTGGCATAAACCCGTTGACGGGCCGATGATATTTGTCGGCGGGAGCGTGTGGAAGAGAATTTCGGCGAGTGAGCCGATTGCTTCGGCGAACGGGCGGGGGCTGACGGGTCGAGGCTAAACGAACAGGTCGCGGAGGCCCTGCGCCCCGCTGCGGCTCGCGGTCACTTCCGCGCCGTCGCTGAGTTTGAGTAGGAGGCGGCGTTCGACTGGCCTGCACGAGACGACGTGATCGAGGTTGACGATTGCCGAGCGGTGAACCCGACGAAAATGCTTCGGGTCGAGTCGCCGCTCGAACTCCGTCAGAGTCAGGCTCACGAGGTACGAAGTGCCGTTCGCATACACCTCGACGTAATCGTCAGCGCCGACGAGTCGAGTGATCTCTCCGACTCGCACGCGCACCACGTGCCCGCGCCGGTCGCGGACGAACAGGCGATGCAGGTACTCCGCCGGATCCGCCGCGAGAGCACTAGCGGCCCTCGCGTGAACGGAAGTCTCACCCGCCTCGCCCACGCCGCCGAGTCTGCGCCGGATTCTCGACAGCGTCCGCCTGAAGCGCTCACGCCCGAACGGTTTGAGGATGTAGTCGAGCGCTTCAAGCTCGAAGGCCGTCACCGCGTGGTCGTCGTAGGCGGTCGTGAAAATTACTTGCGGGTTGTGAGTTGCGTTCGACAGGACTTGCAGGCCGTCAAGTCCGGGCATTTTGATGTCCAAGAAGACGAGATCAGGTCGCATCTCGTTGATCAGGTGCACCGCTTCGTGACCGTCCGCCGCCTCGCCGACGATCTCCAGCCAGCCCTCGCCTTCGAGAAAGTCTCTGATCGTCTGACGGGCGAGCGGCTCGTCCTCGATTATGAGCGCGCGAATTGGCGGCCCCGCGTCCGTCATCTTGCTTCCGCAGCTTCTTCCGCCGGGATTTCCAGCCTGACCGCAAACCCCTTTCCCGGCCATGTCTCCACTTGAAAGCTCGCGCGGTCATTGTAGCGCGCCGCGAGTCGCTGGCGCGCGATCCTCAAGCCGGAGCCGCTTGAGGCCGCCACATCTTCCGGCCTCGCGCCCGGCCCGTCGTCCGAGACCTCCAGCTTCAGCGTGCCGTTGCGCCGCTCGCCCTTGATTGTCAGAGACCCACCGCGCGCCTGTCTCGCTATTGCGTGCTTGATAGAGTTTTCGACCAGAGGTTGCAGCGTGAAAGGCGGAAGGCGGCAATCGAGCGTATCTGGCCCTACGCGCTGTTCGACGCGGAGCCGCTCGCCGAGTCGCAGACCTTCCAGCGCGAGATAGTGCTGGATGAAGTCCATCTCTTCGCGCAGGGCGACATCGTCCGCCTCCCTTTTGGTGAGGAGCGTGTGGCGCAGCAAGACGGCCAATCTTTCGAGCGCGTCCTCCGCCGCCTGCGGGTCATGTCTGATGAGGGCCATGAGCGAATGCAGTGTATTAAACAGGAAGTGCGGATTGAGTTGCGCGCGCAGCGCTTCGAGTTCGGCGTGCGCGCGCAGACTCTCGGCGCGTGTGGCCCTCGCCTCCTCGGCGCGCAGTCGCTCGTTGGTCTGGACGGCGTAAGTGACGCCGGCGATGGTCACGTAGATCATCAAGCCCGTGATGAGTCCACCCTGAAATGAAGCCCCCCGCCCGTAGCTCCACGTGCCTTGTGCGATCCAACTATCCGTCGCGTAGAGGAGCGGCACCGCGACAAGCCAAAGAGCCGCATATAGCAATGCGAGCACGAAATGTGCCAGCAGGAACCTGTTGCGGTGCTGCGGCGACCAAGGAAGTCTTCGGCAGACGGCGACGACGCCTACGCCGGACAGTGCGGCGGGCAGGACGTTGAAGAGCGAACCTTTGAGCGCGTCGAAAAAGCCGCGGCCAAGGTGCGAGACAAACAGCGTCACATAGCTCGCCGCGTATGGCAGCCAGGCAATGCTATAGACCAACCAAAACCGGAAGCGTCTGCGCATCAGAATCTCGATCTCACCAGATTAACCCTTCCATTATGTCCCTTCGGCATGTTCATCTCAAGCTGATAGACTTGTCGGACGCGGCGCATATCGTCGCCGAGCGCAACTACGAGCTCTTGCTCTTCTACGTGATGACGGGCATGCGCCGCTCAGAAGTCATCCATCTCAGGGGGAAGGATCTGGAGTTCGAAGAGGACCACCTGCTCGTCCGGTGCAAGATCAAAGGCGGTGACTGCGTGGCACGTGAGGTCGGCAGCCCAGAGGTGAGGGAGGCTCTTCTGGATTACCTCAGATCAACCGAGAGGTTGCATGCGCTGAAGTCGGATGCGCCGCTGTGGACGCGTCATGACAGGGCGGGGAAGAAGGGGACGCAACTGCTCTCGCACGCCTTCGCGCAGAATCTGAAAGGGTACGCGCGCGAGGCCGGGATCGATCGGATTCACCTGCATCAGTTGCGGCACAGTTTTGCGCGGATGGTGGCCGAGGAGAGCGGGTCACTTACAGAGACCCGAGGAGGCGTTGATGCACCGTCACGTCTCGACGACACGTGTATACGTCCAACGAATTGCGGTGAGGCGGGACAAGCACAGCCGGAAGATCAGCCAGAGGTTGCAGAAAGTGAGTGAAAGGTGATTCCGATGATCCACTACGAGGTCAAAATTGAACCTGATTCAATAAAGTATCCTCACTTCTTGCACGGGAGTCGCTCCGACTTAGTTTCACTCGTTGGACATCGCCGGCGCATCTCTCCGATTCCCGAAGAGATCTCTGAGAAGAGCGACATCTGCGGGATACCCGGCTCGAGCACGGGCGCGATGGAGTGGTAGCGATCCTGGACATCACAGGCAACAGGCGAACGGAACTTAGAGACAGCCACAAGATGTTGCGGCGGGGAAATTCGCCACATGGCGGAACGATGATGCTACCCCAGAGCATAGAGCTGATCGCTCTATATTCCTCCAGCGTGCTGCTTTATTGTTGTGCGGCAGCCTTCTCTTCCACAGCCTTGAAGCCGGTGCTGTTGATGACTTCACGTAGTTTGGCCTCATTCACCTTCTGGTCGTCATACTGAATGACAGCCTCGCCTTTCTCAAAGCTGACCGCCACCCGCTCAACGCCTGCGGTAGCTTTCAACG
>CAYLJO010000389.1:0-3895 GCA_964383905.1 uncultured Blastocatellaceae bacterium
GGCGCGGCAGGCGAGGAGCAGCCGCAGCGCGGTCGAGCGCAAGCGGCCGGTCAAAAGCGATAAAGGATAGCGTCCCTGTGACGCTTTAGAAAACGCTCCGCAGCTTCCTCCGCTTCGGCTTTGATTAGCCTCGTAATGCCGGAGGAGGCTGTGGGGCGTCACTCATTTTGGTCGCAGCCCTGGCCGATCCTATTTTGCCTCTTCTTTGTCTTTCCTCTGTGCCCCTCTGTGGTTCAACTTTTTGGCCCTCAGGAAATGCGGACGTATACCAAACCCCTGTAGCTCGATTTAATCTCACTTAATGTACGCTTTAGTACGGACAGGCTAATCGCGGCGGGGTAATCTTTGCCTTCGAATTCTGTCTTCCAATAATCCCCTTTTGCGCTTTCAACAGGCGGGCGGCTTTCGTTCTCCCTTCGCAAGGGTTTACCGCGCCGTTGTGATATACCACAAAACTATGACAGGAGAGGGAACCATGAAAGAGACGCGCGACAGTATCAGTGATGTCTGGGGCGAGCGAACGCCGTACGTTAAAGATTGGCCGCAGCGCGTGGACGAGCGGGTAGCCCTTGAGCCGGACAATTGGGTGCAGTCCGCCTGTATCCTCTGCTCCAACGGCTGCGGGATGGATATTGGCGTGAAGGACGGCCGGATTGTTGGCGTCCGTGGCCGCGCGGTGGATCGAGTCAACCACGGCCGCCTTGGCCCGAAAGGTCTGCACGGTTGGGAAGCCAATAGCAGCCCCGATCGCTTAAAGCGTCCGCTGATCCGCCGCGACGGCCGGCTCGAAGAAGCGAGTTGGGACGAGGCGCTTGCGTTGATCGTTCAGCGATCAAAAGAGATCGTCAACCGCTACACGAGCAGCGCCATTGGCTTCTACACGACAGGGCAGCTCTTCCTCGAGGAGTACTACACGCTCGGCGTCATCGGCAAGGCCGGCCTGGGCACGCCCCATATGGACGGAAACACCCGGCTCTGTACGGCGACCGCCGCGCAGGCTTTGAAGGAGACGTTCGGCACTGACGGCCAGCCCTGTTCTTACACAGACCTTGATACGACCGAAGCGATCCTTCATGTCGGGCATAACGTCGCCGCCACCCAGACCGTGCTCTGGTCGCGCATCCTCGACCGGAGGCGCGGGCCCAACCCGCCCAGGCTGGTCGTGATCGATCCGCGCGAGACCCCGACCGCAAAGGAAGCGGATGTGCATCTTGCGCCGCGCGTCGGCACTAATGTTCCCGTGATGAATGGCCTTCTTAATTTGATCATTCAAGCAGGCCAGATTGACCGGGAGTTCATCCGCCGGCATACGGTCGGTTTCGAGTTTCTCAAAGACACCGTGGCACTCTGGCCTCCGGAGCGCGTCGAAGAGGTCTCGCGTGTGCCCGCTGAGAAGCTGCGTCAAGCCGCCGCAGTTTTAGGCCAGTCGCGCACGCTCGTCTCCAGCGTCCTGCAGGGTGTTTACCAGTCAATGCAGGCGACGGCCGCCGCCGTTCAGGTCAACAATTTGAACCTGATCCGCGGGCTCATCGGCAAGCCGGGCTGTGGCGTCCTGCAGATGAACGGGCAGCCGACGGCGCAAAATACGCGCGAATGTGGTGCCGACGGCGACCTTCCGGCCTTTCGCAACTGGCACAACCCCGAGCACGTTGCCGAGCTGGCACGCATCTGGAACGCCGAGCCCGGGCTCATCCCACACTGGGCTCCGCCGACCCACGCCATGCAGATCTTTCGCTACTGCGAGCAGGGCTCAATCAAGATGCTCTGGATCAACGCCACGAACCCGGCCGTTTCGCTTCCCGAGCTGGCGCGCGTTCGCCGCATCCTGGAAAAGGAAGAGCTCTTCGTCATCGCGCAGGACGCCTTTATGACCGAGACCGCCGAGCGCGCCGACGTCGTCCTCCCTGCGGCGCTCTGGGGGGAAAAGACCGGCTGCTTTACCAACGCGGACCGCACCGTCCATATCTCTCACAAAGCCATTGACCCGCCGGGCGAAGCGCGCTCAGACCTCGACATCTTCCTCGATTACGCCCGCCGGATGGATTTCCGTGATAAGGACGGCGCGCCGCTTATTAAGTGGAACGACCCGGAAGGAGCGTTCGAGGCGTGGAAGGAATGCTCGCGCGACCGGCCGTGCGATTATTCCGGGATGAGCTACGCCAAGCTGAGCCGCGGGTCGGGGATCCAGTGGCCGTGCAACGAACAGTTTCCGGACGGGGCGGAGCGGCTCTACACCGACGGCGTATTCAACACCGCCGCCGATTACTGCGAAGACTACGGTCACAACTTGCGCACCGGCGCCGACAGAACGCCCGAACAGTACCGCGCTCACGACCCGCAGGGCAAAGCGTTTCTCCACGCCGCCGACTACGAACCGCCCCACGAAGAACCGGATGAAGATTACCCGCTGTGGCTCACCACCGGGCGCGTCGTCTACCACTGGCATACGAGGACTAAGACCGCACGCTCAAAGGAGCTGAATGACGCCGCCCCGGATGCGTTTGTCCAGCTCTCGGCCGAAGACGCGGCGCAGTACGGCATCAAAGACGGTGAGATGGTCAGGGTTGAATCCCGCCGCGGTCTGTTAGAAGCCCCGGCACGCGTCGGCGAGATCGCGCCCGGCCACATCTTCGTGCCGTTTCATTACGGCTACTGGGACAATGACGACCGCCCTCGCGCCGCCAACGAGCTGACCATCACCGAATGGGATCCTGTGAGCAAGCAGCCACACTTCAAATTCGCCGCCGTGCGCATCAGCAAAAACGGGGGGCCCACCATGAAGGAGAAGGCCGGGGAAAAAGCCAAGGAGATTGCCAAAGAGATCAAGCAGGTTAAAGACAAGGTGGTGGGCACGCTGACCGCCGACGATTCCGGAATGCACGTCGCACACTACCTCGGTCTGCTCCGCCTGAGCGAACAGCAGATCGCCGAGGCGTTCACGACCGTGGCGGCCCACCACACGGTCGAGCCTGACATCTACGAGATCTGCCTGAAGCTGGCGTCGTGGTCGCGTACGCACACCGCAGCGCTCGACCGGTTGATCAGCATCTATGGTGAAAAGGAGGACCGTGAAGCAGAGCAGGTCCGTAGCTCGCTCTTTCAGGGGCCGCGCGCCGGCGGCTTCGGATTGCTGCGCGACCTGCACGACCTTTATCTGCTCGCCAACGAGGCCCACCTCTGTTGGATGATTCTCCTACAGGTCGGGCAGGCGTTGCGCGACAAGGAGTTGGAGGCCGCCTGCCTGAAGCTCGGCGGGGAGACTGACGGCCAGATCTCGTGGCTGCAGACACGCATTAAGCAGGCCGCGCCGCAGGCGCTGATCGTCGGGTAAAGGAGCAGACAATATGAGCGATAAGGAGCACATTAGCCCGCTCGGGCGCCAGGGACACTGGCCGGCTTTCGTGCCCGATGCGGTGTGGGCTCCGCTGGCGGCCGGGGTGCTTATGCTGATCGTCGGCGCGTTGGGATTGTTGGCAGGCAGGCCGTGGCTCTTCCCGAGTCTCGGCCCGACGGCATTCCTGCAGGCTGAAACGCCGGAGCGAACCTCCGCGCGCTTCTATAACGCGGTCGCGGGTCACCTGATCGGCCTCGGCGCAGGCTTTCTCGCGGTCGCGCTTCTTAACGCCTGGCAGTCCCCATCCGTTCTGACGGATCATCAATTGACCGGCCTGCGCGTCTGGGCCACCGTTATCGCCATAGCATTGACCCTGCTCGTCATGCTTCCGCTCAAAGCTTCTCATCCGCCCGCCGCCGCCACCACCCTGCTCGTCGCGCTCGGCTCGCTCAAGACCGGAGCCGACGCGCTGAATCTCATCATCGGCGTCCTGATTCTTGCCGCGGTTGGCGAGCTACTTCGGCAAGTCCGGCTCGGGAAAATGAGGCCACGCCCGGACTA
>CAYLJO010000390.1:0-3881 GCA_964383905.1 uncultured Blastocatellaceae bacterium
TGCATGGGACTCATTCACGCACGAATACGGCTGGGTTGTAGAGAGGTGGCCGGCACTTCAGGCGAGCGTGTTGACGCTTGCCGGGCATGGGTTGAAGCTGTATAAGCTGCTCCAGTATAGCAGTTCCGTCTTAGGCCTTCTGTTACTCGCCTATTTCTTCTTTAATTGGCTGCACGATCAGCCAGTCAGTGAGGCGGGAAGGGTGACACGGTTACCTGAGCAGATGAGGCGCAGAATCGTAGCTGCTATAGTCCTATCGACAATCGCCGCCGGCCTCGGCCTCGGCATGTGGTCGGCAGCGCATAGCGCGGGCTTACATGCCCTACAGGTGTTTGTGGTGCAAGGGGTGATTGGAGGAATGATCGGATTCGCTGCGTGTATGCTACTCTTCAGCCTCGCTTGGAGGGTGGCGCAGCCCCGCATAACAATGCGATGAAGCACCGCTTATAGAAGTCGCAAAGGCATGCGTAGGAGATGAGCGAAAGGCGAAATCTGCTATTACTACTACCGGCTTTCGGACAAGCGGCAATTGCTGTTCATGCCGCTATATTATTTGGCAATCGCTGCGCCGTTTTTCTGCTCCGGCTTGGCTTTCGCACTGTTTTTACACGCGCCATTGGAAACGTTAATCGGCTTTACGCTTTCGATTTGCTCGGCGCAGGTTTGGGGTGTGTGGGCGTAGCAGTTGCGATGCCGACGTTCGGTGGATCCGGCTCGGTCATCATTGCGGCGATGCTCGGACCTTTTGCAGTCCTTCGGCAGCACTTTCTCCTTTTGTGAGGTGGTGAAAGCCTCAGGGTACGAGGCATGCTTATCCACCGAGATGGAGAATGGGAGGCGCCGATGATCGGCCCTTATCATCTTCTGAAAGAATCGTTTTACCGCAGCAATATCGCGCTTCGCCGAGAGCATGAACAGAGGTGGTGTTCCCCTCTTTGTCCAGCGCACGGGTTCTGGTACTTCCACTGCCGGCCCACCTTCACGTATGTCTCATCAATGCGGTAAGAGGCCCCGGCCATTTTCAGGTGCGGTCGCATCCTCTGGTTAATCTCAGGACCGTACCGCTGGACGAGAGCGATAAATAGTCGTATGGTCTACCGTGAGGCCACGCTCTCTCATCATCTCTTCCTGGTCACGATAGCTCAATTGATAACGAAGATACCAACGAACACACCAAAGGATGAGTTGAGGTTCGTAGTGGCGCCACTTGAAGGGCGAAGAGTTTCGCCTCACGAATTGGACCTCGCTCAGGGTATGGGGAGCACAAGTGGTGGATGATACTCGTGAAGCTATTTTTTGCAACACAACCCGCCCACGAGTTGAAGGCGCGCGACCGGCAGCGGTACGAAGGGTGGTTGCGCGTAGGCGGCAAGAGCGCACACGCGCTCGGCCGAAGCCTTGAAAAGAGCAGGCGACAAAATGTAGATTGGCTACCGTATCATATCTTTGAAAATGACGGGAGAGTTATGAGCTTAATTGAGTTGATCACAGCGGAAATTCAGCGCGAGACGGAGACAACGAGGAGGCTGCTCGAACGGGTGCCGGAGGACTCTTTTGCCTGGAAGCCGCATGACAAATCTATGACGCTGGGGCAACTGGCGTCGCATGTCGCAAACCTTCACGGCCAGTGGCTTGGCGCGGCTTTATCTCAAGACGGATTTGATCTGGCCGAGAGTAGCCCGCTCAAGGCCGGAAGCCGGTCGGAGCTCTTAGATGCCTTTGATCGGAATATTTCCCTCTCGGTCGAGTTATTGAGGACACAGAACGATGAAGGATTGTTCCAGAGGTGGCGGTTGAAGCGCGGCGAGCAGGTGCTATTTGAGATGCCGCGTTGGGCAGTGCTTCGTTGGATGGTTTTTAACCACATCATTCATCACCGTGGTCAGCTCTCGGTATATCTTCGATTGCGTAACGTGCCTCTGCCGCCCATGTATGGGCCGACGGCAGACGAAGCGCCGACATCCTAAAGCTGCCAAAATAATCTTGAAAAAGGGAGCGACCGATAACGCACATTCAGTCGGGTTATCTCGGCCTTCTCAGGCCGTCGGCGCAATATCTCCTGCTTGTCGGATCAATCCGGCATTCAACAATCCTGCATCAAGAGCGGATAGCTGCATCATGCGAGGAAGCGCATGATGTGGTATCCAATTACTTGAGCAGCGACCGGCGCGCGCCTTCACCGGTCGCAACCCACAATTTGGGTATGGAAGCGCGCCATCGCTGATGACGCGCTTCGACTCCCGGCAGCGCCAGACACCCTGACAAACCGGCCTGCGCCGCTTGCTATCAGCTCCCTATTGCAATGTAAAAGGCGTTAGGCCACTATTGCCGGTGACATTAAGAGTAATCAGATTGGTGCCTGGTACGGTCCCATTCAGATAACCAATTCCAGTGCCGCCATTTTGTACGCCGATCTTATTATGAGTTACTGTATTGCGTACCAAGGAAACTCGTCCGTCAAAGAGAAAAGGGGGTGGACCTGGAAGTAAGGTACTGACGGCACTGACGCCAATCGCGTTGTAGGTCGCGATGCAGCGCTCAAGGACCAAAGAACTTTTTACATGAGATGCAAATGCCACGAATCCACCACCATTAGTGATTGGGCTGGCCGTGGCGCTGACCTACACCTGGGCCCGGCGAGAGCCAACCAGGGGGGAGGCCGACGTGGCTGTCAGGCCTCAGCTCAGGTCAATGGCGGTGCTGCCCTTTAAGGTGATCGGCTCGGACAGCGGCGGCAGCGAGTACCTCGGGCTGGGGATGACCGACACTTTGATCACCAAACTGGGCACCATCCGCCAGCTGAGGGTGCGGCCCGACGGTGTAAGATTTTGCGATTGCTCTTTACCCGGGGCATCTGTGGAGCGCCGATAGGAAGATTTTTGAGTTGAATCCGAATGTTCCCGTCACTCCGCAGACGCCGCCTACGATTTTGGTGCAGGCGGAGGATGACCCGGTGGACAATGTAAATAACTCGCTCGTTTACTTTGCTGCACTGAAGAAAGCTGGCGTTCCCGTGGAGATGCATTTGTATGCGCAGGGCGGGCATGGATTCGGGCTGCGGCGCACGAAGTTTCCGATAACCGGGTGGCCTCAGTTGGTGGAGACCTGGCTCGGGACAATCGGGATGACTTCGGAGTAGGCGCTTGTGCGGCAACGCATAACGTATTAAGAATTGGTGTGACGCGGAGAGTAGAGTCAACCTGCCACACACTCAAATGAGCCGTCGCACAATTCGGTGTTAAACTAAGCCGGGCTGGGGTGGGAACACTCCAACTTTGGTATTTGGAGTTTGCATCAGCTCAACTGGCGTGGGTGGGGAAGACGTCACGAACTTTTTACTGAACAAGGACAAAATGTCTGCGGCAGTCTGGTGAGAAGAGCGACCAACTCTCTGTGCGCCGCCGAAAACGTCGTTGGACCGGCGCGCGGGGAGCGTGTTCCGCAACTTGATCGTTGGAATCGAAGGTTGATTGTTATCCGAGAAGTAGATGAGCACCGGTAGTGCCGCACCGCTCGCTTTTAAGCGCCCCAGTCCTCAGGAGTTTGGCTGTATGCGCTGGCTCTCCCACAATTTTGATGACTCAGAAATTGACTGACTTCATCCATTACCTTATTGCGATAGCCCGACTCGTCGCAGCAGTTCAGCAAAACGTGGGTCCGAGCGCAGGCTGTCGTATTTAGGATGCACTTTGAGGAGTACTAGCCACCCGTCATGCATCGCGTATTCCTTCTCCAGCCAGGTAAACGCCTGATCTTTCTCGCCCAGGCGCGCATAGATGTCGGCAAATTCCGAGGGTGGGATGTATCGCCGTTTCGCTTCCTCTCTTAAGCTCGACTTTATCCATTCAGGCTGCATAGCAAAGCGTGTCTGTGAGCCGATC
>CAYLJO010000391.1:0-3842 GCA_964383905.1 uncultured Blastocatellaceae bacterium
GTGAACAAGGACCAGGGCGATAGCTAACGCCACAGCTTGCCATAACCGCCCCGCGCTGCCTGCTTTCATTTCCTGCCACCTGCTTTCTTAGCTAATGGGGTGTCATCCGGAGATTCGTTCACCCTTTCCATATTGCCCATGCTGTAATCCGCCGTCTCACCTCCATCGAACCTGACCCGGACGCGCGCATAGGCTCCGAAGCGGTTGCTTTGCCACGAGACATCGGTGGCGGTTCCGGTCTGACCCGCATGATAGCCGAGGAGTATGCGAACGCTATCGACCGGTTTGATGATGTTGTCCTGTCCGCTCACTTCTTACTCCCCTTCTTCTTGCCCTCGGCTTTGCGCCTGGGCCTGTTTTGATCGGCGCCGGCGTTGACGATCAGGTCCAGGTCCTGGGCACGCATCTTCAGTTTCTCGGTCGCTTTGTCTTCAATCATTTGTTCCCCTTCTTCCTACCGGCCATCTCTTCCTCAACGGCCTGCCTGAATGCTCGATTAAGCTTGCGGGTGGTCGCGGTCTGGGATTCGATGGTGCCGTACTTCTGGCTGGTAGATTTGGCGCCGTCCCCAGCTTTCGCCTTCGGCGGTCTACCCATCTTCGGCTTCTGAAATCCTTCCAGATCACTTTCAGGGATATACCAGACGGTGCCGATTACCTCTACCCGCGCCTCTGCATTCGGGAATTTCCCTTGCCTGCACCAGAGGTTGACGGTCGAACGTCCGACGCCGAGCCGCGCGGCGGCCTGCGAAGTTGTCAGCATCTCGCTTTTCATGCGGTAAAGGTTAGCACAAGTGACAAAAAAAAGATCCAGAAAAGCTTAGCACTAATGCCTGACGCATATTTAGCGCTAGTGCTATACTTCCCTCCGGGTGAGAAACATATACTTGCCTCCGCTGATGAACCTCACCCTCTCACGTCCGTGAGGCGAGAGAAGGCAACGCATTGCCATTCATATCGGTTGTACTGAAATTAGTACACTGTTTCGTAGATGAAACGCGGCGGCGTATACTAATAAAACGCTTCATTGATTGGTGAAATAAGCCAAATCGAGCAGCCACAATGGATAAACAGGACTGATAATTATGGCACGCTTCCTGCTCACCAGAACCTGTGACCGGCCACGACCATCGACCGAAAGGGATGCCGGAAAACTTTACTTTCATCAAGCAGGAGGAGATACGAAATCATGACGGATAAGGTGACGCAGGAAAACGCCCAGGACAGCAATATGATCAAAGATCCTGAAAACTGGACGACGGGCGATGAGCCGATGACCGGAGCACAGGCATCATACTTGAAGACGCTCTCAGAAGAGGCGAAAGAGGATTTCAACCCGAACCTGACGAAGGCGGAGGCATCGAAGAGAATCAACGAGTTGCAGGAGAAGACCGGGCGCGGTGCTGAGCAGGGGGAGCGGGCGGCAACTTCAGGCAGATAGCCAATTCATGATTAGTGCGCGGAGATTAGTTTTGCCGGTCATTGAGGTGTCCAGCAATTTTTCTGGCGGGGTCGCAAGCGAACCCTTGTGAACAGGCACAGGTAGCGCACCTCTGAAGTTCGGTTCGGTCATACTTACCGATGTATCAGAAAGCAGCTATCTGTGCCAATCTCATATGCTTCGATCCTTGAAGGATCCTCCGGGATAGATGACGAGGCGCACTATGATGCTTTGATTGAGTGGGCGCGGGCTCTGAGGGGACAGAGGGCGCTTCGGCAAAGCTCTACTTCCCGCTCTTCGGGAAAATATCCCACGGCACCCCAGGGAAAGCTTTTTCCACCTTCCTGAAGAATTTAGGGCTATTAGCTTCTACCTCTAGTGGATCGTCCGGGTCGGTCGGGACGACCGACAGATCCATGATTTTCCAACTCCCTTTCCTCTTATGTAAGAGGGACGGCCAGCCCTCGGCGACTGCCCTCCCTTGATCATCAAGAGGCGTGACATCAGCCCAAGCCCACCCGTGATTAACCATCAGGTAATTCACCTTGAAGATGACTGGTTCACCAGCCCGCTTCTGGTAATCTTCACGCAGCACGTCCACGATGGCTTTGCGCTCGGCACTCCCCTGTGCCGGCGTATGTAATTGATCTGTCGCCGGTGACTGTGTGTATCCCACAGCAGAAGCGATATTAAAGTTAAGCCCGACGCCAGCGAGGAAGAGCATGAGCCAAGCCGAGACTCTTCTCATACAGCTCCCTTTATTACAGCCGTCTTGACTGGCCGCCCAGCAACCGGGTTCAGCAGCGTACGAGGCTGCCGCCCTTGAGGATTGCCTGTAACGGCGCGTTGACGGCCACGAGATGTCAGGTGGGTGCCTGATCCCGGCAGAGAGGCACCGTACCCATCAATATTTCTCATAGTCTATATCCTCGAGAACCCCCCTTATTTTTGCCGCTGTCGTTGACGAACTCCTCCGGCTTGTCATCCCTCATCTGGTGCAGGCCGCCGGCGGTGGCGGCCACGTTGCTGCCGGCGGCGTGCCTTCTCTTTAATGTAGGTGCCGTTGAAGTCGACGTTTAAGTTGCAGGGGTCACCCGTCTTCACCCTAGCCTTGTCGCCCTCGAAAATAATCACCACGCGGCACGGGCTTTCGCCGCCGGACGACATGCTCGCCGTCGCGACGTTCGCGCGCAGCGTTGCGTCTCCCTCGCCATCTCCCTCGTGCATGGTCTCCGCGCCGTTAGCGCGGTACATGTAAGCGCCCTCCAGGGAGATGTGGAGCTTGCCGCCGCCTTTGTCCTCGACCTTGAGAGTGTTGTCGTAGCCTTCTTTGCCCGGGCGGTAAGTTTTGTAGTGGTAAGTCCCGGCGACTGATGCGCCCGTGACCGGCGGCGCTCCGGGAGTTATCCTGGCCGCCGCCTGCGCGGCCGTCGCGGGCGGGTTTTGCGCGGTCGCCCGGATGAATAGTTGCGCCGTGATGACGACGGCGAGAGTGACGTACTTCATCGTCGGCCTCCTTAAGTCTTCCTGGAACATCAAGCAAAAACGGGACGGGCGCGGCACAGGTGCCAATGGTGTGTTGGGCTACTAAATTCGCTTCACGCCATCAATCTTCCACGCGCCGTTCTCTCGTCGCAGCGTGACGCGGAGCTTGTACTTCGCTTCGCTTCCGTTGAGGGCGACTTGAACGGTCGCCCGCTGGCCTTGAATCGCCGCCTTCGACACCCTGAAGTTATCGGCCCAGGTTTCGTCAGGGTCCGATGTGTCACCGAGGAACAGATCGGCGTCCGCGTCAGGGGCCATCTGCTGCCTGAGAAACCTTTGCGTGACGTACTTCCTGAACCTTGAAAGGTTCTGCCTTTTCGGCTCCGGGAAGTGCGCGTGTAGATACCAGTCGTAAAACTGCTGCGCCACCTCTTCGGGCGATGTTGACGCTTGGTTCATTGACGGATGACCAGAATGAGTGGACGCGGCGTGGCCGAGCAGAGGCAAGACTGCGGATAAGACAACAACTGAAAGGCCCTTGGTTAATTTATTATTATTCATCGGCAACCTGCTTTCCTTGTCTGGCTGAGAGCGCCTGCCGGCGCACTACCTTGATCGAGGATATGATGTGAGCTACCTCCCTGGTTTTTCTTATCGGTTCGAACGGACACATTGGCCGGGCGTTCGCTCGTGCCCGATGCTGATGTGGCGTGCGTCGTCTTTACTGCTTCCTGATGTAACAGGCGGCTTCGTTTGGGCCAGTGTTCCAGCAGAGCGTCGGCGCATCGTTGTGGTTCGGGTTGAGCCTGATGCTCCATTTGTAACTCTCCCGGTGCGGTCTGATCGCGCTTTGCCGGTTGTGCTGCGCGTTGCAGCCATCGCGCGACATCTGCGTCCCCGTCTGGACCTGGAAGACC
>CAYLJO010000392.1:0-3826 GCA_964383905.1 uncultured Blastocatellaceae bacterium
TTCTCGGCCTCCTCGACCCAACATAAATTTGCCGCACCCCAATCTTCTCTCGGCAACCCCATCGCTTGATAGGTCTGGTACCAGTTAGGCGAGTAGGTGCTCAAAAACTTTTCTCTAGTTATCTGAATGCCGAAGCGGGCGAATGTAATTTCATAAACCTCATAGTGAACAGAGAAAGAGTCAAGGAGGGTGCCGTCAAGATCAAACAAGAGGGCTTTGAGCTCGTTGCCTTCTAAATGCGAACCGGTCATTGGATTCTCCATCAGCCCGCATGAGGCATGACGGCGCGCTCACCTGCGCCTGGAAGTCTCGCCTGAAGGTCGCAACCCGATTAGCGCCGGGCGTAACGCATGGTTATGCCGCTTGTCGCCCACTAAGAAAATTTGCCCGACCTCTTCATCCATTATTTTTTATTCATCTCAGCTTCGCCTGCTTTGGCTTCCGCCAGTGTCGGAACATGCATCAGGCGTCGCAACTGATCGGTCACGCCTGTGTCCATCGGATACAGCCGGTACGGCCCCCCTTTGTCCGACCGGTACTGTGTGCCAAAGCGCTGCCGCCGGCCGATGCTCATCAAATAGCGATCCTCGCTGGCCGCTGCCAAAGATTCGACCCTCATCCCTTTGCTGATCGCAACCACGGAGAGCTCATGTGCCAGGAGATAATCCTCCGGGATTTCGCTGTGTTGCAGGATTAGAGCGGCGTTGAAATAATCACGACCTGTTTGCAACTGATCCCGTCCATAAAGCTCTTTCGCCCGCGCCAGTCGCGCTTGGTCACGCGGCTCTACCATCTTCCAATCGATGGGTTTCCCGGCGGGAGGGTTACGGTCAGCTTGATCTTCCAGGATCAACCGAGCCAGTTCCTCATTATCCTTGAGTGCCGGCGGGGAAGACTGCGCGGCGACGGGACGTAACCCGGTAGATGGGCGGAATAGAATCCCCGCGAGGAGAAGCAAGTTGAGGGTAAGAAGAAGTTTGACGGTTCGATGAGTCATCTTTTACACCCCGTTTTTGTTACCGGTTGCGGCATAACGGCCTGTCCTCTCCATTTCGCTGCGGGCCGTGGTTCTGTCACATTCTTAACTTGATTGTCCGGTTGGCGCAAGTACCGGAACACCTGCCGGAAATGCATCGCTCGCGTCTGACATGCGTGCCCATCCGCGGCTTTCTCGGCGTCAGGGCTTATGCACAATCACGTCGACGCCCCGCGCCGCGAGTTCGTCTTCGATGTCGCCGGCCAAAAACCGCTGTGCTTCTTCCTGTCGCCTCAAGACTGCATCCATGTGGCACAGCGTGAGCCCGCGCACAAATAAGTGGGCCTGTTCCCCTGAATAGAGTTCTGCAATCGGCCGCATTTCCTTCGGAATCCAGGCCAACTCCCCGGTGAACGGCATCGCCCGCACGGTCTCGTGCATCTCCTCGACATTGTCCATGAAGTGCAGGTGGTCGGCTCGGCGCAGGATGACCATTTGTTTTGTTGCCGGGGTTCTTTCGAATAGCTCGTACATCCCGGCTAGTGGCAGCGAAATATCGTTCTCCGCGACCAGATACAGTGTCGGGACGTCACGCCCCCAACTGAAAGTAAGCTTCACCGGAAGAATCCCCGGTTTCGGCCGGGAACTTCCGCCTGGCGCGAGCGCCACCACGGCGCGGATACGCTGCTCGACGTCAGTTGCGGCGAGTGCCGTCCAACCTCCGAAGCTGTGTCCCACGATTCCAATCTGAGCGGGATCAAGGTTAGCTTCCGAGTCCCACGCCGCGCTACTAAGCAGGTGATCGAGGAGAAAGCGTATATCAGGCACACGGTTCGCAATCCAAGCTTCCGCTCGCGCATTCTGTTGCTCGACGGTCTCACCGTCCCTACGCGCCAGTTCCGCTGCTACGGCCTCGGAGTGATCTAACGCCGCGACCACATACCCGTGGCTGCTTAAGTGGGTGCAGAGAAACGTGGACTGTCGCCGATTGCCTCCGCTGCTATGAGAAAAGATGATCAGCGGGTAAGTTCCTGGCTGGGCTGCGGCATCGCGTACAGCCAATTGTCTCCGCGGTGTGTCGCCTGACGGAACCGTGAAGGAGTCCTGGGTTCCTGGTGCAAGATCCTGGCCCGCATGTTGCGCCGCCGCCGGATACCAGACCTCACAAGGGAACAGGCGGTCACGTGCCGTGTCAAGTGCCTGAATGGTACGCACACCAACAGGGAATCGCCCCCGGAGGAATGGGTCGTACTCGCCCGTCCGGGGCGCCGACCATTTTCTGGAATGTTGTCTCGTCTGCTTAACGTTTTCGCCGGTCATCAAGAGTACCTCTCCTTTGCGGTGCAAATCTTGTCAGGGGATAGTCGAAATAAGAGGCGCCTAACGTTGCGGTTAGAGTCGGCCCGCGGCAAGCAGGCGAGGAGGATCAGGGCCGTAGCGGGCGGCTCAATCGGCCGTTAGTCCTGACCTGACCGGCCGGACTCAACCTAACCTTTCCCAGCCATAAGCCACCACCTTGAAGCTCACCCCTTCGATCTCTTTTTGCCGCTTCCTGATCACTCGCCCGCCCGCCTTCTCGTAAAATGACCTGTAGGGACTCTCCTCCAGCGCGAGCAGATACAGCGTACTCAACCCCCCTCTTCACCAGATCTTCGACCCCCCTGCGGAACAGCCCCGCCCCGATGCCCCTGCCCTGGAACTCCGGCAGGAGGTAGATCGCATACAACTCCGCTTCGTACCCGTCAATGTTGTCCCTCGGCTCGCCGAAGTCGGCGAACCCGACGATGCCGCTCCGCTCGCCCTCGGCCACATACATCCGGTAATGGCAGGTCGAGAACCTCTCGGCGAAAGCTTTGGTGCGGCTCTCGACCGACATATTAGTGAGGAAGGATTGCGGCATGATCCCGGAGAATGATTCTCTTGTGGATCTCACATGTCGCACTCTAACGTCAGAGTTCAGGTGGCCGCGTGAGTCCGACAACTTGAGAGAAGATAAGGCTTCATGAAGGACACACTACCGCGGCTCACCTGCCACGGTTCGTTCGGCGCGGCTTCATTCCGGTGAGATTGTTTTCAAACCCAACTCTTGCTTGCGCGACTCGGAGTCGACAAGAATCGCGGTGGTATGCTCAGCAATACTGCCGATAGAGCCAGGCAGCCATTGCTGCGGCGCTGAGTCCGGTATTTGAGGTGGCGTTTTACTGCCCAGCGCTTCGTCCCTCTTACTCTTGCCCTGGTCGCCGAGTAGCCTGATCGGTGTCGAGATCAACAGCAGAAGAAATCTTAACGGGATAACGTTCCACATGAGGCTGAAGAGAATAAGGTCAACCAGCGAGGTGACGATACTTTGACCTAGAACTTGCCAGGATTTCCCTACCCGTTGCTCGGAGGCGTTCGCCGGAGCATTCTTAAAGACATGCTCGGCGTATCTGGCTAAAAAGTGGTCGAGGCCGGCATCAATCCTGGTGAAAAAGTCATCTTCGGCCCCGGACAATGCCTGAGAAACCGCCTCGAGGTTGGTTCCGCAGGAGGCGCAGAACTTGCGCTCGATTGAATTATTTCTCCCACAAGTTGGACAAAACATTGGCGAATCTCCTTCCGAGCCAACTGCTTTTTGCTACCTAATACGAACTCACGGCATTCTCGGTTCACAGATTTCACATAGTCAGTGCCGAGCGCCCAGGTTCAGCGGGCGCGCGCTGAAACGCTGGAGGAACCAAGCGAGCCAGCTGCGCGCGCTCCGCTGCAACCCAGATTTTGTGCAAATACCCCCCCACTTTTCACGTATCAACCAAAGCGAGGTTCAACTCCCTCCAACTCCTCATCAACTGTTTCACGAGATGGTGCTGT
>CAYLJO010000393.1:0-3779 GCA_964383905.1 uncultured Blastocatellaceae bacterium
TGGTTAAATTTGCACAAAGGTACGTAAACTCTCACAGGATCATCCTCACCCGCAATGCCCGGTGACGAGCCGATCGAGCATGGCATTGAATTCCGCCGGCCTCTGTCGTTCGACCGGCTCCCGCGACGGCCAGATTTTAAGAATATCAGCAGGACGGTCCATGAGCGGACCGCCACCTAAAGCCGGGCCGATGATCCAAGTCTGCAGATCGAGGCGCGTATACTCGGGATACATTTTACGGGCGTAGTCTTCGAGGCCGCCTTGATCAGTCGCCCCAGGGGCGAAGATCAGCATTGCCACCATCGTGCCGCAGCGATCGCAAGGGATGAGTCTGCTTTCGACCAGCTCTTGAGGCTCCGGTGACCGCTCCGGCAAATTGACTGGGAGAGGATCAGTCAGCGAGCCGGTCAGTGCTTCTATCTGCCGAGCTAGTTCCATTCCCAAGGGTTGAAAGATTGCAGCACGCTCGGCAGTCTGCGGGTCGGTCGGGGCGCCGACCACTTCGTAGGAGATGTGGGTGCGCCCGTCACCGATTTCCTCGATCACGATGCGCCCCACCTCGCCCAGCAGGCGATGCCGGAAGACGTACGCCCAGCCATCGGACAACGGCTGCTTGCTGAACGAGATGTCGGGCGGCAACCGGAAACCACCTTGTCCACCAGGGACATCGGCGCGCTTCTCAGTATGTTGACGGTGTTTCATGATAGATAATTGTTCCTTATGATGGGGTCAAAGTCATCGTGCGACCGCAATTCGCGGGCAGACCCAATTCACTGTGCCAGCGCCTTCCGATAACTTTCTTTGATCATCTCGGTCGTGGATTCCGCATAGACCTGTGTGGTCTCAAGCTTCGAGTGGCCGAGGAATTTCTGGATCTGCTCAATCGGCATCCCGCCCTCAAGCAGCGTCGTGGCCACCGAATGGCGCAACAAGTGCGGCGAGACGCGCTTCTTGATCTTCGCTTTCTCGGCTATTCCCTTGACGATCTGCTGCACGCGGCGGGCCGAGTATGGCAGGTGGCGGTTGCTCTCAAACAGGTAGCCGCTCTCCCGGTCTCCAAGATGTGTGCGCAGTTCCTGCGCCAAGTCGGGCAAGATGGGCACATAGCGGCTCTTGCCACCTTTGGCCTTGTGGATCAGGATCATCGTTTCATCAAAGAAGAGATCACGCACGCGAAGGTTAATGAACTCGGAAACACGCGCGCCGGTCTGGAACAAAGTCTTGATGAGCAGCCCATGCTCGCTTTTGTCTCGATACGCGGCTTGAATCAGCCGTTTCTCTTCCTCGCGTGAGAGCCGTTCGACAACTCGCTGACGGGTCTTCGTCCGCTCGATCTCCAGAGAGCTTCTGACTTCCTTAGCCACATAGCGCGCCTGGTCATAAGTGAGATGATGCTTGCGCCACAGTTTGGCAGTTTGGGCGATCAAACTTTTGAGATATTTGCTTGATTTCGCTTTGGCAGATGGAGTCCGCATAAAGGGTTGTTTATAGTCCTTAACGGGAGCCAAAACAATGCTCAATGCCTGAAATATTTCGCTCTCCTAACATTCTGCGAAATGCTATACTCCGCCACTCAATTACACAATAAGGAACTATTGTATGCCACGGATGAAGATCCTGAACAGCGTCGAGCGGGAAGCTTTCGAGTTACCACCGATGTTCAATAGTGCGGAGCGCAAACGCAACTTCGACCCGCCGGTGGCGATTCAGCAGATTGCCGCAGGTCTGCGGACGCCCACCAATCAACTCTGTTTCCTCCTCAGTTGCGGCTACTTCAAAGCGACCCATCGATTCTATCCCGTCCACACCTTCCGCCCACGCGATATCAGCTACGTGGCGGAACGGGCAGCTCTGACGACCGCGGAGGTCCATCTCGCTGACTACGACAAGCAGACCATGGCGCGGCATCAGGCATTGATTTTAGACTTCTATGGCTTTCGACCCTTTAAGCCACACGGCCAGGCGTTGCTGGTCAAGGAACTCGCGCGCCTGGTGCGGTCACAGCTCAAACCTCATCTCCTCTTCTCGCGCTGCATCGAGGTGCTGGTTCGAGAGAAGGTGGAAGTCCCCGTCTATTTCCGACTTGCCTCACTAATCTTATGGGCCATCAACAGCCATAACCGGACGCTGGTTGCCATTGTCGAACGTACACTGACGGATAAGATGCGGGCATCGTTGGATGCCCTTTTGATTCAAGAAACCGACGACGAGAGTTCCACGCCTGGGAAAACCAGCGCCTATAAACTGACGTTGATGAAGAAACTCTCGCAGTCGACCAAGCCGTCGAAGGTGAAGGAGCGGGTGGCGGATCTTGATTTGGTTGAACAGCTTTATCAATCGCTCAAACCCGTGCTGAATGGGCTGGCGCTCAACCAAGACAGTATCCAGTACTTTGCCCACGGCGTCATCAAAGCCAAGATCTTTCAACTGACTCGTCGCGACGAGAAAGACCGCTATCTCCACCTCGTCGCCTTTATCACTCATCAGTATTACCGGCTCCAGGACAACCTGGTCGATGTCCTGTTGAGCAGTTTGCAAAGTTTTCAAAACGGCGCACTGCGCGAGCACAAAGAACAATGTTATGCCCGCCGGGAGCAGCGCAACGAGTCGCTTAAAGCGCTGGTCGCCTACCTTGACACCGGGTTAGTCGGGACCTTGTCGGGGATTGCTACCCTGACCGAGGATAGTGCGCTCAGCGATACCGAGAAAGTGATCCGCATCCGCGCGCTGCTGTCCACCCGAGAGGCAAAACGGTTGCTCGATAATGACAAGTTTGCCGAGATGAAAGAGGTGCTGGTTAACGAGTTGGGCGATGATGACTATTATGGGATCTTGGAGTCGAAGTCGCTCCGCATGCAGAATCGCGTCAGTCCGATACTGAAAGCCTTGACCTTTCTGGCTGAGCCGGGTGCGCATCAATTGCAGAGCGCGATTAACCATTTCAAAAGCAAGGATGGTGTTATTGACAAGGCGGCCCCAGTCGGTTTCCTCAGCCCGGACGAACTCAAAGTGGTGACCCAGAGTACAAAACTCCGTGTGTCGCTCTACAAGGCGCTCTTGTTTCTGCACGTCCAGGGCGCGATCAAGTCGGGCACACTGAATCTGCAGCACTCTTACAAATACCGGCCCCTGGATGAGTATCTGATTGACCGCGATCGTTGGCATCGGGATAAAGAGGCTCTGATCGAGCGGGCCCAACTGCAGGCCTTCGTCTCGCCGCATCAGGTGCTCAGCGAACTCGATGAGGCATTGTACCGCCAATACGTGATCACGAATACGAATATCCACGAAGGCAAGAACCCCCACATCAAATTGAAGAAGGTGGGGTTTACCCTCAGCACACCCAAGCAGGAAGAGAGCGATGCGGAGACTTTGCAGCAGTTCTTTCCCGAGCGGGACTATGTGCCGCTGTTGGAGGTCTTGTCCACTGTCAATCGCTATAGCCATTGGATGGACGAGCTACAGCACTGGCAGCAGCGCTTTCACCATGGTCGAGCCGCGGAACAAACCGTCTATGCCGGGGTGATTGGTATTGGCTGTATGATCGGTATCCGGAAGATGGCACGGATCTCCCACCCGATCAGCGAATCGGCCTTGGAGCATACCGTTAATTGGTACTTCTCGCTGGACAATCTCCTGGCCGCCAACGATCGCGTCCTCCAGCTGATGGACCGCTTGGAATTACCGAACCTCATGCGTCGTTTCCCGGATCGCTTGCATACCTCCAGCGACGGCCAAAAGTTCGAGGTGCGCGCCGACTCGCTCAATGCCAACTACTC
>CAYLJO010000394.1:0-3769 GCA_964383905.1 uncultured Blastocatellaceae bacterium
GCGGGCGCGCTGCTCGTGCCGCAACGCTCGGTCACGGAGTTGCAGGGCAGTTACCAGGTCGCGGTCGTCGGCGAAGGTAATAAGGTCGAGATTCGCAATGTGAAGGTCGGCGACCGCGCCAGCTCGATGTGGGTCATCGAGGACGGGCTGAAGGCCGGAGAGTCGGTGGTCGCGGAAGGGACGCAGAAGGTTAGGCCGGGCGCGGTCGTGAACCCGAAGCCGTTTACATCACCTTCGTAACTCTCGCGCGAGAGGTGACGCGGTGCGGTTAGCGTTGCTCTGCGCGGGGATCAAAGGCGAAGCAAACAGGCGTCACTACCAGTCGAAGACGCCGCGACAGCATGAAGCGGCGACTTTTTTTAGGTTTGCAGGTAAGTGGATGAACCCGAACCCCCGGGCAGGGGGCATTAAAAGGAACGACTTATGATTTCCGAGTTCTTCATCCGGCGCCCGATTGTGGCCATGGTGATTGCCATCCTAACTGTGGTCTTAGGTCTGATCGCCATGCGCGGTCTACCGCTGGCCCAGCTTCCCGACATCGTGCCGCCCCAGATCATCGTCTCGACGACCTACACGGGCGCGGACGCTGTCACCATCGAGCAGTCGGTCTCGACGCCCTTGGAGCAACAGATGAACGGCGTGGACAACATGCTCTACATGCAGTCCACCAACGCCAACGACGGCACGGAGCAGTTGACCGTCACATTCGGCGTTGACACCGACGTCAACATCGACCAGGTGAACGTGCAGAACCGCATCGCGCAGGCGCAGCCGAACCTCCCCTCAGACGTCAATCAGTTCGGGTTAACGACTCGAAAGTCAACCGGACTGCCCATGCTCGTCATCTCGCTCAACTCGCCAAAGAAGACCCATGATTCGCTCTTCCTGGCGAACTACGCCAACATCAACATCAACGACGCGCTCTACCGCGTGCCGGGCGTGGGCCAGGTGCAACTGTTCGGGTCAAGCGATTACGCGATGCGCGTCTGGGTCAAGCCGGACATCCTCTCCAAGCTTGGCCTGTCGGTGCCCGACCTCGCGGGCGCCGTCAAGGCGCAGAGCACGGTTAACCCTTCCGGCCAGGTCGGCGCCGAGCCACAGCCTTCGGGGCTGGAGAAGACGTACACCGTCCGCGCGCAGGGAAGGCTTCAGACGCCGGAGGAGTTCGGGCAGATCGTCGTGCGCGAGAACCCTGACGGCTCGGTCGTGCGATTGAAGGATGTCGCGCGGATCGAACTCGGCGCCCTCAACTATCAACAGATGTCGCGCGTGAACGGCCAGCCCGCAGCCATCATCGCGGTCTATCAATCGCCGGGGTCGAACGCGCTCGCCGTGGCCGACGGCGTCAAGAAGACTATGGAAGAGCTGAAAGGACGGTTCCCCGCTGACCTCGATTACGCCGTCACGCTCGACACGACGCTGCCTGTGACCGAGGGCATCCGCGAGATCGTCACGACGCTCGTCGAGGCGATGATCCTGGTCATCATCGTCGTTTTCCTCTTCCTGCAAAACTGGCGGGCCACCCTCATCCCGGCCATCGCCGTCCCCGTCTCGCTCGTCGGCACATTCGCCGTCTTCCCGCTGCTCGGTTTCTCGATCAACACGCTGTCGCTCTTCGGCCTGGTGCTGGCAATCGGGCTGGTCGTGGACGACGCGATCGTCGTCGTCGAGGCGGTCGAGCATCACATGGAGGAGGGACTGTCTCCACGCGACGCCACTCTGCAAGCAATGAAGGATGTGTCGGGGCCGGTCGTCGCCATCGCGGTCATACTCGCCTCGGTCTTCCTGCCGGTGGCGTTCATGGGCGGCGTGCAGGGGCGGCTCAACAACCAGTTCGCGGTGACGATTGCCATCTCCGTGCTCATCTCGGCCTTCAACGCCTTGACGCTCAGCCCGGCGCTCTCGGCGCTGCTGCTCAGGCCGCGCAAGGCGTCGCGAGGCATTCTCGCACGCTTCTACGGCGGCTTTAACCGTGTGTTCGAGAGGGCCACACGGGGGTACGTCAAATGGAGCCACGGTCTTATCCGCAAGGGTGCGGTGGCGGTCTTGATCCTCGCCGGCTTCGCCGCGGCCGACGGCCTGATCGGCAAACGGCTGCCGTCGGGCTTCCTGCCGGAAGAAGACTACGGCTATGCCTTCCTCAACGTCCAGCTCCCGGCGGCGGCTTCGCTGTCGAGGACCGACGAGGTGTTGAGAAAGATCGAAGGGATTCTCGGCCAGACCGAAGGGATCGAGTACACCACCACCGTCGGGGGTTATGGCCTGCTGACTCGTACTTCGGCTTCTTACCAGGGCTTCTTCTTCCTCAGTCTCAAGCCCTGGGACGAGCGCAAAGGGACGGCTCAGGACATCTTGAAGAGCCTCAACACCAGGCTGGCGGGCGAAGTGCCCGAAGCGGTGGCCTTCGCTTTCATGCCGCCCGCGATTCCGGGCTTGGGCAACGCGGGCGGATTCTCTTTCTGGCTTCAGGATCGCAGCGGCGGCACGCCCGAGTTCCTTGACCAGAACTTGCAGAAATTCCTCGCGGCGGCCCGCCAGCGCCCGGAGCTGGCCGGAGTCGTCTCACAGTTCACCGCCTCGGTCCCGCAAATCTACGTGGACGTGGACCGCGACAAGGTGTTGAAGCAGGGCGTGGCCGTGGCTGACGTGTACCAGACGCTGCAAGCCTACCTCGGCGGGCTATTCCTCAATCAGTTTAATCGCTTCGGCAGGCAGTGGCGCGTCTTTCTGCAATCGGAAGGCGAAGAGCGCCGGAGCAGTGAAGATATCCGTAATTATTACGTGCGGAATAACGACGGCCAAATGGTTCCGCTTTCGTCGCTGGTCACGACGCGCACCATCAGCGGCCCGGAATACACCAACCGCTTCAACCTCTACCGCGCGGCGCAGGTGATCGGCAGCGCCGCGCCCGGCTACAGCTCCGGGCAGGCCATGGACGCACTCGAGGAAGTAGCGAAGCAAACACTTCCGCCGGAGATCGGTTACGACTGGGCCGACCTCTCTTACCAGGAGAAGAAGGCTTCGGGGAGTGCGGTGACCGCCTTCGCCCTGTCGCTCGTCTTCGTCTTCCTGATCCTGGCGGCGCTCTACGAGAGCTGGACGCTGCCGTTCTCCGTGCTGCTGACGGTGCCGATTGCTGTGCTCGGCGCGTTCGCCGGTCTGTGGCTGCGCGGCTACGACCTGAACGTGTACGGCCAGATCGGGCTGATCGTGCTCATCGGGCTTGCGGCGAAGAACGCCATCCTGATTGTCGAGTTCGCCAAGGCCGAGCTGGAGAAGGGGCGCGACCTTGTTGACGCTGCGCTTGAGGGGGCACGTATCCGCCTGCGGCCCATTGTGATGACTTCGTTCGCGTTCATCGGGGGCTGCGTGCCGCTGTGGATCGCGTCGGGGTCGGGTGCGGCGGGCAGGCGCATCCTGGGGACGGTCGTTATTGTCGGCATGCTGGCCGCCACCGCCGTCGGAATCTTTTTCATCCCCATGACTTTCTATCTGGTCGAGAAGTTAATGACAAGGTTCGGGCGGAGGCACGAGCCCGAAGTTGGTTCGCCGACTCCGGAGCCGGCGGCAGGAGACTGATGCCGAACGCTCGTCGTCGAAGAGATCGTGAGCGACGCATGGAAAAGGCAATGTCGGAATCAATTCCCATTGTCACGGGCGCTGCCGGGCCGCCCCGGACAGAGAGGAATCAGGGTCAGGAGGATGGGGCGGCCCGCAGTCAGTGTCCCGCCTGTGGATTCGGCACGCGCCGGCACGACCGATTCTGCCG
>CAYLJO010000395.1:0-3766 GCA_964383905.1 uncultured Blastocatellaceae bacterium
CTAGCCAAGGACGCGCCGGATGGGATACCGATCCATCGGCAAGAGGTGGGCGAGGCGATCAAACGTCGGCGGCGTGACCGGAGCGGAGTTGCCTGCCGGTGACGGGGCGGAAGGATGGCGCGGGTTCTGAGGTGAACTGCGCCTGATCGAGCGGCGAGTTCTCGCAACTCACGATGGTCTGCAAAGCAAGAATGATCTGCGCGGCCAGCACGACCGGGTCTTTCGTCGCTTCGGGTTTTGAGTCTTGCCTTGCACGGCGAGACGCGTTCACCCAAGGATCGGGTGGCCCGCCAGGCGGCAGAGGAAGCTGAAGCACTCTACCAGGCCATCGTGGCCAATCGGCAAGCCGGCAAGCCAAGAGCGGAGGAGGCAGGCACTATCTGCAGGCAAATAGTGGGTGATTGAAGTTGACCTTTAGCACCGAACCGAGCCGCAGTGTGGTTAAGGTTCTCTTTATGAAGGAATCTCCTTAGTGACTGAACAAAGATGGCGGCGATGAGCCTCTGTGAGCCATGATGAAGATCGTGTAAGTTTTGCCATCAGTACTCAGGGCATATAGAGTACTCTGAGGCCGATAAAAAAATCTATCCCTTCCAGCCACGCATCCATGACCCGCCAGTTTCCGGTAAACCCATCTCCTCTCGCGCGATACTGCCTTGCGCCATCAGCGCCTTGCCGTCCCTGAAATAATTTTCGCAACACACCGGCCGGGGAGCGCCGGGCAAATTAACCGTGCATTTACCACTCCCACTATAAGCTTTGGATTAACTCAGAGGCGGCGTGCCTCTGAGGCGGCCTTTCCGGTACGGGGGCGTCCGGAACCAGGCCGCGGTAGGGCGCGCCGGATGCCTGACACGGTGAGAAGCACCCGGCGCGCGGGGGGTTGAAGACAGAGGAGTAAGATGATGAATACAGTATATAAGGGTAGATTCATGAAGATACCGACTGACGATGAGGTCATACAAACCATCCTGGAGCAAGGCCCACTCACCCCGGAGGAGCTGGCGAGGCTGGCTTATCCGGTGCGCACCGTCTACCTGGCTCTGATGCTTAGCTGGGCTCAAGAACACGGGCTGAACAATCTGGTCGGGCAAAGAGAATCCCTCAAGCCGATGATGTTACGCTGCCTGGAAGAAGTAGCGGAGTACATCAACAGCGTATGGAGACGCCGGACTGATGCGGCCATCTCGGGAAGAACACGAACTCTCGGATCGCTGGAATTCGGGGCCGGCCTCGCTTGATAGTTGACGATACAAGCGGGAAAGGAGATCGGTTATGCCAAAGAAATCACACACTTGCGCCCATACCGTCGGCGAACTGCGCCTGCTGGCTGAGGATGAAATCCATCTGGCGCTGTCGCTCTTCGTCGGTCATGTATTGCCGCTCTTTTCTAACCCCAAGATTTCATCTTCAAGTTTTCCAATCTCCCCCAAGCTCGACGAGGGCAAAACAGAGCACTGCCAGATCAGTCCATCTTAGCCTTCTTCCTGCCAGGTCATGCAACCGTGGCAAGGGGACTTCAACCACTGTGGCCCGAAACTGGAGCGGAGTTGCCTGCCGGTGACGGGACGGAAGGATGGCGCGGGTGCGTGTGCGATAGCTCAGGTAGACAGAGCCGACCAAGGGGGAGGCCGATGAGGCCGAGAAGAATTCCTAACATGATGGCCAGGCTTGCCGGATCAAGATCCTCGGCATATAACCCGTTGCGGAATTTCAAGATGGCTAGGCCAAGCAGCACGAACAAAGAGGCGAGATAGGACCGGAAGAAGTATTTTATGAAGTCCGTAGAGGGCATTGGCGTTCAATCCTCTGAGGCTCTGAGGATGATGAGTCGCGCCGCCTGTGCGCGCGGCATCCAGGTCAACCGATTCTCCCTCGCTGGCGGGTGTCGGCAGCTTCGGGGCGTCGTCTTCACGGTCCGCTACGGCACGAGCACCACCTTCCCGATGTTCTTCCGTGACTCGATGTAGGCGTGCGCCTCCCCGACCTCATCGAACCGAAACACTCTGTCGACGTGGGGCCGCACCCAACCCTCCTGAACCCCATCGATGATCACCCGCATCCACTCCGCGACCTTCCCCCTCTCCTGCCACAGGTGCCCGAGGTTGAATCCGAAGACCCCTTTGTTCTTGCTCATCAACCCGAGCGGATGAAACAAGGGCGTCTGCCACACGGCTTTCGCTAACCCCAGCTTCCCTCTCCAACCGGTCGCCGACGCCGTCGAGACGCCGAACATGCCAAGGCGGCCCGTCGCCCTCAACGCCCGGTAGCTCTTCCTCCAGTGGCCGCCGCCCAGCGGGTCGATGATCAGCTCAACGCCCAGGCCGCCGGTCATCCCCATCAGCGCCGGGAGCCAGTCCTGGTTGCGGTAATCGATCGGGTGATCGAGCCCGCGCCCGCGCAGGAACTCATGCTTGGAAGAGCTCGCCGTCCCGTAGGTCTGAGCGCCCAACCTTCTCGCGACATCTAAGGCCGCCAGGCCCACGCCCCCGCCGGCGTTGTGGATCAGAACCGCTTCGCCAGGCTGCAGGCAGCCCATCACCGCGATGAGGGCGTAGGCCGTCAGATAATTGACGGGAACGGCCGCGCCCTCTTCGAACGTGAGCGAGGCCGGCTTCTCAAAGACCTGTGCTGAATCGACGGCGACCATCTCCGCCTGCCCCTTGAAGCGCGTCACCGCCACCACCGCTTGACCGATTAACGACCTGTCTACGCCTTGGCCGACCGCCTCGACGACCCCCGCGACCTCGTAGCCCAGGACGCAGGGCTTCTTCGGCGCGTCGGGGTAGAGCCCCTGCCGCGCCAGGATGTCGGCGAAGTTGAGGCCGGCGGCCTTCACCCTGACGACTACTTGGCCTGCGCTTGGTAGGGGAGGAGGCGCCTCCTCGACCTTGAGCACTTCGACCCCGCCGTTTCGCGTCGTGACGACTTGTCGCATTGACCCTCCCGCGCGCCGTATCCATCCGGGCGGTCTTCCAGCTTACTTCCAAACGATTAGTTTGCACAGGTCGATCGGCCAAGTCGGGTCCGTGTCTTCACGGGCCGGTCACATTACGATGAGGTTCCGGGATGACTTTGGGGGAAGATTTTGGTAGTGGCACTTCTTGTGCGGGATTTGATGCAATCCCTGGGTAAGCATTTAATAGCGGAGCGTGCGCGTAATTAGTCTGGGGTGCAGAAGTCATTAAATTTGCCATCATGTCGCCCCATGCGGACTCAGTGATGCGGATTACGTAGCCTGAGTGATGGTCGCGGTTGATGTGGTCCGGACGCCAGTAGAACTTCGCACTGGCATTCTCATCGGCTGACGAGGTGGCATGGGGTTGCGTGAAAAAGTGGACCGACGCGGTGGCTCCTCCATTTCCTTCGGCCTCGCGCCACCTCCGAGCGCTGGCATCACCCAGATGTCGCCGCCCAACAGAGCGGCAAGTCAATACCGGAATAGAGGAGATTCGACGAGCTTGGATGGTTTGAAGCAGCTCACAAGGGCGCAATCTTCGTGATATCGCTTGCGGTCATCTGTTGCTGCTGCATGGGGGCGAGCGAAAATCAACTAAACGCCCGCCCCTTCTGCCGCCGCCCCCCTAGTGACGCGTGCGGGGCAGCGACTCCCGAATTGAATTATGGCCGCACGCGGCTTTACACGTTTCCTTTCATTCGGGGGTGGGAGTTAACGTGTGGTGCCAGGCCGTGAAGCCGGCGCAGAAGAATGAAACTAATTCCCTTCCCCTTACTCTGGTGCATTGTAGCACTCCAGACCGCACTC
>CAYLJO010000396.1:0-3750 GCA_964383905.1 uncultured Blastocatellaceae bacterium
CGTGCCCTTTCATATATCAGTTGGGCGGCGCTCCCACAGCCGAGCGGCCTCCCATTCCTCCGCCCTCTATGCTGCCCCGACCTCTACCCGGACAATATCGCCGTCACGCAGGCAGTACTTGTCCCTGAGCTTCACCTCACACGCCACCTCGATCACCGTCTTCGGGTGCGCCCCCTCGCCGCTCTCGTTGCTGTCCGTGCGCAGGATGACGGCTCGCTCCCCGAAGACACGACAGGGGACGATGTTGACTGATACGTCACCGCCGTATTCTACACCCTCCAGGCGCATCGCACTGGCGGGGACACTGAATTCCTCGTCCAACTGTACGTTGAGCGTGCCGGGGAAGAGATTGAGCTCCGGTTGTATTCACGGTCTTCGATCAGGTTGTCATAGCGGTCGCGCTGCCCAGGCTGAGGCCGCCAGCCCATCAGGTCTTTATCAATATCAATCCGGACGACCTTGTAAGGCGCGAGGAAGCCGTCGGCGATGCCCTGCCTGAGCGAGTAGATGTAAACAGGCTCGCCGAAGTATTCGATGTTGGAAACATCCGTGGTTTCCTTCGGTGTCGCGGTCATCCCGATCTGCGTCGCGCTCTTGAAGTATTCCAGAATCTCGCGCCAGGCGGAGTTCTCATCGGCGCTCCCCCGGCGACACTCGTCAACGACAACGAGGTCGAAGAAGTCCGGCGAGAACTGCTTGTAGATCTTCTTCACCTCTTCCGTGCCGGTGACCGCTTGATAGAGCGCGAGATAAATCTCGAAAGCCGTATCAGCCGTTCGGTTCGTCACTTTCGTCATCGCGCCGCCGAACGGCTGAAAGTCGTTCGTCTTCGTCTGGTCAACGAGGATGTTGCGGTCTGCTAAAAACAGGATGCGCCGGCGCGCCCGCGCCTTCCACAGCCGCCAGATGATCTGAAAGGCGGTGTACGTCTTGCCCGTACCCGTCGCCATCACCAGCAGTATGCGGGGCTGGCCTTTGGCGATGGCCTCGATGGTGCGGTTGATGGCGACCTCCTGGAAGTAGCGCGGTCTCTTGCCGCCCGCGTCCCGGTAATAGTCCTGCGTGACGACCTGCTGCTGCTCCGGGCGCTCGATCCCCTTCCAGACTGAATAGCGCCGCCACAGCTCTTCGGGCGACGGGAAAGCGTCGAGCGGTATCTCGCGCTCCAACTCGCCGCCCGTGCGCGCGCGGTCGCGCTCGATGAAGGCGTCGCCGTTCGAGCTGTAAACGAACGGCACGTCGAGCGCCTCGGCGTAGGCTATCGCCTGCTGCATCCCGGCCCCGACCGCGTGGTTATTATCTTTGGCCTCGACCACGGCGAGGCGGATGCCCGGCTTGTAAGAGAGAACATAATCGGCGCGCTGGCGCTTCTTGCTCCTGGCCGCCAGCTGCCCGCGCACGATGATCCGTCCGTCGGTAAACGAGAACTCTTCGCGCACCTGCAAGACGACATCCCAGCCGGCGCGCACGAGCGCCGGCGTAATGAACTTGGTGCAGATGTCGCGCTCGCTGAGGCTCTTTTTGTTCAGCCCTTCCAAGTCGTCGTTCCTTCTTCGGTGCCGCGGACAGTGAGGGAAAGAAGGTCAGGTGAAAAACTCCTCGCCGCTCTTGATCTTCAGCTTCTTGTGGTAATAGCGGATCGCCTCAAAGTCACTGTCATTCGTCACGACCGTCACGCCTTCACGCGCGGCGCTAACGGCGATCAGAACGTCCAAAGCCAGCTCTTGCTTGGCCGTCGGCGTGCATCGCGGAGACTTGCCCTTGGCCTTCTTCTTGCGATCCTGCGCGAGCAGATGCAGGAGGCGTGCGACGGTCGGCCAATCACCCTCCGCCGGCACGATCAACTTTCCGGCCTTCGCCTGGCGCTGCCAAGTGACATGATAAATCTTGAACTCGTCAGCATCCCCCGCCGTCATTAACTCCGTTAGGACGACCGCCGAAACAAGGGAGCGTTGCGGCAGTGCGGCGAACGAGCGTTCGGCGACGACGTTCGTGTCGAAGAGGTATTTGGCCATCCGCTACTCTCTGACCTTCCGCTTGCCGTGGACGCGGTCATACGTCATGCGGTATGCCAGCAGCGTTAAATCTTCAAGGGGCATCTCCTCCAGCTCTTTTTTTGTGTACCGGCGGCTGGTGTCAATCGTCTTGGTGGGCGCTTTCGCGCCATTGGTCGAGGCGCGCTTGGTAGTTGTCGCGCGCTTTGCTGAACTCTTCTTCCTCGTCTTAGCCATTACCTCTTACCCCTCCCGGCGCCGTTCTTCGGCGGTCTGCCCGGCTTGCGATCTTCCACCAGTTTCAAGTCGGCCTCGCGGATCACGTAATCACGTCCTAGCTTCTGCGCCGGCAGCCGCTCGGCCGTAATCAGCGCCCGCACTCTCGTCACATGCACACCCAAACGCTCCGCCGCTTGGTTTGTCGTCAGCATCTTCATACGCCACTTATACACCGGATAAAACTATATTGCAAGAGCGATAATTATATGAACAAACCATCTCTCGTGCGATATAGCTTCACTTGTCAGTCGGAAATGAAGTAACACGACCCAATAGGATCCCTTATTTTGCCTATTAGATCGGCACGTCATGTGAGGCGCTCTCTGAGACTGTTCGCCGCCGCTTGTCGTAGATCTGCGTCGTCGTCACGTGCCGGTGGCCCAAGAGGTCCTGCACCTTGCGGATGTCCACGCCGGCATCGAGCAGGAGCGTGGCCGTCGTCGCCCGAAGTGAGTGCGGCGTGTAGAGGCACTCTTTGGTGATCGTGCCGTCCGGCTGCGCTACTTCTTTGGTCGCTGCCGGAAGCTTCCCTAAGTAGCCCTGAATCAGCCGGTAGATGGTGGCTGGGTCCATCGCCCGTTTCGAGAATTTCCGGCTCCGCGGGTTGAGCCTAGGCCTAAACAGGGGGCCGCTGCTGAGGCCGGCCGCCTCGATGTATTCGGTGATCGCTTGCACCGCGGCATAATGCAAGCCAATGGTCCGCCGCTTGTCGCCTTTCTCATGCAGCCGGATCGTTGTTGTCTCGCCGTCCTGGTGGAAGTCTGAGACCTTCAGCCGGCAGCCGGTTGAGAGCCGGATCCCTGAGTAAAGGTAGAGCTTCAATATCGCCCGGTCGCGGTGTTCGATCACACTGTCGCCGCTCGGCATGTTCATGAGCTGTCGGGCACGCGTGGCGCTCAGAGCCCGCGTCTCCTCTTTCGGGTCGCTTGAGGCGCGGGCGATGAACTGCGAGTGCGCCGGGTTCCGCACGGTGATCGGAAGCCTGAGCTCACTCGCCGCGGCGGCCAGCTTCGCTCTGCAAAGGCGTACATCGCGGGTTCGACTTGTCTTATGTGGTTGCTGAATTTGATAACTCAGGGAAATTACTTTGGCAGCACGCTATGCTAATCTCACGGTCGCCATTGCTTGTTCCATTTAGCGCCGGATTCTATCTGGTGAAGGAAGCCGCAGCTTGGGGAGAAGGAACCGACGTGGAGAAATTTCTCTATTGATGGACTTCGCCAACCAAAGTGGCCCAATTTCCAGCGAATCGTTGCCATACCTCGATCAGGCCCGATACTAACCGGAGGACTAATCCTCATCCCCGGATGGACGGTGGAAGACGAAATTCCTGCGGCGGTCGCCACCTTAGACAATATGCCTCAAGGAAGTGCTTTGCATTTACTAAAACACTTATCTTATAGTATCTCGCGACGGGCCCCGAATTTTAATCGCTTTCTTGCAGCTTTGCTGGTCAGAGATCTCACGCTCTCAGACG
>CAYLJO010000397.1:0-3731 GCA_964383905.1 uncultured Blastocatellaceae bacterium
TTGGAACGCTTTGTGGTAAAGGACAAGAAGCGGATTTTCTTTGTTCCCGTTTCCCACGTTTTGTGGATCGAAGCCGCCGGAAACTATGCCTGCATACACACCGCCAGCGACAGTCACCTGTTGCGGGAAACCCTGGCACACCTGGAAGAGAGGCTGGCGCCACACCACTTCATCCGCGTCCGGAAATCTGCCATCGTGAACAGTGCCCGCATTAGTGAGATTCGTCCGATGTTTGATGGGGTTTACGACATCGTACTGGCAGAAGGGACCGTGGTCACGTCGAGCCGCAGATACGCTCACAAGTTACGGGCGCTGCTGGAATCCTAGTCTTGGCAACTGGGATGTAAATTGGCGCGTCGGCGTGGAATGCCAGTGGCGAAAATGAATTCAGGACCGCGCAGCAACTAAACACCCAACATCCACCGGCTGGCCGAGAGACACAATCTATTGCGGCCTCCCGAAAAGATTGTCATCCCGCCGACATAGAGCGGATCAGTCGCCAACTCGGCTACACCGACACGTTTCAGTTTGCGAACGACTACCTGCTCGCTTCACCGACACGTTGAGGCTGACTGCTGTCATGGGTAAGAAGGCTCATCGAGATGTTCCGCCTCCCTGCCACAGTCTAGCCCTCCGCCTTCGGGCCATTCCGCGACCTTCAGTCCGTGCCCGTTACGGTGCCCTTGCGGCCCCCTACCGGGCGGTGGCCGCTCGGCCAATTAACTGCGTCTGCTTCGTCGCGCCGAACCAGACGTTGTGCTCCGAGTCGAGCAGGAGGCGTTCGCCGTCGAAACGGAACGTGAGCGTCGAGGAGTACGGCGTCTCGTAGGCCAAGAGCTTAACTGTGTACGTGCCCTCGGCGGTCCACGCGCCGCTCGCGGCCATCAGCGGCGGCGCCGGCACTCCCAGGCCGCGGTCGAGCCCGTTGGCGAAGCCGCCCCGGCTCTTCGCCCAATACCTGACGCCGACGGGAGTCCTCGTCTCCCCTGCGCCCGTGCGCACGACGAGCGCCGGCGTGCCCGGGCCGAAGTCGAGCTTTATGGCCTTGACGCCGCGGTCGTTCTCGCCGAACTCGTACCAGCGCCCGGACACCTTGGCGGCGAGCGGAGAGGTCACAGCGCCCTCGGGGAGGCGCACCGTGAGGCCGGCGAGCTTTGCCTCCAGCCGGCGTCGCGCCTCAGCGTCCTCGGGCAGTCGGCCAGCCTTCATCCCCGGCAGGAGCTTCTCCCAGACGAGGTTCATCACGCGCTGCATGTCGCTGACGCCGCTCGTGATGGCGACCACCGCGTCCGACTCCGGCAGGACTAGGCAGTACTGCCCGAAGGCGCCGTCGCCGCGGTAGCCGTGGCGCGAGCGCCAGAACTGGTAGCCGTAGCCCTGGTCCCAGTCGCTCGTCGGCGCCGAGCCGTTCGAGGTCTGCCGCGCGGTCGCCTCCTCGACCCAAGAGGCAGGGACGAGCTGCCGCCCCTGCCACACGCCCTTCTGCAGATACAACTGGCCGAAGCGCGCGATCTCCTCCGTGCGCAGCGAGAGGCCGTAGGCGCCGACCGTGACCCCCTGCGGACTCGCGACCCACGCGGGGTCCTTGAAGCCCAGCGGCCCGAAGAGTCTCGGCCGGAGGTAGTCGAGCACCCTCTGGCCGGTCGCCTGCTGCACGATGGCCGAGAGCATGTAGGTGGCCGCCGAGTTGTAGAGGAAGTGCGTGCCCGGCTTGAACGGCACGGGGTGCGCGAGAAAACGCCTGACCCACGTGGCGTCGCGCAGCGCCGGGTCCCGGCCGTCCCAGGTGAGGAGGGACGCCTCGGTCTGGTTCCCCGCGGACATGCGCAGCAGGTCTCTCACGCGCATCTGGCGCAGGTTGGCGGAAGGCTCCGCCGGGGCCTCGCCGGGGAAGAACTTCAACACCTCGTCGTCGAGGCTGAGCTTGCCTTCCGAGACGGCCAGGCCGACGGCGGTCGAGGTGAAGCTCTTGCTCAGGGAGTAGAGGACGTGCGGGGTCTGCGCGTCGTAAGGCGCCCACCAGCCCTCGGCGACGACGTGGCCGTGGCGCACGAGCATGAAGCTGTGCATTTGGTCGATCTCGCTGTCCGCCGCTTCGACGAACGCGAGGACGGCCGACGAGGAGATGCCCTGACGCTCGGGGCTGCTGCGCGGCAGCGCGTATGGGGCGCGGGGCGTGTGGGCGGGCGCGACCCGGTCACGCAGTCCTTGTTGCCGCGCGAGGGCAGGTGATGACGTCAACCCGAGCAGAAGAGAAAGCGTGGTGATACTAGCGATGCACGCGACTCCGCGTACCGGGGAGATGTGCCCAAAGCCTTCCCATAAAATCCGATTGTTATGTCTCATGCGGCCTCGGCGTCCTCGCGCCACAGAGGGCGCGGGTTACAAGAGTCGGACGGTCGGATTTCTTGCCCCTCAATCCTCAATCGATGTCTCGGCCGGTAGTTGCCCGCGGCCCAACACTTCTGGTGGCGTCGGCGGCAGTATTCCATGAGCAACGACGGCGGCCGTCGCGCAGAGTCCTCGGTATATGACAAACATTGCCTTGAAGGAGACGCATGCTTCGGGATCTCTTGAGTTATGCGGCGACACCGAGCAAGCTCCCGACCGGAGGCGTCATCATTATACCCCCGGACGATTCTTAACGGACACAGCCCTTGTAGTCCCAGGGCGTTGCTCTCCAAGAATGAGAGGAGGTCAAGATACGAAGATCATCGGCCATTTTAGTCATAGCTGAAACATTAGAGGAAGACGCCCAACGGTGAAGCTCACCAGCGCGCATAGACTATAGAAGGAAAGGAGCAACTCTATTGCGCGTCTGGTGCAGCGAATGTTGGACGGCCCGCCAATTGTGTCACTCGCCTTCCTTTATTTACCACATTCATGACCGCTTGGAAATAACTCTGCTTCTTCCTCATTCTCAGGGTTGTAACAAACCTTTGCTGTCTCACCAGCCCTAAACGCCCGACTTGCCTTCCGACCCTCTGAATTACCTTACTTTTACTTGTCGCCAATTTCTTATATAGATTGGCCAGCTGTTCGGGTTTAATCCCTAACTTCTCAAGCTCGGTGACCTCAATATCCCGCAGTTTTGCCGCCGCCTCAGGTTTAACTCCCAGTTCATCGACAAGCCTCTTCGCATTCTTTTCGCTGAGAATTTCGGCGCGGTGGATGTTTGTAGGTGGCAATGAGGTTTTGACTGGGGATGGTTTGCCTTTGCCTTTCGCTACAGTTTGGGCGACGCTTTTGTCTTGCCAGGCTCCGGACGCGCGCCTTCTGGTAGGCTTCGATCCGCGCCTTCAACCGATGGCCTGCACCAATGCGCAAATGAACTGTGTTTGCTCGGCTGAGGGATTCCATTATTGTTTGGTGGAGCGTATTGTTAGTAGCACTTCTAAAGGTTCGTCGCGCCGCTTATTATGACGTTAGATGTCTTTGCTAGTGACAGGTATAATTGTGCTGGAGGCAGAACTATGAAATACAAAATCCTCTTGGAGAAATCTGAAGAAGGTTACAGCGTCTCCTGCCCCGGTCTACCTGGGTGTTGGTCTCAAGGAAATACGGAAGAAGAAGCCATCGCAAACATCCAGGATGCCATTCAAGAATATCTCGCAGCAATCGAAGATCTCTTCCCGGGCGCTGATCTGCGGGAGATTGAAGTCCCTGTCTAAGAATGCCGAAGATTCCAGGCATCAATCATCTCCAAGCGGTGAAAGCTTTAGAGAAAGCTG
>CAYLJO010000398.1:0-3691 GCA_964383905.1 uncultured Blastocatellaceae bacterium
TCACCACATCATCATCGACGATCAATATGGAGGCCATCGGAATGTTCCTGAGAATTGAAACGCTGCCTGCAGCGCAGCACCAGACATAGTATAAGCCTCCAGGCGTGAGAGGTCACGGTCATGATCCCGCAGGGCGGCTGCGGCCTGCTTAATTGCAGGATCGCCCGCCGCTGATCATGCTCGCGCCGGAGACTGGATTGCGTTTTGCGATAGAATGGCGGTAAAACTCAGCGCCACTTAATAATTCTCGATTGACGACGAGGGGGATACGATGGAAAGCCAAGACAGAGTACGCGCGCGCACCTCGGAAGGGGTCAATATTTCCATCGACCGTGAGATTGAGAGCAGCGTCCGACGATACGCGACGCGGAGCAGGACGGAGATTACGCGGCGCATCGAGGAGCTTGATCGTGAGTGGGGCATGGAGCGCTGGTCGGAAGCGAACGCCTCGGCGATAGCATTTACCGGCGTCGCCCTCGCCGCGCTGCATAGCAAGAAGTGGCTGATCGTGCCGGGGGTGGCTTCGGCCCTCCTGTTTAGACCATGCCGACTTCGATGGCAGTCCCGTCTTCCATCGGAGCCACCATTGAGACGGTGCCATGGTTCGGGAAGTAGACCTGTCTGATCGGTTCATCAGGCTCATAAAGGGTCTGACCGAAGGGCATCTCAACATGCTCCAGGTGTGGCAGCATCCGTTCGAGGTCTTGGCGCTGCAGCCCGATCAGAAGCTGGTTCTAAATGGGTGGGCGTGGTTTGGCCGGTGTCATTGGGCTGAGCTCCTTCGCTTCAGTCCTTGGGAAGATCCGACAGACGGCAGAAGGAGAAGGTTACTGGCTCTACCTAATGACGAACGGTAAGTGGTCTAATGAGCCATACTGCTGGTCGAAGAAGATGATGAGACGCGGCCACTTTTGAAGCGACACCTGACAGGCATCGGCTACCACGTGGTCGTGTCACTGGATGAGGAAGATGCCTTGGAAAGGGTGAGTGGCGCACGCTTGCACCCTGACCTGATTGTGCTTGATGAGGTGGGCGTCCCCCTGGATGAGGCGGTTAATGCGGCGCGGCGCATCCGCCGAGAGGCCGAGCTTGATAAGAGCGTGCCGATCGTCGTGATGGCCGAAAAGTATGGCGAAGAGATGGCAGGCAAGGACGTGCAGGTCGGGGAGCATGAGTATATAACCTACCTGGAAGACGGCCAGCAACTGGAGCGCCTGCTGACCCGCCTCGCTCCGCCGCACGCCTAACCGAGCAGGGGTCTGCTGCTGACCCTTTCCTTGAGAGGTAAGGGGGCATGTTACCGCACCGTCCAGGAGGAATTCGACCGCCGGCTCATCTGAAATTTCCGGGGCGCCTCACACCTGGACGGAGGTGCGCGGAGGCCGCCTCAGCCCGAGCCATGGGCCCCATGAGCCTTCTGCCGCGCCCGCCTGCGGTAGTAAGCGATGACCCGCTCATAGTCGGCTGGCGTGAAAGATTCCTCCTGCTTGTAGCGCTGCACCTTACGGCCGTGCTCATCCGGCTCCAGAATGGCAATAAAGACGCGGCCCCCGTCATCATCATATACGGCAGGCTGCCCGCGCTCAGTGACCTGCGCCGCCTTCTCAGCCGTCCCGCGGCCTGCTTCCTGAGCCTCCACGACGCCAAGTAAGAGTGCCGTGACAACAAGTAATGCCGCGACGAGCTGATTTCTCATACTATCTCCTTTTGCTTGACCCCTCCGCTGTAGTCTATTGCGTGACTTTCACCGACACATCATCGATCCAGAGCGTCGTCGGATCCGTCGGCGCAGTAACTTACTGTGATTCATCCCGCGCCAAGTCTTCAAAAACCCTCTTGGCGCTCGTATTCTAGGAGGGCAAGCTTAGTCGGCGCCGAGAGCATGGAGATATCCAGCTTGCCTCTCTTTTAATGTGATCAAATTTTCATAAAATTCGTTTTTGACCCAACTGCCGTTGACTTCAAACGCGCGAATGATGATTTGCTTAAAGAGTACGCGCGTGTGTATATTGAGGGCGCATGAACGGGCTACTGACCACGGCCGAGGCGGCTGAACGCTTGGGCGTCACCCGCTGGCGTGTCAACGCTCTGATCCGTGACGGCCGGCTGAAGGCGACCAGGCTCGGTCAGATCTTCGTGATCGAAGAAGGCGACCTCAAGGCGGTCGAGCACCGCAAGCCGGGCAGGCCACCAAAGCCAGCCGACAAGAAGTAAGCAACAAATCTCAGCCAGAGAAGTAACCGTAGTTTTCCCATACCGCATTAAGCCATTAGTCACTTTGTTGCCGAGACAGGATATTTAATCGCAATCTTTTTCTGCGCCAGCCTCCCGGCCTGGCGTGCCCCATTAACCTCATCACCTCTGGAAAGGAGATTCATGAAAAGAGTTGCCCTCGCCCTCACATTGGTGTCTGCGCTTGCTTTCTATACCCTCAGTAAGGCGATCGATGAAACTCATGCTTCATTGCCTCCAACTCCATATGATCAAGCAGTTCCGGCGCGTGTGAATCAGGATGACGGCCAACTTTCACAGCAGTTCGAAGGGAATTATGGTCAGACCGATTCTCGAGTGAAGTTCCTCTCACGCGGGAGCGGCTACAGCCTCTTTTTGACCGCCACCGAAGCGGTGCTCGCTTTGAGGAAGCCCGCCGCTCCGAAAGCCAGCGAAGGGCCTTTTGCTTTGCACCCGCGTGAAACCAAAACTATCAGAGAGCCACAGACCGAGCTGCGAGTGAGACTGGCGAGCAAGAAGAAGAAGATGGCAGAGAAAGCGCGCCGGTGAGGCGATAAGAGTTTTGGTCCGGCTGACCATTTCCGTAGTGACGTCGATCATGAGCTACGCAAATTTGAGTAAGGGCATAGGCCGAGGCGATAAGAGTTTTAGACTGCTTGGCAGGCGCGCGCCCTGGGCGGCGCCAGATGAATGATTCTGCCCTTGTCCGGCCTTTCCTAGAAGAAGAGATTGTCACACCCCATGCAAGTGCCTAGCGCCCGCAGCGCCGCAAGCAATGCTGCCACAGACGCGTTGATTCCCTTCATCAGACTCTCCGGGGTGATCCCGCCTCCCGTCGGAGTATTTATCTTTTGTAGGAGCGACTGAATGGCGGTAGTAACGGCGGCAATCTCTTTCGCACATGCTCGGCTCTTCGACGCGAACTGGTCCGGCGTGAACTTATCAAAGCAACTCTCTCGCTGCTTTTGGGCTTCATTAGCTAAGTCCCGCGCCCTCTTCTTTGCTTCCTGAAGAGCCTCGGCGGTGACGGCGGTCGCCTGCGATGGGTCACTTCTGAGTCTTTCCCGTAAATTGTTCACCCTCCGAGCCAAATCTCGACCCGCTTCCTGATTGGCTTTATTTGACGAATTGATAAGCAATGCCGAGAAGACCAGCAGGATAAATAAAATGATAACGAACTCAAGAGTTGCGGTGTTCGCCAGAAGTGTCCGGTCGGCGGCCAGCGGCTGCGCGAGACTGAGGAACGTCGTCCTCTCGTTAGGCCTAAGCGACTGCGCCAGTTGGTTCATGAGCGCGGCTAGGTTTACCGGGGGCTGGACTCCACCCCCTCCCCCACGAAGTCTCCCGAGAGTTATATCGCCGACGATCCCGTCAGCTTTAAGCCCGTTGTCGCGCTGGAACTCCATCACACGTGCTTGAGTTTTTGCACCGAACACGCCATCAACCTTCAAGGCCAGTA
>CAYLJO010000399.1:0-3645 GCA_964383905.1 uncultured Blastocatellaceae bacterium
GTCGAACTTAACTCTTTACTCTACAGCTTTTTGAACAGCCTCTAGGCGTTTATCACACGATTGAGTTGCCTACTCGAATAACCGCAAGCTTCGTTTGGCAAAAGCCGCACACTTTTGTCACAGCCTGAGTGTAGATTGTTTGGCAGGAGATCGGGGAATCAAACGGAAGATATATGAGCGCTCATATCATCGAACCTCTCGAGCAGATCACGGCCGGTGTCCTTGACCGTATTGCCGACGTGGTCGCCGGCGAAGCGTCATCCCTGCGCGACGGCACCGAGCATAAGGGTGTCGAGCTGCCGCGCGACCTCTACGCGCATGGCGGGGCGCAGACAGAATGGTGGTATTACACCGGGCACATGGAGACGGTCAGGGGGAGTCGCTTCGGATTCGAGCTTGTATTCTTCAAACGGCGCACGGATCTTGATCGGGTTGGCGTTGTGCCGCTGCGCTTGATCGCCAACCCGCTGTTCCTCGCGCATTTCGCCATCACGGATGAATCACGCAAACGTTTCCGTTACGAGCACCGGAAGAGCACCGGCTCTGTGTTCGACCTTCCGGCGCAGGCGAGCGAGAAACATTACTACCTGAAGTTGGGCAATTGGACGATACGCGAGGCATACGGCGCGCACATCCTGCGCGCCACAATGGGCGATGACCTTGTGTTTGAAGCCGCCTTGAATAGTCGGAAGCCCGCCGCTCTGAACGGTCATGAGGGCATCGGCGTGAGCTTTAAAGATGAGGGCGAAGCGTCGCGTTACTTCTCTTTCACGCGCATGGAAGCTGAAGGCGCCATTACGTGGCACGGCGAGACAGAGCACTTCGAAGGATCGGCGTGGATGGATCGCGAGTTCGGCACGTGGCGCACGACCGCTAATCAGAAGGGCTGGGATTGGTTCAGCGTGCAACTGGGGACGGGTGCGGAAGTGATGGTCTATCACCTGCGGAATGCCGAAGGAAAGCCGGCGCCGTTCTCAAGCGGAACTTTTGTCGATGCGGCGGGCAAGTCAGTACACCTGGCACGAAATGATTTCAAGATCGAGGTGACGGGCCGGTGGCGCAGCCCTTATACCGGCGCGACCTATCCGAGCGGGTGGCGGTTGCGCGTGCCATACTTCGGCGTTGACGTCGCCATCACGCCGGTCATCAATGATCAGGAGCTTGATACACGCGGCACAACGATGATCGTTTACTGGGAGGGCGCGTGCACGGTGCGCGGGCGCCATGGCGACGAAGAGATAGACGGTCGCGCTTACGTGGAACTCGTCGGTTATGATCGCTCGCACGAACAGCCTTCGCTCAGCGCGTTTATCTTTGGCGGCACGCTCGACCGGCGATGGCGCAGCATCTTCGGATGAAAATTCGGGGCGACTGCAGTTGTACATGATCCGGCCGGAGAGATGCCCCATCATTAAAGACATAAAGCGCGCATTCGCAACGGTATTATAACTATACGGGCGCGGCGCTTTTTCGGTATAATACGCGCCGTTCAACCAACAATCTCCAAAAATGACATCCGGTGGGAGCGCCCGATGTTAAATAAGCGTTTACTCTAAATTGAGAAGGAGGCGAAGAAAATGGGACTATTTGACAGGATGTTCGGACATGGGGCGGAGGAGGCTGAAAAGCAGCCCGACGCCCAGCAACGTTTCAACGAACTCAAGGGTAAATATCAGACCGTGCTGAACGAAATCCAGCAGCAGAATGTCCAATTACAGAACCTTCACGTGCAGGATAATAAGCTCTTTGTCCGCGGCACGGCACCTTCCGAGGACGCCAAGAACAGGGTGTGGGACCAGATCAAGCTGGTGGATCAGAATTGGGAGAATGAGCTGATCTGCGACATCAGTGTCGATGAGAGCAAAGCACAGGCGGCTGCGGCCAGTGCCGGTGGTGGAGAGGGTGGCAGCAGGGGACAGACCTATACTGTGAAGCCGGGGGATACGCTATCGAAGATCGCGCGGGAGTTCTATGGCAGTTCGAGTCAGTACATGAAGATCTTCTATGCGAATCAGGATCAGTTGGATGATCCTGATCACATCCGGGCGGGGCAGGAGCTCACCATCCCTTCTGAGTAGTTACAACATTGGCGAGAGAGCCGGGCATGGCTCTCTCAAGCATCACATCGAACATACGTAAAGAGAGGCGGCTGCCACCGAAGCTCTTGAAGTGGCGGCCGCTTCTTGCATTCTCGATGCTGTCGAACGGAAAATAGTTTTATGGCTTCACCACAGAGAGATGAGCGTGATCGCTCGGCAGAACTCTTCGCACGGGCGGTCGAATTAATACCCGGCGGTGTTAATTCTCCGGTGCGCGCCTTCCGTGGCGTCGGTGGCACACCGCGCTTCATCAAGAGCGCGCGGGGGGCGTTGATAACGGACGTCGACGGTCGTACATACATTGATTATGTCGGCTCATGGGGGCCGATGATTCTGGGCCATGCTGACGGGGAAGTCATCGCGGCGCTGCATGAGGCTCTCGCGCGCGGCACGAGCTACGGGGCGCCGACGGGATTAGAGGTCGACATGGCGGAAGAGATCACGCGCGCCGTTCCGTCAATCGAGATGGTGAGGATGGTCAATAGCGGTACCGAGGCCACGATGTCCGCGATACGCCTGGCGCGCGGCCTAACGGGGCGCAATAAGCTCATCAAGTTTGAAGGCTGCTATCATGGTCATGGCGATAGCTTGCTGGTGAAAGCAGGATCGGGTGTCGCGACGCTGGGCCTGCCTGACAGTCCGGGCGTTCCCGCAGCGGTCGCGCAAAGCACCCTGACCGTTCCCTTCAACAATACGGAGGCGCTGCGGCGGGTTTTCAAGGAACATTCGGACGTCGCGGCGGTAATCATCGAGCCTGTTGTCGGGAACATGGGCTGTGTGCCGCCGCGCGAAAATTATCTGCGGGAGCTGCGCGATGCAACACAGGAGCACGGTGCATTGCTTATCTTTGACGAAGTGATGACGGGCTTTCGTCTCTCACGGGGCGGCGCGCAAGAGCTTTACAACGTCATGCCAGACATTACCACGCTCGGCAAAATCATCGGCGGCGGCCTCCCCGTCGGCGCTTACGGCGCGAGCCGTGAGATTATGCGTCACATTGCTCCCGCCGGCCCTGTCTACCAGGCGGGCACGCTGTCCGGGAACCCATTAGCGATGACCGCCGGGCTCACCACGCTCAGGCGGCTGCGGGATTCTTCGGTTTACGAGAAGCTGGAACGCGCCGGTCGGCGCCTATGCGCGGGACTGGCGGAGGCTGCGCGTGAGGCAGGCATCGACGCCGTCATCAATCGCGTCGGTTCCATGTGGACCACCTTTTTTACGAGCGGACCGGTGACGGATTGGACCAGTGCCGCGAAAAGCGACCGCAACCTTTACGGGAAGTTTTTTCACGCGATGCTCGACGCAGGCGTTTATCTCGCGCCCTCTCAATTCGAAGCCGGCTTCATCAGCGTGGCTCACACGGATGAGTTGCTGGACAGAACTATCGAAGCAGCGCGCGATGCCTTTGGAAGGATGAAGGATGAAAACGGCGCTGACACGGAGTCGCGGGGGCGCGGGGACGCGGGGACAGGATGATATTTCGCCGCGTCTCCCTGGTCGCTCCAACGCCAGCGTCTCTTCTTTTATCCTTCATCCTTATTATTGA
>CAYLJO010000400.1:0-3636 GCA_964383905.1 uncultured Blastocatellaceae bacterium
CGGCCCTCGGTCTCGATCTTGCGGAAGGTCGGGATGCGGTCGCGGTCCACCGTCAGAGGGATGCCCGTCTCGTCGGCGATTTTCAGCAGCGCCGGAAAGATCCTTCCATCCCCGTGACGGCTGATGATGATGTCGGGATTGATCTGGTTGAAGACCTCGTTGAAACGCTCGATGGTCTCCGCCTCAGCGATCAGCGGGAGTTCGCGCTCTCCCCCCTCCCATTCGAGGATGACCTTTCCGGGAGCATCAATGCGCTCGAAGCCCTCCCCGTCGATCTCCAGCCGCCTGAGGTTGTCGGGCAGCCGGTAATCGGCACGGAGCATCCGGCCGTCGCACTCGATTCCTGTGACATAGTTCTCATCATCGGCCTCCACGGCCAGCGGGCAGAGAGGTGAGAGTCCCGTGGTATAGAGGTAGTACTGCGCGGGAGGGATGTCACAGTTGTAGAAGCTGACCGAGGCCTCTGCGGTAGTCGCCAGCTCCCTGAACTTCGGCATCGCCGAGGCGTCTTTGACCCGGAACTCCATCACCTCCACTTCCCGGCCGCTGAACAGCTCCCTTCTGACCTCCCACCAGACCGATCGGATCGCGCCGCGGCGCTCGAACTCGCTCGCCATCCGGATGAGGAACTTTTCATCGCCCCTGGCGTAGACCCTCGGCTCGTACTCGTGGAGGAAGCGGTGGAGCCGGCCCTCGGCGTCGTAGACCCAGAGCACCATCCAGGGGCCGAATTCGTTGACGTCGAAGAGCCACCCTTCAACCCGCTTCATGCCCCCTCGCCTCGAGCGCTCTCATTCGCTCCTCCAACGACCCGATCCTTTCGGCCTGCTGCCGGATGGTGCGCGCGGCCTCGATCAGCATCGAGAAGATGATGGGGACCAGCGGGCTGGTCGAGGAGAGGTAGGAGCCGGCCTGCGTGTGCAGCCTGGCCCACTCCCACAGGAGGTCGAAGACCTCCTGCTCTTCGCGGCGCAGGGCGCGCCGGAAGGGCGTCAGGCGGGTATATTCCTCAGCCAGCGCGTCCGTGTATGTCGCGACCGTTCTTCCCACGACTTTGCCGCCTCCCCGTCTGATTCCTGCGCCTGCGGGCCGTCACCGGCAGTGGTTAAGCCTCGACCCCGGCCCGACCTGCGGCAGGGTCAACCGACCTGCTGCAGGCCCTCGCCCTCCTCCACGATGACCTCTGACTTGCGCTCTCTCGTTTTACTCTTCTCCCGCGCCCGCCCGGCCTGTTCGATCCTCTCGTCCAGGTAAGAGCAGACTTCACGGAGCTCTTCCACCTCCAGGCTGTAGAGCGAGGAGCGGCCGTACAGGGCGAAGATGTAATCGGTCATCTGGCGCTCGTCGCGCCCGGCCTCCTTCACCTTGCCCCTGATCTCATCGCGCAGCTCCCGCTTCCGGCGCTCCTCCTCGCGGAGCCGCTCCTGGTCCACATCCATTCCGTCATCAAGGCACCCCTTCATGATCACGGCCAGCTCGCGGCCGGGGAAGGGGAACTGCTGGTGCTGGAGCTTCGGGTAGAGGCTCTTCGTGAAGGTCAGCGTGTTGGTGTGGTCCATCTCCGCCACCCACTCGAACTCGTATTCGATCCCGTCCCGCTGGATCGGCTGCAGGCCCACCTTGTAGCTGTGTGACCTGATGGTGTTGCTCACCGGATCCAGCCTCTGCTCCTGCGTGTAAGCGTTCTTCGTCCTGAGCGTCGTAAAGACGTGCATCCGGATGCCGAGTAGCGTGTCGAGCAGCTCCTGGTGCAAGGGGTTGACCTCCCGCCAGGCATCCTGCGCGCTCGGCCGCTCCCCGGCCCGCGTCGCCTTATCCACCAGCCAGAGAATCCCCGAGCGTCCGATCCACGGGCTGGAGAAGGAGTCGAGGATGAGACCGTCGTGCCCCTCCTCTTTGGCCTGGTGAATCAGCTCGATGATGTTGGCCGGATGGCAGTCCCTGATCCCGACCTGGAAGAAGCGGAAGTCTCCGGCGTAGCGCAGCGACCGGTCATACTCGGTATCGATGAGCGCCACGGATCGTGCGATGTGGGTGGCGAGAGAGAGCGCCGTATAGGTCTTGCCGCTCCCCGGAGGCCCTACGAGCGCCGTCCGGGAGTAGGCTTTCGGTTTGACCGCCAGCTGGAAGACCGTCATCACTCACCCCCGCCCTGCGCCTGATCGAGCTGCGCCGCCGGAAGCCCTCGCCCTCTCTGCAACGAGGCGAACTCGCGGCGCTGCACGACCAGACTCGTGCCCGAGCCCATGTGGAGCACCGTCTCGGTGGCGCGCAACAGGTCGCGCCCGAAGTAGGCCCGGCGCGAGCGTCTCCCCGGCCGGTGGGTGATGAGGAACTTCATCCCCCGCCGCTGGAGGTCGGCCATGTGCCAGAGCATCCGGTAGAAGTAGCGGGCGGCCTCGACACTCCGGATCTCATCATCCTGGAAGAGCCCGCAGGGGTCGGAGACGACGACCAGTTGGCCGATCAGGGATTCGTCCAGCCGTAAGACCAGCTCCGCCATCTGGTAGGCGGTGAAGGCCCGCGAGAGGATGATCGAGCCGAGCAGGTCCTCGTCGTCGATCCCGTTCGAGCGGGCCATCCGGGCGAGCAAAAGGACGTCGATCCGGTTGTCGCCGCAGATGAACTGGACCTTGCGCGCGCCGCGGACGAACTGGAAGATCAGGTAATGCTTCAGCCGCTCGATGTTGACCCCGCCGACGAGCGCCACGCTGCCGGAGGAGCCGACGACGGAGAGGGCGACGACCGGGGCCGCATCAATTGGCATGAGTCGCATCGACATAAGCCATCCACCCGCGGGAGCAATGCCCCCTTCCCATCCTCTCTCCCTTCCTCACCGCTTATCCGTCATGACGAGAGCACCGGTCCCGCCTGACGGTGCGTCGCAGGACGCCCGTCACCACGCCCTGCACCTGGCACCTCTCCGGGGGCCTGATCACGATCGTCCGGTACTTCGGGTTGGCCGGCTCCAGCCTGACCTGTGACCGCTCGCGGTAGAACCACTTGAGCGTGGCGTCCGTCCCGTCGATGAGCGCGACGGCCATCTCGCCGTTCTCGGCCGCCTGCCGCGCCTCGACCAGGATCGTGTCGCCGTCGCAGATGTGCGCGCCCGTCATCGAATCGCCCCGCACGCGGAGCGCGTAGGTCCGGTTCTGACGGCTGATCATCTCGGAGGGGACGGTCACCGTCTCATTCGCGAGCGCGAAGGCGAAGTTGGGCGCTCCCGCGGCCACGTAGCCGAGCAGCGGGACTTCGGTCATGGCGGGGAGGGCGGCCAGCTGATCGGCCCCGACGAGCGTAATGGCTCGTGATTTGTGGGTCTCCCGCCTGATCAGGCCCGCCGACTCGAGCGAGAGAAGGTGGGCGTGGACGGTCGATTTGGCGCGCAGCTTGAGCTCCCGCATGATCTCTTCGAAGGTCGGGCTCAGGCCGTGCTTGCGGATGTAAGCGGCCAGGTAGGCGTAGACTTCCTGCTGGCGGGCGGTCAGTTTCTTCATCACACCACTACTCCGACCCCACAACCGGTCGTCTCCGGTCACTCTCGGGGGGTCAGTCTGGGCACGAACAGTGCGAACAAAGGTTCGTAACAACCGCACATTAAGGCGAACTTTCGCGAGAACATACTGGAAAGGGGCG
>CAYLJO010000401.1:0-3632 GCA_964383905.1 uncultured Blastocatellaceae bacterium
CTCAGATCCGCCGGTGGGTAGCCGGAGAGCGCCTGCGGATCGTTGGCATAGTGTCCCTGCCGAGGGAAGACCGTCGTCACGCGCGGGCCCCAGATTTTCTTAATCGCAGCCAGGATACGTAATTTGTCGTCAATCACCACGTAGTGGTCTCCCCTGTAGCGCCCCTCGACGTCATCCAGTTCGTGCTCTTTATGCACGTAGATCAGGACGTTCCTATCCACAGCTTCAAGCAGTCCCGAGCGCTCAATCTTAAGCGGCTGAAAGACAACGTCGCCATCCGACAGAATTACGGCCGGCCCCCATTGCTTAACATGCTCCACGGCGTCGAGCGCATTCGGGAAGAGGCGGTTGGCGAACGGGTAGTTCACCATAAAGTGTGAGACAGTCAAGAGGTGCGGATCACGCGGGTACTCGATTCGGTATCGCTGCAGCGCGCCTAAATAGTCAGCGTACCCTAGTTCGGCTCGTAACTGCTCGAAGATCTCCCAGTACCGTTGCTGCCTCTCACGTCCGACCACGCGCTCCAGGTAACGCTTCAGATCGGCGGCGACTCGATCATTGTCGAGCAGCGTGTTGTCCACGTCGAACAGGAACACTACCCGATCAGCGATGCTTTGATCATTCATGATGTGGCTCTCCGCAGATAAAAGGTGCTATTTCGGCGCTCTATTTTGCCTTGGCTTAGCTACGGCTCGCTCTCTTGTTCTTCGATCCTCCCTGTTCTACTCAATCAAGGAAGCCTGCAGTGCGGGGTAGCGCGCCGCACCGAGCAGGGCGGTCTTGTCATTGAGGATAACGCGCACGGGGATGGCTTCGAGCAATGATTTGAAACGCCCTTTGGCGGTGAAAGCCTCCATGAATGCCGGGCCTCGCAGCTTCTCAATGATCTTAGGCGCAATCCCGCCACCCACATAAAGCCCCCCGCTCGCCATCATCTTCAGCGCCAGGTTACCGGCCTCCGCGCCGTAGAGCGCGATGAAGAGATCGAGTGCCTGCACGCACAACGCGCTCCCGCCTTCCAGCCCGACCTGGGAGATCAGGGCGGAAGGGTCTTGTTGACGCATCTCCTCGATCAGCCAGGCCGGTTCCTCGCCGCGCCCCGAATCGCGCAGGAACTGGTAGATCTGGTGCAAGCCTGGGCCGGAAAGGGCCCGCTCATAACTGACGCGACCAAATTTGCCCATGAGGTACCGGAACAACTCGACTTCCAACTCATTGCGCGGCGAGAAATCTGCATGACCGCCTTCGCAGGCAAATGGATGATACCGTTGGCCGTCCCAATACAGTCCGGCCTCACCCAACCCGGTGCCCGCCGAGATGACTGCGGCATTGCCGCGCGAATCGTGCGCGCCCGCATTCAGCACCGCGAAGTCTTTCTCCTCAAGCGCCGCAATCCCATAGGCATTGGCTTCCAGGTCGTTGATGAGGCCAACTTTTTCCAAGCCCAGTTCGTGAGCCAGGGTTTCTGCATCCACAACCCAGGCGAGGTTCGACGTTTCCACGCGCCCGTACCGGACGGGGCCGGCAATTCCAAAGCAAGCGTGTTGGACCGTGAACGTGTGGGCTGAGACGAACGCACTGACAATCTCGTTCAAGCTCTGATGCTCACGGCTCGGGTATTTCGCTTCAACGACCGGGGTCAGACGCCCAGCTTGAACCTTGAAGAAAGCCAGCCGCGTCGAAGTCCCGCCGATGTCACCAGCCAGAATCACCTCGCCTCCTTTGAACAATCATTCGATATTCTCCTACTCTCGCCGATCACACGCGCGGGACAGCGCCATGGCCCTGTGGCTTGTTTCTCGCCCATTGTGGGTGCAACCCGCCTCTTTCTCTTTTGAAGCAAGAATGAAAGAAGAGGTACGGCTAATGCCGGCAGCCGCAGACGCTGTGACAAAGTGATATTTCATCCCGTCTGCAACCTCTATCACTGCTCTTTTCATCCTCCCGCTGACCGCTCGACGTGGCCGCCGAACTCAAAGCGCATGGCCGAGAGAACTTTGGTGGCGAAATCGTCCTCGCCGCGCGAAGCGAAGCGCTGGTAGAGCGCCGCGCTCAGCACAGGTGCCGGCGCCCCTTCCTCGATCGCAGCCATGATCGTCCAGCGCCCTTCGCCGGAGTCCGCAACGTGGCCCGAGAAAGTCGCCAGATCCGGCTGCTTAAGCAGGGCGCTCGCGGTGAGATCCAATAGCCAGGAGGCGATGACGCTCCCCCGGCGCCACACTTCAGTGATGTCCGGGAGGTGGAAATCAAATTGGTAGTGCTCGGGGTTGCGGAGCGGCGTCGTCTCCGCGTCGATAGTTCGCCCACGCTTCCCCGCATTGGCGTGGTGGAGGATATTCAACCCTTCGGCGTAGGCGGCCATAATGCCGTACTCGATCCCGTTGTGTACCATCTTGACGAAATGACCGGCGCCCGACGGCCCGCAGTGCAGATACCCCTCTTCGGCCGTGCCTCCAGCCCTTTCCCGGCCTGGTGTGCTCGGGATACCACCCCGTCCCGGCGCGAGCGTCTTGAAGATCGGATCCAGGTGCTGAACGATATCGGCCTCGCCGCCGATCATCTGGCAGTACCCGCGCTCCAGGCCCCAGACGCCGCCGCTCGTCCCGACATCAACATAATGAATGCCTTTAGACTTGAGTTCTCGGGCGCGCCGAATGTCGTCGATATAATAGGAGTTCCCGCCGTCGATGATGATGTCTCCCGGCTGCATTCGGGAACTCAGATCATTGAGTGTGCTATCAACCACGGCGGCGGGCACCATCAGCCAGACGGCGCGCGGCGGGTTAAGCTTGGCTATAAAATCGTCGGGCGACGTGGCCCCGACGGCCTCTTCTTTGGCGAGGGTCTGTACCGCATCAGGGTTTCTATCGTAGGCGACACACTGGTGTCCACCGCGCGACAAGCGGCGCACCATGTTCGCGCCCATTCTGCCCAGGCCGATCATTCCGAGTTGCATGTGATGTTCCTTTCTTTTCGAGCGATGTTTGCCTCGCCGGTTCGGCGTCAACCAGTTCTTTGGGAGGCTATTTTTATCAGACCCGCAGCCCTCACGGATACCCTGAATGGGTATCCGCCCGGTCACAGGGCTTTGTTGAAAATAATGTGAATGCCGTAGCCGTTCTTCCCCGAGTAATAGCCGATCAGTTTTTCCTTATGCATCCATGTCAGGGCCTTATGTGCGGTCGCACTGGCGACGCCGACATACTCCACCAACTGTTGCCATGCCGTGCGCCACTCTCCCTGGTGCTGCTCGCCTGTGAAATGCAGAACGCCATGACGGTCCCAGTATTTGGCCGGAACGATCAGCAGCGAGAGATAAACCTTGCTCATGAGGGGTGTTACGGCCCTCGCCTCCGGTGAGACGAGCGCGCCGATGATGGCGGGCTCCAGTCTCAGCGGCGCGGGCTTTTGCCTGGCAGATCTTCTGGATCGAGTCATGGCTTAAATATAGTAAAGAGATTAATAGAAGGAAAGCAAAAAGGTGCCTCTCCTTTGGATCTCTTTTTATCTAAATGCTCTACCCCTCGGCCTTTTGCTGCTGGCGGACCTTGGCCCGGCTCATGCCTGACCGTAGCGGTCATGACTTCTCACGGCCACAACGTTATCGGACGCGGGCCGGCAACAGGTGAGCA
>CAYLJO010000402.1:0-3622 GCA_964383905.1 uncultured Blastocatellaceae bacterium
GACGGCATCCTCAACGCCTTCGGATGTCTCCCGCTTTCATACGGCATGCTGTTGTTCCCTTCAGCTTTCGCCTCCAGGTAAACCGTTGACCCAGAGGTCTCTGTTGTCACCTCTTCCGTCTGAAACGGAGATCGAGTAGCGGGTGAAGCGGCGCACTTTGCAGTACCAGTGGACGCACGAGCCGGGATGATCTGGCCTTCGTAATGACGCCACTTAAATGGGGAAGATTGCCGCTTCAAGAGTCCGACCTCGCTCAGAGTATGGAAAGCACAGGCGATGGATTATAACCGTCAAACTGTTTTTTGCAACACTGCGATAAATTTTGCCGGAAGATCAGCCAGAGATTGAAGAAGATCAGTCAAAAGTGATTGTGCTAATCTGCTCCATCCTGGACCGAAGCTGCCCTTTGACCAACCCCTGAAAGAGAAACCGTCGCCAAAGCGACGGTTCCCTCTGTAAGGCACACCTCCTGTCTGGTCACTTACCTCGTGACGGTCAGCGATACCGAAGCGGTATGCTTTAGACCGCCGCCGGTGCCCGTGATGGTTAATGGGAAAGTCCCTCTGGTACTGCTCGTGGTCACGGTCATTGTGGTCGAACCTGATCCGGTGACCGTTGCCGGGCTAAAGCTGGCGCGTGCCCCGCTCGGCAACCCGCTCACGCTGAAGCTGACCGTACTATTGAACCCCCCTGACGGCGTCACCGTTACAGTATAGGTGGTGCTCGCGCCACGCCTCACGGTCCGGGAAGAAGGCGTTGCGGAGAGCGAGAAGTCGGCAGCAGCTTGCGTTACGACCAGCGTCACCGAGGTGGTGTGTGTCAGCGCGCCGCTGGTGCCGGTAATCGTCAGGGGGTAGCTACCGGCAGGCGTCGTCGCGCTGGTCGTGACGCTCATCGTGGATGAGCCCGAACTATTCACCGTAGCCGGGTTGAAACTGGCGTTCGCCCCGCTCGGCAACCCGCTCACGCTGAGGTTGACGGCCCCGTTGAAGCCTCCGGAGGCGGCGACCGTGGCCGTATAGCTGGTAGATGATCCGGCAACGATCGTCTGTGAAGAAGGTGTCGCCGAGAGAGCGAAATCGGGCGTCGGTGCCGCGTTGACAACCAGCGTGACACCGGCGGTATGGCTCAAACTGCCACTGGTTCCCGTGATGGTGAGCGGATAGCTTCCGACCGGTGTTGAACTGTTGGTGCTCACCGCCATGGTGGATGAGCCCGAACTGTTCACCGATGTGGGATTAAAGCTCGCAGTGGCACCAGTGGGCAACCCGCTGACGCTGAGATTGACGGTCCCGTTGAAGCCCCCGGATGCTGTGACCGTGGCCGTGTAACTCGTGCCTGCTCCCGCCACCACCGTCTGCGAAGAGGGTGTCGCCGAGAGACTGAAATCCGGCGTGGTGGCGACTCCGCAGGTGCTGAACTTAAAATACCCGATGCGCGTGCTCCAGTTAAACGAGCCGTTGTTCTGCAAGTACTCCGTCGTATACCACATGGTGCAGTCATCCACCGGATCGACACTCAGGCTGCTGTAGTCGCCCCACCGGTTGAGACCGCCATTCTGAGAGCCGAGGCCGTCCTTGATCACGATTTCAGACCCCAGTGTGCCAAGAGGATCGCCCGGCGCGCGTCCGGCAAACCGGATACCGGGAAACATTGCGTTGCTGGAGACACTGTAACCGACCGCCATGTTGCCCACCTTGTCCATTGCCGCGCTGCCCATCCAGCGGTAGTTGGCGTCGGGCGCATAGGTCCCCTGCTGGTAGATCGTCGGCGCGCCGCCCGGGTCGCGCACTTCATACCAGCGCACGCCCACACTGCTGCCCGCCGTCACCGACTGATTGACGACAAGCGATTCATGGTCGCCAAAATTGCGGTACGCCAGCCGGTACATGAGCCGGTCGGCGAGAGAATCTAGTAGCTGGTTGGTTCCGCCCTGCGGAATACAGGTGCCGCCACCGTTACAGGCGGCGGAGAAAGCGGCCGCAGGCACGGTGATCGGCCCTGTGAGTGTGGCCGTCTTGGCCGTAAAGTTGACGTTTTGCATCCTCCACAGGAGCAGCGAGTTGACGTCGTAGGCCACGAAGTACTCTGGGGAGCCGGCCGGGGGAGGGGTGGTCCCATCTAAATCAGCCGGTAATAAGCCGCCATAGCTCGGACTCAACTGGAAGCAGACCTGGTTAGCCGCCGTGCCGGCAAGCATCGCGCTGCGGTCGTAGGCGCAGAGCTTCGAGCCGTTGAAGGTGTTCCCGTTGAGAAAAATGTTGAAGGTGACGTAGTAGCCGTTGGACCAGACGCCCAGTTTCGGATAATCATTAAAGTCAGAGGTCCCGTAGTTAAAAGCATACACGTTATAAGCGCCGGTGGCGTCCGAGGTCTTCGAGACGGCCACGCATTGCCAGTAACCCTGAGTGCTGCCTCCCGTGACTGAAAACTGCGTCATGACCCACCGCCCTGCAGCTTTGTCATACTGCGCGATCGGGTCGCCATCGTTGTTGACGGCACAGGGGTGGTTGGCGCCTAAGGCCTGGAATAAGGTGTTACCGGCGGCCGGACCATAAACCCGGGCGCCGGTGGTTTTGTCATAAACGGCAAAGGACTCATTGACCCACTGGACATACTGGGTGGCGCCGACAGCGCCGTTGGTGTCCGGTGGTGCGGCATTGGGGGTATAGCCGCCCCCCACCCCTAAACCGTCAAAGCTGACGACGCTTCCGATTGCCGTCGCGGTAGAGGTAGCCGCCTGCAGCGCGCGGTCCGGTAAGCCGGATCTGGTACCGGCGGGTGTCAGCAACCGGATCGGCTTGTCGCGGTGGCCCTCCTTCTCTGGTAAGGGGACGATCTGACGCAAAGGTGGGGTGGTCGCATGGTCGCCGGTTGTGAATTGACCGTGTTGGTTAACATTTTGCGCGACCAGTGAAGTTGCCAACGGGAACAGGCTGAGAACGAGTAAGGCAAAGATCGAGTGGGAACGAATTACGCGGCTTGACATGGATGGACCTCCGAGGTGAATTAGCTACTAGTTGAATTAGCCGGTTTAGAGCCGCTAGGGGAAGCAAGCTATAAAAAAGCCGGGAAGTACGGGATACTATGTTGCTGTCTGCTTACCTGAGGATCAATAGCTAACCTAAGGCGATGAAGCGAAGTTCCGAAAAATAGTAAGCTTGTCAGTGGCCATTGTCAATAAAATGAATGGCCTCGGCACCACTTACTTCGACAAAATGACGGGAATTTTAGTTCCCCATGCTCTGCTTTCTCTGGGGATGAGGGCGGTCTCAGGAACCATTTTTTGAGGATATTATATGAAGGACGGTCGAGGAGGCTGCTTCTCTTATCACTTGTGAGATTTTCGCCCGCCTTCATCCTTCACCTCTCTGCTCGCCATACACCAGCAGATCGATCGGACGTGCTGATCAAAGATGATGTTGTCTTTAACCAGGCGTGAGAATTATCAGCTGCGGGTGATCCTGCAATTAAGCAGGCGGTCGCCCCTCTGTGCGATCATGACCGTGACCTCTCACGCCTGGAGGCTTATAATCTCTGGGATGCCGCTCCGCAGGCGGCGTCTCTATTCTCAGGAACATTCCGATGGCCTCCATATTGATCGTCGATGATGATGTGGTGA
>CAYLJO010000403.1:0-3603 GCA_964383905.1 uncultured Blastocatellaceae bacterium
CCGATGTCTTGAAGGTGGAGCGCCTCGGCATCCATGACAACTTCTTCGAGTTGGGTGGAGATTCCATCCTCAGCATTCAGATCATCGCCAGAGCCCATCAGGCGGGTCTGCGCCTGACGACCAGGCAGCTCTTTCAGCACCAGACCGTCGCCGAACTGGCCGCGGCGGCCGGTACGAACTCAGTCATCCAGGCCCAACAGGGTACGGTCTCCGGCCCGGTGCCTCTGACCCCCATTCAACACTGGTTTTTCGAGCAGGATCTGCCTGAGCCACACCACTGGAATCAATCATTTTTGTTTGAGGTGCGGCACGCCTCGGACCCTAGGCTTTTGGAGCAGGCCGTGCGCCATTTACTTGTGCATCACGATGCGCTACGCCTGCGATTTGTGCGTGTGGAGAGTGGCTGGCAGCAGACCAATGCAGCCGTTGAGCAGAACTCGGTCTTTTCACAGATAGACCTATCGGCATTGTCGCAGGCCGAACAAGAAGCTGCTATCCAGGCGTCGGCCGCCGAAATGCAGGCGAGCCTCAGCCTGATGCAGGGACCGGTCGTGCGGGTCGCGTACTTCGACTTGGGCCGTGGAAGATCAGGCCGCCTGCTGATGATCATCCATCACCTGGCCGTGGATGGCGTCTCGTGGCGTATCTTACTGGAGGATTTGCAGACAGCTTACCGGCAACTGAGCCGTGGCGAGGCGATCGAGCTGCCCCCCAAGACAAGTCCCTTCAAAGAGTGGGCCGAACGGTTGGTAGGGAAGGTGCCAACGGGATCGCTTCAGCAAGAGCTAAGCTATTGGCTCTCAGAGCCATGGACACGCGCCGACCGTCTGCCGGTGGACTATCCTAGTGGGACCAATACGATGGCCTCCGTCGACACCGTGCTGGTATCGCTCAGTAGAGCGGAGACCCAAGCCCTGCTGCGGGAGGTCCCAGCGGTCTACCATACCCAGATCAATGATCTATTGCTCACCGCCCTGGTGCAGGCCTTTGAACAATGGAAAGGAGTGAGCACGCTGTTGGTCGATCTGGAAGGCCACGGGCGGGAGGAACTGTTCGAGGATCTAGACCTGTCACGCACAGTGGGCTGGTTCACCGCCTGCTTCCCCGTGCTGTTGAACGTGAAAGGGATTTCCCATCCGAGAGAAGCCTTAAAGTCGGTCAAAGAGCAACTCCGCCGGATCCCCAATCGGGGCATCGGTTATGGCTTGCTGCGCTACATGAGCAGCGACGGGTGGATCGCCGCCAAGCTGCGGGGGCTGCCCGAGCCAGAAGTGAGTTTCAATTACCTGGGCCAATTCGATCAGGTATTACCTGAGAGGTCATGGTTGGGGCTGGCGAGAGAGTCGAGCGGGCCGGCGCACAACTTGGAAGGGAAGCGACGACATGTGCTGGACGTCAGCGGGATGGTAGTAGGGGGGCAGCTGCGACTTAGTTGGAGTTATAGCGAGAACATATATCGGCGAGCGACGATCGAGGATTTAGCTGCGGAATATCTGGGAGCGCTAAGGAGGCTAATTGCACATTGTCAGTCACCGGAGGCGGGAGGCTACACCCCTTCCGACTTCCCGCTAGTAAGAGTGGGGCAGCGAAAGCTCGAGGGGGTAGCCGGAGCAGATCTGGAGATAGAGGACATCTATCCCCTCTCACCGATGCAGCAGGGTATCCTCTTTCACACCCTGTACTCCCCGGGGTCAGGTGTCTATTGCGTGCAGTTCAACTGCACCCTCCACGGAGATCCGAATCTCTTAGCCTGGGAGCGAGCCTGGCAAAAGGTGGTGGACCGGCACCCGATCTTGCGGACATCTTTCTTTTGGAAGGACCCAGGTGAGCCACTTCAAGTAGTGCATCGGCGGGTGAAATTGCTGTGGGAGCGACATGACTGGCGAGGGATGTCTGCCGCCGAGCAGCAGGCGCAGCTGGACTCTTTTCTTCAAGTAAATCGCGAGCGAGGCTTCGAGCTATCAAATGCGCCATTAATGCGCCTGGCTCTTTTGCGGATGACTGAAGATACTTATCAATTCGTCTGGAGCAACCACCATCTGCTGCTGGATGGATGGAGCACCTCTTTAATCCTCAAGGAAGTCTCGGCCTTTTATTGGGCGTTTGACCAGAATCAGGATCTGCATCTTGAGCACCGCCGCCCCTACCGCGACTACATCCGGTGGCTGCAGCAGCAAGACATGCCCAAAGCTGAGGCCTATTGGCGTAAAGCGCTACAGGGCTTCACCGCAGCAACGCCTCTCGGGATAGATCGTAACCCGGGCCGAATGGCTGGCGAAGAAGCGGGCCACGGTGAGCAGCGGATTCAATTCTCAGAAGCTGTGACCGGTGGGCTGAAGTCCTTAGCGCGTCGGCATCGGTTAACACTCAACACATTAGTGCAGGGCGCGTGGGCTATCTTGCTGAGTCGATACAGCAATGAGAAAGAGGTCGTCTTCGGTGTGGTATTGGCGGGGCGTCCGGCGGCACTGGCGGGTGTGGAATCCATGGTGGGACTCTTCATCAACACGTTACCGATACGGGTACAGGTATCGCCTCAGGCAGGGCTTTTGTCGTGGCTGAAGCAGCTGCAAAAGCAGCAAGTGGGGCTAGGTGAGTACGAGTACAGCCCGCTGGCGGAGGTGCAAGGTTGGAGCGAAGTGTCGCATGGGCAGCCGCTGTTTGAGAGTATCCTGGCGTTCGAGAACTATCCAGTGGATAGCTCATTACAGGAGCGAAATAGGAGCCTGATCCGCAATGCTCGTTTCTATGAAAGGACTAATTATCCTTTGACAGTAGTGGCAGCGCCAGGTCAAATGTTATCGCTGCGGATCATCTATGATCGATGCCGTTTTGATGCTGCGACAATTGCAAGGCTGATAGGAAACTTCCAAGTCTTACTGGAAGGTATCGTCTCTAATCCGGATAAACGCCTCTCAGAGTTGCCGTTCCTGACGGAAGCGGAACGCCAACAATTGCTTGTTGAGTGGAATGATACCCGGTATGAGTATCCCAAAGATCAGTGCATTCACCACCTGTTTGAAGCCCAGGTCGAGCGCACCCCGGACCGGGTCGCGCTCCTCTTTGAAGATGAGCGGTTGACTTACCGGGAGCTCAATGAAAGAGCCAACCGAGTGGCGCACCATCTGCGGGAGCTGGGCGTATCCCCCGAGGTGCCGGTCGGCATTCTTGTAGAGCGCTCCGTTGAGATGGTGGTCGGGCTGCTCGGGATCCTGAAAGCCGGCGGGGCTTATCTGCCGCTCGACCCACAGCATCCGAGGGGGCGCCTCGCCTTGATGCTTGAAGAGGCTGCGGTCGAGGTGCTCCTCACCCAGGAGCGGCTACTGAGGGGCCTGCCCGAGCGGATCACCGACCTGGTGTGTCTGGATCGAGATTGGTCCGCCATCGCCGCCCAACCCACCACTAATCCCGCCTCCCCGATCGCCGCCACCAACTTAGCCTATGTGATCTACACCTCTGGATCGACAGGACGTCCGAAGGGGGTGGGCATTCCTCATCGGGCGGTCGTACGCTTAGTTAAACGAGCTAATTATCTCCGCTTCGGCGCCGATGAAGTCTTCCTCCAGTTGGCCCCCCTCTGCTTCGATGCGTCAACCTTTGAGA
>CAYLJO010000404.1:0-3599 GCA_964383905.1 uncultured Blastocatellaceae bacterium
GGTTATTGAGTTCGTGGGCGACGCCGGCGGCCAGTTGGCCCAGCGAGGCCATCTTTTCGCTATGTATCAGCTGGGCGTGGAGGCGTTCGAGTTCCGCTTTACGCCGCGCCAATTCCGCATTCTGCTTCTCCAGATCCTGTTTGTAATGACGCGCTTCACGCAGCAGGGCACGGCGCTCCAAAGCCCGCTCGACACAGCGCGCCAGTACGTTCATCTCGCAGGGCTTGAGCAGGTAGTCGAATGCGCCGATGCGCACGGCATCAAGCGCGCGCTGCGCCCGGTCGACACCTGAGACCATGATCACGGTCGTATCCGGAAAGCGCGCGAGGATGTCACGCAGCAGTTCGACGCCGCTCAGCCCGGGCATCAGGACGTCCGAGATGACGATCGCGAATGACTCTCGGCCGAGGTGCGCCAAAGCCTCTTCGGCATTGGCCGCTGTCGTGCACGAGTAGCGGGGGCTCAGATAAGAGACGAACAGCTTGCGGATGGCTTCTTCATCATCAACGATGAGAATGCGTCTGTCGCTCTCCTCCACAAAGGCAGGATTAATGTCGAGCGTGACCGCAAAAGGAGTTTCGCGAAGGGCGGATGTCATCTGGAATTACCGTGTGCTTGGGGTTGTCTCGGTGATAGCTGCGCGGTGCTCGGGCGACCCTCACCCGGCGGCTAGCCGCGCGGCGTGGCATGAACGAACGCACAATGGGGCATAAACGAACGCGGGGCGGGGAAAAATGGGCCACCACGGTCGCGTAAAGTGCGCGCGCGTTGCGCAATTGTGGTGCGGTTGCAGTGCTTGAGGCACCGCTCTAAGTTTACTGTTTGCATAATCTGTGCCATATGGCCACCGGCCTATAGCGGCTTGCAATTGGGTGCCACCTGTATTCTCTGTGCCCCCTCTGTGCCTCTGTAGTGGAGTTCTGGGTTACATCCATTCGCAACTGGCTATAATTGTGCTCTTTTTCCTCTCTCTTCCCTCCGCAGTGAGGGCCCCGGTCCCCTCATCCCACTTGATCTTGCGCCTCGGCAGGATCGTTCCGCTTGAGCATACGGTTTAACGTCTTGCGATCAATGCCGAGCAGCCGCGCCGCCGCCTGTTTGTTACCGCCCGTATGGGCAAGCACGCGCGCCGCATAGCGACTTTCGACCTCTGCCATCGGCAGCCATTCCTCCACGGCTTTGGAAGTTTGCGCCTCTCCTGCCGGCGTGCGCTCTTCGACCGGCGCGTCATGGTAGTTGCGTATGCCTTCGGGCAGGTCTTCGGGACGCACCGTGTGATCTGAGAGGGCAACGGCGTGCATCACGGCATTCTCCAGCTCGCGTATGTTGCCGGGCCATGGATATTGCCCGAGCAGGTGAAGAGCCTCCTGTGAAAAGTGTGGGGGCGGGTCGCCCGCCGCCCGCGTGTGCGCGGCGAAATGTTTGACGAGAGAAAGGATATCTTCGCGCCGCTCACGCAGTGGTGGAAGGTGTAGGCTCACGGCGTTGAGGCGGTACAGCAAGTCCTGGCGGAAACGGCCCCGCTCCACTTCCGCTTGCGGGTCGCGGTTGGTCGCGGCAATGATCCGCACGTCAACGTTTTGCGTGCGGTTCGAGCCGACGCGACGGATCTCACCCTCCTGCAAAGCGCGCAGTAATTTGACCTGAAACGCAGGGCTCGTCTCGGTTATCTCATCGAGGAAGACTGTTCCACCGCTGGCCTCTTCTAACAAGCCGACACGGTCGCGGTCGGCCCCCGTGAAAGAGCCTCGCACGTGACCGAAGAGCTCCGACTCGATTAGCTCGGCCGCCAACGCGCCGCAGTTAACGGCCATAAAAGGTTTGGAGGCGCGCGGGCTGCGGCGGTGAATCGCGCGCGCCACCACCTCTTTGCCCGTCCCCGACTCCCCTGTGATTAGCACCGGGAGATTCGTTGCCGCCAGCCGTCCGACCAATTTCATCACTTTGACGAAGGCAGCGCTTTGGCCCACCAAATTGAGGTCTGAAGTGTAAATCGGAGGAGCCGATTCTTCGCTCCGGACGTGCGGGCGCTCCTCCAGACGCTTGTGTACGGCCCCTGAAAGTTTCCGCACGTCACTGGCGGTGAAGGGTTTCAAGAGATAATCATAAGCGCCCAGGGCGACGGCATCCAGAGCGCCCGCCGCCGAGCCATATCCTGTCATCAAGACGATATGTGTCTCCGGCCGTTCCTGTACGACGTGACGCAGCACGGTGAAACCGTCCGCCCCGCCGAGCATGACGTCGCAAAAGACTAAAGGCCAGTGCTGGTCACGAAGCATCTCGAAGGCCTGCTCGGCTGTTTCCGCCTCGCCCACCTGCCAGCCGTCCACACGCAGAACCTCCCCCACGAAGCGGCGTACCTGCAGTTCGTCGTCAATTACCAGTGCTTGCATACCGTTATTGAGGGGGAAGAATTTTTTCCGCAGTCTCGGACTTTATCATCTGATTCAGGAACGATGAGGCCGCCCCGGAACAGGTGAAAAAGCGGCACAGGGGATGAGGAATCACTAACTTATCAGTGATCCAATAACAGATTACTTTAAAACATCGAGTTGATGCAACAAGTTTAATCATTTTTTAAAGAATGATTTAAGTACCAAAGTTATTCGCGCAGAACCCAGCGACCTTTGCGCCTGAGAGCGTGAGGCAGACCATTTTTCCCAGGTTGCCGACCATTCTTCCCCCCTTCTAACGTCCTGTTTTCCCCTTCCGCCATTAATGTGAGCGCCATCACGACACCCTCTTATCACTGTAAGTTGTTGATATAATTACCCATATGGGAAGCGGTAATTCCCCCGCGAGGGCTCCCAAAAGGTGGTATGGCTATTGCCCTGGAAGAACGTCGGTTGGCCCTTGAGTAAGGATCAATCAATTACTTAAAATTGGCCCGTTAATTTTAGGAGAAGTTGTTTTCTCTGATCAGGATACGTATGTCTTTTGGTACCCACATTAAATTTCGCCGGCTGGCTATCCTGGCAGCATTATTTATCGCCGCCGGAAGTATGTCGGCGCAGGGCCAGACATCAAACCAGAAGGCGAATGCCACCCTGATGTTAACCGCGACGGTCCAGAAGGCCTTATATTTAGAGATGTCGGTCGGGGGCGATAGCGCGGGCCGCGCCACCGGTCGAACCCCAACCGCCGTCGCGACCCTGACTTTTGATCATGTTAATGGTTTCAGGGTCGGTACTTCAGGCACAGGAATGAGTAGCGAATTAATTAGCGTGACCAGGGAATCAAACGGAACTCTTTACACAACTCCGATTACGCTCACCCCGCATTTTTCGGGCTTCAGCAGCACGGCGGCAACCATCACCGTTCTCCAGGACGCGAACGCCGATGCCGCCAGTCAGGCCGCGGTCCGTGAAGGGAATTCGGCCGCCTCGGTCTCAACCGTCAGTACGAGCAGACCGAATATCGTCACTTCATCTGTGATGAGTGGGGCATCGATTACGCGCTACGTCGGGATGTTCATCAGCGACTCCGATGGCCGAGCGCACAGCGCCAGGAGGCTCTCCTCGAAACTCACCTACGAGCTCACCGTCCCATAACGCACATCACCCCAGCCCGGCTTTTCCTTCGGTGTCCTCCGCCTCCTC
>CAYLJO010000405.1:0-3575 GCA_964383905.1 uncultured Blastocatellaceae bacterium
ACAACAGCATGCCGTATGAAAGCGGGAGACATCCGAAGGCGTTGAGGATGCCGTCTCGCGGGACCCGCGTGACATGGTGAGAGCTTGATGTGCCCGAACTCCAGTGCCTGCGATGCCATACTACATCCCCTGATGACAACGCCTGAAGCGGGAACGGGCAAATACACCTATCTCGAATATGCAAGATTTGCCGATGATCTGGTGATCCTTGTCGATGCGTACCCACAACATGACTGGCTGATGAGGCAGTAGAGCAAAGATTACGGGAAGAGTTAGCCAAACTAGAGGTCGAAATCAATGAGGAAAAGAGCCACATCGTCGATCTGAAAGGATGAAAGCTTCGGATTTCTCGGCTTTGAGTTTCGCCGCATTCGCAACCGGAAAGGGGTGTGGCCAGCGTACTACCCGCCAAAGCCGAAGAAGCGGACGGAGTTAGTACGAAAGCTGAAGGATCTATTCCGACGCTTGTGGGGTCAGCCCGTAGATCGGATCGTGCAGTTAATCAACGCGACCTTGCGCGGCTGGGTCAAGTACTTCGCTATCGGAGACGCGAGCCGGTGCTTGGGCTTTATTAAGGACTGGGTAGAGAAGCAGGTTCGGCGACACATGATACGAGCCCGGAAAGAGCGGGGCTTCGGCTGGCAGAGGTGGGGTAGGAAGTGGCTCTACGCCCAGCTCGGACTATGCAATAACTACTGGGTGATCGGGCAAGAACCACAGACGAAAGCGCTCCCAGCATGATAGGGGTCACATAAGCCGTGAGGTGAAGCGGACAGGAAAGCGGAGTGCGGGAAAACCGCCCGCTCCGTTTGACGAGGCGGGGACTGGAAACGTGACCAAGGCTGAGATATTGAGACACTCGCGAAGGAAAGGGTGAGCAACAGTGAAGACAAAGATCAGGCTCAAGCGGCGCGCCAGTCTTCGACCCTACCGGCGGGGGGTCTGGGGAAAAGGGCCGCTGATGCGGCACCTCGCCTGCGGCCTACCCAACTGCCAACTCTCATGCCCGAGATGTGAAAGAGATGAATAGGAATCTTCTGCTACTCCTTCGGAAATTGCCGTATAATGGTTCTGACTTTTGAGACCGTACCCGCTCGCCGAAAATGAATAAACCCTGGGTCAGAGGCTGGAAGCTTGCAACTGAATCCGCAATTCGCAAATTTGAGATTTCCAAATCTAACATTTAGCCCGCGGCCATTGATAGAGGAGCAAAACCATGAGCAATCCACTTGTTGAAATCATGAAGTTAGGCCAATCCATCTGGTATGACAACATCCGCCGCGCGATGCTGGAAAGCAATGACCTGAAGAAGAAGGTCGAGGAGGACGACCTGCGCGGCGTCACCTCGAACCCGACCATTTTTGAGAAGGCGATCACCGGCTCGACGGATTACGACGGGCAGATGCAATCGCTGATCAATGCCGGGAAGAGCGTGTCGGAAATTTATGAGGACCTGGTCATTGAAGACATCGGCCGCGCCGCCGACATCCTTCGGCCCGTTTACGACAAAACCGATGGCGGCGACGGCTACGTGAGTCTGGAAGTTAACCCGCGCCTGGCTTACGACACCCGAGGGACGATTGATGAGGCTGACCGCCTTTTTCAGCAGGTCGGGCGGAAGAACGTGATGATTAAGATTCCCGCCGCCCAGGAAGGTTTGCCGGCCATCGAGGAATCAATCTATCGCGGCATCAACATCAACGTGACGATGATCTTCTCGATCGAGAACTACGAACAGGTGGCCGAGGCTTTCATCCGAGGGTTGGAACGGCGCGCCGCCGAAGGCAAGACTGTGGACCACATCGCATCTGTGGCCAGCTTCTTCGTCTCGCGCGTTGATAGCGCGATCGATAGCGATCTTGAATACCGCGCGCGGCACGCCAAAACGCCTGAAGAGAGAGCGATGCTGGAAGGCTTGCTCGGTAAGGCCGCGATCGCCAACGCGAAGCTGGCTTATCAAAAGTTCAAAGAGATATTCCACGGCGTGCGGTTCGCCGCGATGAAGGCCAAGGGCGCGCAGGTGCAGCGCTGTCTGTGGGCCTCAACAGGGACGAAGAATCCCAGGTATTCGGATGTTCTCTACGTGGATAATCTGATCGGTCCGGAGACCGTGAATACCGTCCCGCCGGCGACCTACACGGCCATCCGCGATCACGGGCACGTGGCGTTGACACTCGAAGAGAGTCTCGGCGAGTGCCGCGACGTCATCGCCAAGCTCGCCGAGCTGGGGATTGACCTGAAAGCCGTCACCAGCAAGCTACAGGTTGACGGGTTGGCCGCATTCGTCGGCTCTTTCGATACTCTCGTCGAGTCCATTGAATCCAAGCGCGACGCGCTCAAGTCAGGCATTCACGGACGACTCACAGCTTCGCTCGGCAAGTACTCCGAGGCAGTGAGCGCCGCGATCAAGGAAGCGGATCAGGGGGACGTGATGCGCCGCATCTGGCGCAAAGACGCTTCGCTCTGGAAGGCGGACGAAAATCACCAGAAGATAATCAGGAACGCGCTCGGCTGGCTGACCGTGCCCGATGAGATGATCGGTGTCGAAGATGACCTGATCGCTTTCGCCGATCGTATCCGCGGCCCGCGCGAGTTTAAGCAGGTTATGCTCTGCGGGATGGGCGGCTCATCGCTCTGCCCGGAAGTCCTCCGGCAAACGTTCGGCCAACAAGAAAGTTACCCCGAATTGCTGGTCCTGGACTCGACCGACCCGGACGTTCTCGCCAGCTTTGCCGCACGGATTGACACCACCCACTGCCTCTTTCTCATCGCGTCGAAATCTGGAACGACAACCGAGCCGCTGACCTTCTATAAATACTGGTACGACCAGGTACGCCAGCGCAAGTCCAATCCGGGCGAGAACTTCGTCGCCATCACCGACCCGGGCACACTGATGGAGAAGATGGCAACCGAAGATAAATTCAAACGCATCTTCCTTAACCCACCTGACATCGGCGGGCGCTACTCGGCTCTCTCATATTTCGGCCTGGTCCCCGCCGCGTTGATGGGCGTAGACGTCAAGAAATTGCTCGACCGCGCTGAGCGCATCGTCCACTCATGCGCCGCGGTCGTCCCGGCGGCCGATAATCCGGGCGCGCGGCTGGGCGCCATCATGGGCGAATGCGCGAAGGCCGGACGCGACAAGCTGACCATCATTACCGATCCGAAAATATCGGCGCTCGGGCTGTGGATCGAACAACTGGTTGCCGAGAGCACCGGCAAAGAGGGCCGCGGGATCTTGCCCGTCGCGGGCGAAGCGCTCGGAGCCCCTTCCGTTTACGGCGATGATCGGGTATTCGTTTCAATCGCCGTCGACCGGTTGGATGGCGAAAGGGAAGTGAAGCTGAAGGCGCTCGAAGCGGCCGGGCACCCGGTCGTTTATCACACCCTCACAGACCTCTATGATCTGGGTGAAGAGTTCTTCCTGTGGGAGATTGCGACGGCCTTCGCCGGTTGGCGCCTCGGCATCAACCCGTTCGACCAACCTAACGTTCAAGAATCAAAGGACGCGACCAAAGACCTACTGGAGAGATTCACCAGAGAAGGCAGGCTGGAGGAGCAGGCAGTTCTGGTCA
>CAYLJO010000406.1:0-3558 GCA_964383905.1 uncultured Blastocatellaceae bacterium
GAGAGGCACAGAGAGCACAGAGGGGGCACAGAGAAATACCGCCGCACGCACATGCACACCGCTATAGGGCCCCGGTCAAAGGTGAGCTCCTCGGTGGAAGGAGCAGATATGAAATCCGAAAGCTTTAGGGCAGGTCAACCTGAACCGGGGCCCGAAGCTTGGCGGGATGACGCGCCTTCGCCGCCGGGTGAGACTCCGCTGGAGGGGCCGACCCGACCGGGTCGTACTAATCCGAATCCGGAAGAACAGAGCAGGCTGCTTGATCTGTTGGGGCAGATAAATTACAGAATCCTGAGCGGGGATGCCCTCTACATTCAGGTCAGAGGGATCATCTACCGAATCCTCTACTCCGTCTACTGGCGCAGCGTATTCACGAGCGTGGAGCATTACCTGCTGAGGTGCGAGGAGATCAAAGACGGGATGTGGATCGAAGGAACAACTGCCGTCCATCAGGTCGATCTACCGGTCCGCTATACGAAGAACAGTTGGGTTGTCGAGGATCATTCACTGAGGTTTCTCCTTTATCGAGATTCGACTATCCTGAAGGAGGGCGCGACACTTTCCGGCGATGAGGAAGAGACCGCCGAGATGTTTTTCCCCGAGCAACTAAGGCGCCCTTTCCTCTGATCCGCATTCCGAAACAAAACTTTGAACCGCAGAGGACGCAGAGGAAAAACAGAGGAATAAAGAAGAAACAAAATAGGTAAAGCAGGAGCCAAATCTGGTCGTGCCGTTAATCGCCCTTGGCGGGCGGACTCGTTTCATCGATTATCTCCGCACGAGTCACTGAGAAGATAGGCTGTGGCCTGCATCCAGCACCTCGCGCGCCTTGCGCGCCAGGGAATCCGGCGTGAAGGGCTTTTCCAGAAACGCGACGCCCTCATCCAGCACGCCATGATGCACAATAGCGTCGTCCGTATAACCCGACATGTAGAGCACGCGCATCTCCGGGTGGCTGGCCTCCAGCCGTTCGGCTAAATCCCGCCCGCCCATCTGAGGCATCACGACGTCTGTGATCAAAAGATGGATCGGGCCTTCATACTCCTCGCAGATCCGGATCGCCTCAATTCCGCTGTCGGCCTGCAGCACCGTGTACCCGTTCATTTCCAGAACGCCGTGAATCAGGTTGCGGACGGCGCCTTCGTCTTCCACCAGCAGGACGGTCTCCCACCCCCGCTCCGGCTCGGCTAAAGTGCCGGCCGGCTTGAGCGACTGGACGGTCTCGGCGACCGGCGGCAGGTAAATCTTGAACGTCGTACCCCGCCCGACCTCGCTATAGACCCAGATGTTGCCGCCCGATTGCTTGACTATTCCGTAGACTGTTGCGAGGCCGAGCCCAGTCCCCTTGCCCTGCTCCTTGGTGGTGAAAAAGGGCTCAAAAATATGGGCCTGAGTTTCGGGGTCCATCCCCGTGCCGGTGTCCGAGACGGCCAGCATCACGTAGGGGCCGGTCCTGACGGAAGCGTGGCTCCGGGAATAGGCCTGATCGAGCTCGACGTTTCCCGTCTTGATCGTCAGTTTACCGCCGCGCGGCATCGCGTCGCGTGAGTTGATCACGAGGTTCATAATAACCTGCTCGATCTGGCCCGGATCGGCCCTCACGTGTCCCAACTGCGGCTCCAGAACTGTCACCAAGTCGATGTCCTCGCCGATGACCCGCCGCAGCATCGCATCCATGTTGGCGACGACCTCGTTAAGGTCGAGCACTTTCGGCTGCAGTACCTGCTTGCGGCTGAAGGCGAGGAGTTGGTGGGTCAATGAGGCGGCGCGGTTTGATGCCTTTTTGATCTCGTCGATGTTGCGGCGCAAGGGATCATTATCATGTAAGCGACGGAGCGCCAGATCGCTGTAGCCGATAATAGCCGTTAGAAGGTTATTGAAATCATGGGCGATCCCGCCCGCCAGACGGCCCATCGCTTCGAGCTTATGCGACTGTCGCAGCCGTTCTTCACTTTCACGCAGCGCCGCCTCAGTCCGCTTGCGCTCGACGAGCCGGGCCGCGTGGGCGATCAGTCGCATCGGGTCGAAAGGCGCTTCCAGATATTCATCGGCGCCTGCCCGCAGACCCTCGACCACACTCGCCGTGTCTTTGCGCATGGCGCTGACGAGCAGGATCGGGGTGTCGCGCAGGTCAGCCTCGGCGCGAATCATGCGGCACAGGTCGATGCCGGTGATGCGAGGCATCATGACGTCGCTGATCATCAGTCCCGGGTGCTCACGCTTGGCCAAATCAAAGGCTTCACGGCCGTCAGACGCGGTCAATACCCGATAACCGGCGCCACGCAGCAGAGACCGCATCAACTCTAAATGATCGGGCTGATCATTAACGATCAGGGTGGTGGTTTCGCCTTCACGGGCCATTATGGCTGCCTGCTCCTTCAACTGGATGCACCTACCTTTCTGGCTTCGCGCGCTCAAATATCCCTCTGGCAGTGACACCTGTGCTCTCGCTCAAGATAGCTTGGCATCAAGCGTGGGTGTATGACTTTCAGCAAAAGCTGGGCTTCAGTGGAAGTGCTGACACTTCCTGATCCGGGAGTAGGGGCCTGCAGAGATTAAGCCAGGGAGAGGAAGGCTTAGCCCCGCAGGAATTTATAAGGAAATTTTATTGCTGCCTCAAAGATCACTAATAGAACATTCCGACTTCATAATATCACCTTTACGACGCTGATTCAAAGAGTTTTTTACTCTTTGAATCTGTTTTTTATGTTAAGTATTTGTCCGAAGAGCTAGAGCCTCGCCACGGAGGCACAGGGGGCACAGAGAAAATAGTGACACCCAATTGCATTCTGCTATCAGCGAACGCGCCGGAGCGTAAAACAGTGACAACTTGCCGGCGGCGCGTGAGGGTTAACATTTGGTCTGTCGTTCTGCGCTACTATTGACCCGACCATCAAGCTAAAACTCCGGCTCATGGGTGGCCAGTTCGGTCAACAGTTGCTTGAGCCGCATGCGCGCCTTCGACGTGAGATGTGGAAAGCGTAGGCCGAAGCCATGCTGGGCATCGGCGTGGGCGACGATGCCGTCCAGCTCTAAGGGTTTGCCGGTACCCGCCACGGTTAATTGCAGGCGCACGTATGAGCCGACGGGTGGGATCGTCGCATCTTCTTGTGGGGGGACGACACCGGCGCCGCCGAGACTGATGTCGCGGCCGATACCGTGTTCTGCCGTCGAATGTGGCTCGCCTTCGACGGTGAATTCCACCGGGGTGTCCAGCTGGTAGCGTGGGCTATGACGTTTCTTACCCCACGTGAAGCGCACCTCGAATGTCTCTCCGCTGACAAGATCGTTTTGCTCTGTCATGATTCACCTGCCACTATAATGTCCGGGGGACAGATCATACAGCAACGCCGGGCGGCGGAAAATGGCATTTTGCAGGCCGCGAATAATTTATCCATCCAACGGAGGCGAGATCGATGAAAGAAGAGACAGCGGGTCAAAGGCTCGGCTACGGCGAAATGTTCATAATTTTCCTTAAAGCGGGGATGGCGTTTGGCGGCGGACTCGGTATTCTGGCCGTGCTGGAGGATGAATTGGTGACCAAACGTCAACTGATCA
>CAYLJO010000407.1:0-3553 GCA_964383905.1 uncultured Blastocatellaceae bacterium
CGCCCTGCGTAACGGCCCAGGATTTTTCTGCCGCCGATGAACCCATCGTGAAATTTCCCGCCCGAACCACTACCATCTCGGGGCACTTCGGGCAGTCGCGAAACGCTGTGCCTGGCGCGTGCGCCGAAGTTATTCTGGCCGACACACTCGCGTCTGCGGCGCTCTTTGTGTCCTGGCCAAAGCCAGTTATGGCAAACGTCATTACTGACGAGAGAAGAACAATTGGTATTTGCTTCATTCGAGTGCCTCCACCCAATTATTTGGTAATTAACCATCAACGTAGGTTCATATTCTTTCCATCTAAATAATGGAGCGTTCCTCAATTTTCCTGTCACTCATGAGCCGCCCCCCTCAAGTCGTGAAGGGCAGACTCCAACACCTCATCCCTTCCGGCAAGCACGCCCGCCGCCGTGCGCCGCGCGAGAACGTCCCGCTGCACGCCGACGCCGATGAACTTCCGCCCGTCCGGGGAACGATCACGAATGGTGCAGGCGCGGGCCGAGCCACCGCCTGGCAGCACGAAGTAGAGGGGCTGCCCGCTGCTACCCGCCGTCGGCTCGCCGATGATCTTGCCGCGCTTCATGTAGTCGAACGCCACGACGAAGTCCTCGGCTGATGAACCCGTCGCCGCGCACGTCAGTACCACGACGGGTTTCTGGTACAGATGCTTTCCGTCCGGCGGCCACTTGCCATTCGACACAACATCCTGCACGTACCAAGACGAGCTTGCTCCAGCCGGGCCAGACCCGATCGCCGATTCGATCCCCGAGCCTGAAAGCTTCAGCCAGCCGAACCCGATCGACTTCAGGTAATGAAGGGTTGACCTGGGCCGAAATGCTCTGAAAGAACAGTAATAGTATGAGCGGAGCGATGAGCTGGGGTTTCATAAACTTGACCTGCGGACCGTGTTGGCGCATCCCGGCGTTCACATTCAAATGTGGAACACGCGTCTGAGCAATGGCACATACTGACGCCCGAATAGGTTGATGATTACGACGAAATACCCAATCGCCAATAGCCCTCCTCCCAGGAACTTCACCGCATCCCAACGACTCTTCGGTTTGATCTTAAAGAAGCCGATCAAGCAGCAAGCAATGAGAACGAAGTGAGCCGTCGCGGCAACGACCGCGATCAGTTGATCGGGTCTTTGAATTTGACCGGTTCGAAGCGCGCGTGACAATTCCATCACGCCGTTGGAAATGAATGTCGTATGAACGAGGTTAATCCAGTTCTAAAATGCCGCTATCAGGCAACCGGATCCATAACCCCACGCACTTCGCTTTCCGGCCAGGACGATAACCGCAACATAGATGAACGCTTGGGACAAATGAAGCGCGCGAATTGAGGGATCGAAAACAGCCGATAGTGCCAGAACCAGAATGAATACTACGCAGCCGGCAACGATTAGCCGGTTATTCCACGTGTCCAGTTTTGTGCTGTCACCCATGACTTTTCGATCCTGGCTTACGACAGCTTGATCGGTTATCGATTCCCTCTACAGCTCGTTAGTCGAGCTAAGCTGTGGGATCTCGATTGCGTACGCCGAGACTCGACACTTTAGCGGCGCTTCTCTACGGATATAAATTCCCGGTGAGCTCAAATTCATCCCTCAACGAATGCTTTTTCGGAGGATGGAATAGAAGGAAACCGTCTCGCAACAACTCGAGCCAACGCTTGAAACATTCGGTCAATCAAGGCAAGAAGCAATCGAAGACGCATGAACACATCCTTGCTGAAAACGTGACCACGCTTCTTCTGTGAGGCCCGCTCGAATGCTCGCCTGATGCAAGAAGGCGTAGTCCAATTTTATGTCCGGCGATCAGTTCAGGATAGCCTTCATAATTCCGCTCATTCTGCCAATCTGCTGAACTTGACTTCCTCCAGCCCTTCTCTTTCTGCTTTCCAGATAAAACCACTTATAGTCTCCATGAGGTACCAGCAGCCAGCCAAAGTAATAATGCGCAAGCTCGTGCGCAACGGTGTGCCAGAATGATTCTTTGAGAATCGGTTTGCCGCTTTTAATTCGACGAACGAGTCAAAGCTAATGAGGCCATCAAACGCTATGGTTGGATAGCTGGCAAAGGTGAGGGTATTCTTGCCGACAGGACGATTTTGATCGACTGATTCAAAAGTCAGAAACACCGGATTCTCTCCATACGGTGTTCCTCAGGATTCTTCGTAGAACTTGCGGATGTCGTTAACCGTGGAGGCGATTGCGTTGCGGATTGTGGCGTCACCCCGCCGTTGATAAACGTGACGCCTTGAACTTACCTGAAACCGAAGTCGCCCGCGAACAAGAATAGTGGCCGGGCCGAGTTGGATTCAAATCGAAGAGCATCAAGTAGGCAAACGCAAATAGAGTTTTAGTCAATGCGGTAGGAATGATTGGCAAAGCGTTCTTCTTGAATCTGCACGGCGGTTCCTCGCCCGTACCCTAAGTTGCCCGCAGTTACACCGTTTGACAGCTCGAGACTGGTTACATTCTTGCAGCGGCGGCCGGCCATTAATTCTCCCCCGTGATTCCGACTTTCAATTTGTAGCGGTATCCGGTCGGCGGCTGTCCCGGAAAGTGCTTCCGCACATAGTTCAGCAACTGCGCCGCACGATACGGCAGCCGCAGCGACTGCATCAATCTGTCATGATCAGTAAAAGTGGCGGCAATGCTACGCCGGTCCACATCGAGCCCGACAAAAAACGTCGTCATCCCGGGCTCTCAAGGTGTAAACTGGCGATTGCACCGAGACTGGAATTTGAATTGTCATCATCGATTTCCTCCTGAGCATCGCTCATTCTATAGACTCGACCTGACATTCAACATACATGTCTCTGACGCTAGGCGCTCTTGTGGAGAAAACCGGTGGTGAACTTACCGGCATACAGTATCGTGATGACGTTAAGGAGATCAAAAGAGGATGTATTGTTCTTCTTGTGGCGCGGCCGTTGCACGGGGCTTGAGCTACCGTAATCATTGTGGAGACAAGTTGAGCGGGGCGAAGGGCGATGGCGGCGCTCATCCAGCAGAGCTATTTCCTGAATCCCTCTTGTGGGCGATCGTATCAGTCTTCGTCGTTGGCCTCGGAATTATTCTGGGTCTGATGGCGGTGATGAAACAAGTGCTCAACTTGAACGTCGGCATAATACTCATCGCCACGTTGCTGGTCTTCCTGCTGGCGGTCGAAAGCGTGTTCATCTGGCTGTTATTGATTCGCCAGAGAGGTGCTAAAGAAGTGCGCGGCAGGAAGCGACTGAAGGAGCACGCGACGAAAGAGCTTGATGATGTAGAGGCGCGTGGGCTTCCGGAACCCGTGAGAAGCGTCAGTGAGCATGCCACTCGCACGTTTGAGCCAATCTACGGGGAGCGAAAATCGAAATAAAGAATTGCCCCTTAAAGCCAGGCCGCACCTAACCGCCGATGCCTCCGACGCGAATCAGCGTGTTTACTACGATTAATGTTGACTGCGCCTACTTCACTTGGGCCGTTAAAGCAAATGAGATACGACCGACCGAAAGCGATCAGCCAAACCCTCCTTGTCTTCATCTTATTATGCCCTCT
>CAYLJO010000408.1:0-3552 GCA_964383905.1 uncultured Blastocatellaceae bacterium
TGCTATCCTTAGAAGGGCAGGGCTCCATGTTGTCGTTTAGTGCCTTTAATCAGCATGAGGAAGAGCAGGATATAAGGAGCCAATCACGGGATGAGCATCTTCTGAGTGGGGTAAATATTGGCAATCCGCATAGCAATACGGAGGAAATAGCAAAGCACGTCAAGTGAACTCACCACAGGCTAATACACGTCTGAAGCCTTCGAGTCAAGTTTTTTTGATTTCAAGCCGGATCCTGCGCCGCATAGCTCAACAGCGGTGAGAGCTGCGTGCCCTGCACCTAGCCGCCGGAGAGAGCCCGTTTAATGGCCTCGCGCAGGCGTTCGGCACTATGCTCACGCGAGTAGCCGTGCCAGTGGTCGACGATCCGCCCGTCAGGGGCGATGACGAGGGTCTGCGGGATCACGTTCCGACCGTTCATCAACGTCAGCGCTGTCTCGCGGTCGGCCCAGCCCAGGCGGAAGCCGACTTTGAGATCGCGCACGAACTGCTTCACCCGATTGGACGATGTACGCGGATCTTCGGTCGTCAGCCCGATGAACTCAACGCCGCGTCCGGCGTACTCCTTACGCACCTGTTCGTACTCCGGAACTTCCCTGCGGCATGGGCCGCACCACGTCGCCCAGAGGTTCACGACGATGACAGAGCCTGTGAAATCCGCGAGGCGGAAGCTGCCCTTGTCGAGCGACTGGAGCTGGCGCTTGAGGACGCTCTCCGGCAGGGCGCTCAACTCCACCGGCGCGGTGGGCCTGGCGGCGGGCGGGTCCTCGTACTGCGACGTGGGCGGTGCTTGGAGCGGGGGCTCCATCGGCGGCGGAGTGATGACTCTTCTCCCCGACTGCGCCGCAGCGTGCGCGGCCAATGCGGCGGCGAGGATGAGTAGGAATGTTGTTCTCATAACAAACCTTCCGATCTGGAAACTGTCATCTGTGGAAATGTTGTTGAGCCAAAAGGCTGACGCCCAACAATGCTTTATCGAATAGGCCCTACAGGGAGACTATCGAACAATGTCCTCGATATCCACCGCCACCCAGCTTGCACTGAGCTGGGGCGGGTGCATGGTGGCATGAGAGCGCCGGCCCCCACTCCAGAAGCAAGCCATCTCTGATTGAGCCCTCACCGGACGATCTCAAAATCGATCCACTGCGCGGCAGTCCGGTGCCTCCCTTTGGCCGGTGTGTCGACGACGACGGTCTCTAAAACGTACTCGCCCGGGGCGATATCCTGGTTGAATTGCAGCCGCCCGCGCGCGATCAACTGCTTCATGGCCGAATTCGCTTCTGTCTCAAAGTAATGTTTGCAACACAACCCGATTATATGTCGGCTCAGCCGATCGGGATAGAAATTGGGCGCGCAGCACTTCAGAGCACTCACGGTGGCCACTTCAGCATCTGCCGGAAGCGGAAAGGCATTCTTCAGCGCGACGCCCTGCCAGGGCATGGTGACGCGGGTGAATCGTTAATTATTCTTCTGTACAACGGGTGCCTCGGCCGGTTCTTTGAGTAACCTCTCGATCATCGCCGATAGCTTCTCCGTCTCCTGCGGGCCGGTGCCCACCCCGAAGTATCGCACGGCGCCACGGCGGTCGATCAGCACCACCGTCGGATATGCCGCCACGCCGTAGCGACGTAGGTTGGTTTTGTTAGCACCGATGCCGAAACCGTAAGGCACACTATACTCTTTCTTGAATTTCCTCAGATATTCCAACTCCTCCGGTCGATCCATCTCACGGCCGTTGATGGCACCCTGAAACTCGGTGATACCGAGCACCACCAGCCCCTTATCTTTGTACTTCTTGTGCCAACCTCTCAGCTTGGGGAAGGCCGCACGACAGGGCTCACACCATTCGTACCAGAAATCCACAAGTATGACGTTACCCCGCAGGTCTGCCAGTTTGGTCGGCTGCTGATCGATCCACTCCGCGATCATCAACTCCGGCGCATTCGTCGCCCCCTGTCCCGCAGATGGGCCGTCATTCCCCGCCGCCTCCACCTCCTTTTCTTTGCCCGCATATTTTTCACTGACCAATTTGTAGAGGCCGGCCGACGGCAAACTGAGGGCCACTTGACGCATCGCGGCGATCGCGGCGATCGCTTCGGGTCTCTTCTTCATTTGAGAGTAGGATTCGACGAGATTAACGCCGGCCGCGAAGATTCTGTGATCACGCTGGTCCTCGGGCAGCGAGGGATCAAGCGCCGTTGACCGGGCCGCCTCAAATGCCGCGGCGGCGTGTGCCGCGGCCCGGTCATAAGCCCGGGCTTTGTATTGCGCCACGGCCAGTTCGTTTTCCATCACGAAGCGCATCTCCGGATTTTGCGGCTCGTTGCGCAGGTACTCGGAGAGCGAGCTTTCGGACTCATCCAGCAACTTCGTTTGCGCCGCGCAAGTGGCAATCACGTAGCGCGCGAGTTGCGCCGGTACGCCGGCGGCGGTTGGTTTCTCGGCGAGAAAGCGGCGCATCGCTGCCAGCGCTTCACCTTTCTTGGCAGCAGTATTGTAGAGCATCCCCAGGTAGAAGATGTCCAGGGCCGCCAGGTCCGTCCGTGCGCTGAGTTGACTTGAGTAGCGCGCCGCGAGGGTGCGTTGTTCGCGGGCGATACTTTCCGTTGTCGCCGCATCGGCTCGCTTGCCCTGCGAGCGTAGCTCTTCATATCTGCGGCGAGGGTACTCCGCCACCTCTTTGTAGAGCGCGGCGGGTGTGCCCGCCCCTCCCTTTTCTTGCTGTGCCTGAGTCCGGGTGGGGGTAAATACCATGAGGCTCATCGCCAGTAATCCCAGCAGCGAACCGGTTGGGAAACTCATCCTTTGATCTCCAAAGCTATTCATGATATGAAACCGAACTGTGAATTATACTTGGGACTTGTGCGCAAGCCATCTGCAGTCACGGACGTTAAGCCACTTAACTCGATGAGGCGCACCCTCTATGCAGCATTACGGCTTCGGCTTCGATGATGAAGGTAATGGCGCCCCCTCCTCGACGATGATCACCTTGCCACGGACCCGCTCAAAGTTCGTGTAGCGCACTCGCATCCGGATGTGCATCACCGAGCCGTCACCGAACACCAATTGATCATCCGCATACGCATAGGTCGGGAACCAGTAGCGACCGTCGACCTGTTCGCGGTACGTCTCCACCGTCGGGAACTTATTCATCTTAGTCTCCGGCACCCCCTTGCCGCGCGCCTTGACGATCTGCAGGTCACGGTCGTCAACCCAGATCCGCCCCGTGAAAAATCGCTCCTTACTCTTCTTCGGGTCGGGCATCACTTTTGGCCTCACGTCGAAAATGTAGAGATCCAACTCGTCGATGTGCTCCTTGCCGACGTAGGTGAAATCGTACTGGCTGATCTTCGACGCCTCGAGCGCGAACGGGTTGACGCCCCCCAGATCCTCCAGGTCTTCCGGGGTCACGCCGCCGAAGGTGGGCATCGGGAAGAAGTGGATCTTCTCGTAACGATTGCCCTTGTCATCGAAAGTGAAGGTCGAGACGCGGTGGTACTCGCCGGTGATCTGCCCGCCCATCCCGATGGTCTGGATGACCGCCTCGCGCTTGAA
>CAYLJO010000409.1:0-3544 GCA_964383905.1 uncultured Blastocatellaceae bacterium
AAATCAGAATATCGAAATCACGTGATCGCAGAGTTAGCGAGCGAGTGGCCGGTACGTCACTTGTGCCAACTGTTGGGAGTCAATGCGGTCTCCTATTACCGCTCTTTGAAAGAGGTGGAGAAAGCCGATGCCGGGGTGGCTGCGGCCGTCAAGGAAGTGTTCTGGCGTCATTCACGGCGCTATGGTTCGCGGCGATGTTTCCTGATTTTTCGTCACTATAGAGTGACGCTACTTTTTGCCACACAGCCGTTGATTCGGCTAAACTGATGAGTCGTCCCCGGCCGAGGCGGCCCCTGGCAGGGGGGTGTCCAAATTCGATGTGATGTTTCCTGATTTTTCGTCACTATAGAGTGAAAAGCAGATTGCAAGCCCATGCCATCGCTTTCACTCAGGATTGAGGCTGGTGCTTGCTCCCACTCTGGTCAACCAGACCGCTTAATGGGCGCGAGAGCGTATCTCGCCTGAGATTCGCCCGCGTCCTAAGAGAAGGAGAGTGCACGCGCCAATATTGGGTAAAACGCCACAAACGGAGAAAATCTCTCAAAGGAGAAACGAAATGAGTTCCGGAATCAGCAAACAGCTTGTTTGGTTATGCGCCCTGTGCGGCGTTCTAATTTTACCGATCTGTGGCGCGCGAGCTCAGGCGCCGACCTCTTGCGACGCGTTGCCTGAATAGTTGGATCAGCCGGTGACCAGGACCGTGCCCGGTGATGTCACAGACTCTTGCTGCAACGGCAACCTCATCAGAGGCGAACCGGCCATTCCCGTACCGGTAGGTCGTAGGACGGACAAAGGTCGCTTAGTCTATGTAATGGCCCCTCTGTGCGCGACAACGGACGATGAGAATGATTGCTCGGTACGGGCCTGGGGATCAGGCGTTGATCTCCACCGAAGAAAGAATCGCCAGTTATCAGCGAAAGAGGGCGGCGTTTGAGCCGCCCTGCCAGAGGGGGAACAAACCGTGAAACACCTAAATACGATCGCGTTAAGCTTGATGTTGATGCTCATCTGTGTTCTCGCGATGGCGCAACAAGCCGGTAATAACAACGGCGCCGGTAACAACAACAGTAATATTCACCATAATGGCAACAGCAATAACAGCAATCTCGGCAACATCGACAGGAAGTGCTTCGAGGCGTGCCAACGTGAGTGTGCGACTGCCCACGCCAACGATAATGGGGCGAGAGGTAAGTGTCGGAAGAGGTGTCCCGATAAATGTAGGCTTTAGCAGCTTTAGAAGGTGCGAATCTCGCTTCCATGCCCCTTCGGCCCGCCGGTCCACTAATTGAAAGGAGATGATCGTGACACAAAAGACTCTGACCCTCAATCGCCTGTCTCTTCTATCCGCTCTTCTACTCTGCCTGTTGCTTCTTCCGGTTTTTAGTAACGCTCAGCAGGGAACCAATCTCGTCGGGACTTGGCGATCCGGAGGATCAGGCGCCCCCATCACCATCACTTTCAACGACGACGGTACGGGTGAGTTGGGGGGCGTCAGCATCAGCTACGCGGTCCGAGGTAATAACATTGTGGTGACCGATGCGGGCGTGGTCCATACTTATACTTTCAGAATGAATGGCAACACCATGACCGTATCAGAGGGCGACCTTGATCAGCCTCTGATCCTTGAGCGTCAAGGACCCGCAGCCACCGGGGGTATAGGGGCGAGGAGGCGCCAAGCCGCGGAGGCGGGTAACACTGCGCCAAGCGTTGTCGGGGCGTGGGAACGCCATGAAGGGCAACAATCATACCGCCTCGTACTCCGGCCGGACGGGAGCGGCTCGCTCAACGGCGCCCCCCTCCGCTGGGCCCTTGAGCGAGGGGTGTTGACGCTGACGGGCAGCGAGAAGACTTTCAGGTTTAATGCCACGGTCACACCGTCGTCTTTAACGCTATCCGGGGGGAACACATCCCAAGCCGCCACTTTCAACCGGGTCAGCGACGGCGAGAGTTCCGCCTCCGGCACTGGTGAAGGCAGCACGGGAAGGGGCAAGGGTGGCGGGCTGGTGGGTTACTGGAAGAGCGACCAGTACACGGCACAGGTTAAAGATAACGGGACAGTGGTTATTAACGGGGAGACTTTCAGCTACCGCGTTCAGGGCAATGTGATCACCCTGACCGGCAATGAAGGCTCAATCGATGTTCAATTTGAGCTGAGCGGTGACACTCTGATCACAGTATTTAACGGGCAGCGCACAGTTTATACGCGGGTGCCGGAGGGCCCGGACGGCGAGGGGCGAAGCGGCGGCTCTCTCCCGAGAGAGTTAATCGGCAAATGGTGTTACATGTCGAACGTTAACGCCGGTAACGGAGGGCGGATGTCGAACAGATGTTTTACCCTGCGCCCGGACGGCACCTATCAGTACTACAGCGAAACGAGCTCGAGCGGGGCGTACGGCGGGTCGGCATCGCAGGAGAGTGACAGCGGGACGTGGAGCGCGACGGCGACGACGATCACGGCGAACTCACGGACGAACGGGAGACAGACTTACAGGCTAGAGAAGAGGAACCATCCGAAGACCGGTGACCCGATGTTGGTTCTGGATGGTGACGCTTACGTCACCTACAACCAACGTCCGCCGTGGTGATAGCCTTCGCGCCTGAGGTCGTTCAAGCGGCTTACTCTGATCCCACCGCTAAGGAAGGGTGGTCAATCGCAGTAGATATCAAGCCAGTGCGAGCTTTCGGAATACCGGTGAGCCTAAAGATTATTCGACGGCATGAACTCTTGCGCGATCATCCTTTGCTGAAGCTGAGCGATTACGTATGCAAGTAGGTTAGGGGCGGAAAAGCATTGAGGACTCTCACTGCGCTTTATAACGAGACTTCACACCAAAACTCCTGAGGACTGGGGCGCTCAAAAGCGAGCGGTGCGGCACTACCGGTGCTCATCTCGGAAGTCAATCCGAGATCACCGCCGCCAGGAATAAAGTTAAGGTCCATGTCTATGGGAATTGCGAGCCATCCGCTTGCGATCTGGGGGAAGTGGAAGGGGTCGCATATGCGTCGAGCGTTGAATCCGACGTAGCGGCTACGGCAATCCGCAGTCCGTTCATTCACGAAGGTGAGCGCGCCGGACGGGAGAGCGTACCACGCATGCGCCGGAATCAGATTAAGAGCTAGTTGTAACTCAACTCGAGGCGGTGGACGTCTCTGAATAGCGGTATCTACGTCGTCAACCATGAGCCTCACCCAAACTCAAGCGCCACATCTGACCGAAAACAGATGACCAATACCTGAATCGTGTCGCTTGCATCGGCTGTCGTGAGCATCCGCTTGAAGCGGGGGGATCAGCTTGCTAAAGCATGAGCCGTCGGCCCAGATTCCGTGGGCGGACACGAGGCCATAGTTAAGCTTGAGATTCGCCGTATTCTGTCTTTTGCCCGGATATAATGAGCGCTGTAAGATGTCGTGCTCGTTAAAGAACTCGAAGTGAAACTTCCCCTTGTCTGTCGTGTCCGCGTCGTCCGTGTAGAAGGGCTGCTGGGCAAGGGTTGCTAAAGGGGAGGATAAGAGAACCGCAAGTAGCATGAAGATCAATTTGTAA
>CAYLJO010000410.1:0-3542 GCA_964383905.1 uncultured Blastocatellaceae bacterium
TTAAACCACATGCTCCACCGCTTGTGCGGGTCCCCGTCAATTCCTTTGAGTTTCAGTCTTGCGACCGTACTCCCCAGGCGGGATGCTAAAAGCGTTAGCGACGGCACCCGGGGACTTTAAAACCCCAGACACCAAGCATCCATCGTTTAAGGCTAGGACTACCGGGGTATCTAATCCCGTTCGCTCCCCTAGCTTTCGCGCCTCAGCGTCAGTGTCGGCCCAGCAACCCGCCTTCGCCGCAGGTGTTCCTCTCGATATCTACGCATTTCACCGCTACACCGAGAATTCCAGTTGCCCCTTCCGCACTCTAGCCCGACAGTATCACTTGACCTTTCCGAGTTAAGCCCGGAGATTTCACAAGTGACTTGTTGTGGCCGCCTACGCGCCCTTTACGCCCAGTAAATCCGAACAACGCTTGCTCCCCCCGTATTACCGCGGCTGCTGGCACGGAGTTAGCCGGAGCTTACAAACAGTACCGTCATCGTTCCGGGTATTAGCCAGAACTTATTCTTCCCGTTCTTGCGAAGTTTACATCCCGAGGGATTTCATCCTTCACGCGGCGTTGCTGGGTCAGGCTTGCGCCCATTGCCCAAAATTCCCGACTGCTGCCTCCCGTAGGAGTCTGACCCGTATTCAAGTGTCAGTGTGACCGACCGCCCTCTCAGGCCGGTTACGGATCGTCGCCTTGGTGAGCCATTACCTCACCAACTAGCTAATCCGCCGCAGGCTTCTCTTCAGGCGCGAGATCCCGAAGGATCCCCCGCTTTAACAACTGTCACCATGAGGTGCCGCTGCATTATGCGGTATTAGCAGTCGTTTCCGACTGTTATTCCCCACCCGAAGGTAAATTACCCACGTGTTACTCACCCGTGCGCCACTCTACTCATCCCCCGAAGGGGACTTTCGCGTTCGACTTGCATGTCTGAGGCACGCCGCCAGCGTTGATTCTGAGCCAGGATCAAACTCTCGTTAGAATTTGTTCTCTGGAACATTATCGTACTGGATTTACAGTATCCGATAATGACTCTTCGTAGAGTTTTCAAAAACGCGGGCTTTATCGCCCAGCGTCCGACTCTCAAAGTCATTGATAGGACACGCTCTATCTAGTTTTCAAAGATCGCTTCCAATGCTACAGATCCTTACTTGGTTGCGTGAGGACCCGTTTCGGTTGCCCTGGGCGACTTTATCCCGCCCGCGAGGCGCTCGATTCGCTGAATCCCATTAGCTACGAGAGGATCCATTTTCGTTGCCCGACGGACGACTTTTTTGCGCCCTGAGCAAAGGGGTATACTACCGAACGGCCTCCCACATGTCAAGCGCTTTCTTTTCATCCTTAAAACTTGTTTTCACGGATGAAACAGCCGCTCCCTCGCAAGATAAGACTTTACTTCTGAGAGAAGCGGCTCGTCGAACGTGCTCTTTGTAGTTTTGATGTCAACTGCCGTGTTTCAGGCAAATAGACATTATAAGCATCAAACGATTTTTGTCAAGCACCTAATTCCACTTTTCCATTATTTTCTTCTTCGCCCTCTGGATTCGCCGGGCGGGGTCACTTTCAGCACGTCTCTATCGTCTCGTGATACGCTATACTGCGCGTCATTGATCTGCCCGTCACCGCCCTGGATTCTCACTGTGAAAGTTTTATTGTCGCCGCGCCCTTCGACCCTGAGGGGGAGAAATCCTTTCACATCAGGACTGCGGTAAGCCGTATAGTGCTCCTGATTATGTTTGTCATAACCAAGCACATAAATACGATCAAAATCGGGCTCGACCAATTTATGCGGCTCACTGGAACTGCTCTTTTCCAAGATCACCCAACTCCCGGGCTTCGCCTCCCGGCCGGCATCTTTAGATGACTTCACGTCCGCGTCTGCAGCCTCATCATCTAACCTCTGCCAGGCGACGAATTCGCGCCCCGTTCGGTAAAAGATGATATCGCTCGGCACGGTCAACTCAACCTGCTTACCGTAGACCCACCCGGCGGGCGCGGGCGAGATTGCCGGCGGCAGGCGCACCTTATACCAAAGCTCGTTGGTCTCCTCCGGCTCTTTCGGTTCGTCGCTTCTTCCCCGCCCTGGGTTTTGCTGCACGCTACCAGCCTTCGGAGCAATATCGCTTTCCGTGGTCTCTGAAGATTTCGGCTTCGGCACGCGCTTCCATCCGACAATCTCGAATTTTGCGCCGCTCTCGAGTTTCATCATGATATTGTCGTTGCCGGCACGTTCGGGCGTGAGACGCAAATTTGTACTCGCGCGGAGTTGTCCGGTCGCCTGCGCGGGAATGCCATGATCTTCTTCCGCAAGTTTGCGCGAGCGGTCGAGAACGTCCTCGGTCATCACATTGCGCGCTTCGATCCAGCCTTCCGTATTCTCCTGGTCGTGGGCGCGCACGCGCAGCCAACGTTCGCCATTCTCCCCGCTGTCGGAATCCAGAATATCCAACTGATCGCCGCGATTTACCTCGACCAGGTCGGCGGCAACGACTGCCGTCGAGCTACGTACATGCGCGCGGCGGGCGATCACCACCCCCGTGCTGGTCCTTTTGGCAAGTGTGCTGCACCCGATCAGGTCAAGCGCAATAATACCGATCAAAATTGCTTTAAAATAACTCATCTTCTGCCGACAGCTCACTTTAGATCTGACCCGCCATAAATTATTAGCGCCCGGCCATGGCGCCGCTTGGTCGCTTCATTCCGCGCGCACGCGGAATGAAGCGGATGAGGCTATATTGTAACCCAATTGGCGTAGTAAATCGCGCTGCGAGCGTTTTAATGAATCGGCCACGACCACGCGCGTCCGCGCGCCCGAATGCTCAGTTCTCAGTCCAAAAGGCGTGATGGCTGATTCCAGGTCGATCACGCTTGCGTTCAGGACGTATTTCCGGACGAACTCCTGCATCGCGCCAAGACGGCTCAGGGCAGCGATGACCGCGGTGTTACCGTTGGCTCTTGCTCCTGAGGCGGGATAGCGGCGGAACAACTCGCGGTAAACATCATCCAAAGAATGCCGGCCGCCGGTCTGCTGTCGCAACGTTAAATCATATAGGAATGCGACCAGCATTCCCTTGTGATAAATAAGCGCCGTTTCAGTAGTCCAACGCCTTTGCGACGCATCGATCAATGAGATTTGATCGCGACCGGTTGCAGAGCGGTAGGCGTCAAACGAGCGCCCCACCGTATTCAGATAATCCTCAAATGTTAACAGATGCAAGCGCATCCCGGAGCGCACCGCTTGATAATTGGTGAAACCTTCATAGAACCAGTCGTAATCCCCGTCCAGCGCGAGACCATTCGGAACCCATAAATGAAATAACTCGTGCGCCAGCGGGCCGCCCAACTGCGCCAGCGCGGCCGTTCTCGACGGCGAGCGTCCCATCAGCAGCATGACTGTGGCGCCGCGCGTTTCCGCGCTCCAACGCGCGGCGCCGACCGGCTGCGAAAATGGGGAGAGCATCAGCATCACCCGACCGCGCGGCGCGCCGCCCACCATCTCCGTATGATCTTTGAGGATGCTCGCGGCCATGCCCGCCGCATCCTGGTCAGT
>CAYLJO010000411.1:0-1828 GCA_964383905.1 uncultured Blastocatellaceae bacterium
GCGGCGGGGCGACGTGCTCAGGCTCGTGGTCGGGCAGGGGATGCGGCCGGTGTTACTGGGGCTGGGGGCGGGCTTGGCCGGGGCGTTCGCGCTGACGCGTCTGATGGAGAGTCTGCTGTACGGCGTGAGCGCCTTGGACCCGTTGACCTTCGTGGGCATCTCTCTTCTACTCGTTGCGGCGACGCTCTTAGCCTGCTACATACCGGCGCGGCGCGCGACGCGGTTGGACCCGATGTCCGCGCTCCGGCACGAGTGATACCAGTTGACAATTTGGGTTAAGGTTAATGGGCCGCGGATTGACTGGGATGAACACGGATTTGTAAATCCTTTTCCTAATCAGCGCTCATCCGCGCCGACCCGCGGCCCACTAACTCAGGCGAAAGGGTATGGGATGTTGGGAAGACTTTGGAGGCGTCTGCGGGCACTAGCTTTCAGAGGCGCCATGGACAGTGAGTTGGACGCGGAGTTGCGTTACCACCTTGAGCGGGAGGTCGAGCAGAGCCTTGGGAGCGGCATCACTCCTGAGGAGGCACATTACGCGGCGTTGCGCAACTTTGGCGGGGTGGAACAAGCCAGGGAGCAATGCCGGGAAGCCCGGGGGGTAAGGTTGGTCGAGGAATTGTGGCATGACCTCCGCTACGGCAACCGAATGCTGCGGAAGAACCCGGGCTTTACTCTCGTGGCGGTCCTCACGCTGACGCTTGGTATCGGTGCCAATACGGCCATTTTCAGTGTCGTCAACGCCGTCATCTTACGCCCGCTACCATATAATCAAGCTGAGCGATTGGTATGGATCTGGGGCACTAACGAGCAACTCGGCGTCAAGCAGGGTTATTTATCAGCCGCCGACATCTTCGACTTTCAACGTCAGAGCACCCAACTTGAATCTGTCGCCGCGTGGACCACGCTCCCGATCAATCTCGTCGAGGAGAATCAGTCGGAGCGGCTCGAAGGCATCCTCGTCTCGCCGAACTTCTTCAGCACCTTGGGCGTGAGAATCGGCTTGGGGCGTGACTTCCAGCCGGGCGAGGCGCAGGAGGGTCGCAACCAGGTCGTCATCATCAGCGACGGCCTGTGGCGCCGCCGGTTCGGGGCCGACCCCGGCGTGATCGGCAGACGGCTCAAGCTCGACCGCTACGACGCGAACAGCTTCACCGTCGTCGGCGTCGCCCCGCCCGAGGTGCAGTTCCCCCTGCGCACCGACGTCTGGATGCCCGACATTGACGAGACGGGCGACGTCGAGCGCGGCGGCCACGACCTGCGGGCCGTCGCCCGCCTCAAGCCGAACGCGACGCCGGGGCAGGCGGAGGCCGAACTGAACATCATCGCGCGGCGGTTAGAACAGCAGTACCCAACGTTCAACAGGGGTTGGAGAGTGACCTTGACTTCCGTGCGAGACGTCATCCTCGGCACCCCGTACAAGGCGATGTGGGTGTTGCTCTGCGCCGTGGGCTGCGTGTTGCTGATCGCGTGCGCCAACGTCGCCAACCTGCAACTCGCCCGCTCGGCCGGGCGGGGCAAGGAGATCGCCCTGCGCGCGGCACTCGGGGCGGGCCGGTCGCGCATTATCCGGCAGCTCCTTAGCGAGAGCATATTACTCGCCTCCATCGGCGGAGCACTCGGGCTGCTGTCGGCCTGGTGGGGGGTGGGCGAGTTGCGCGCCTGCGGACCCGTCACTATTCCGCGTCTGCACGAAGTCACGATAGGCGGCCGGACGCTCGCATTCACAGTCATGGCGACGCTCCTGACGGGCATCGCTTTCGGACTCCTCCCCGCCCTGCAGGCCTCACGCCCCGATCTGAACGAAGCCCTCAAGGAGGGTATGCGC
>CAYLJO010000411.1:1928-3520 GCA_964383905.1 uncultured Blastocatellaceae bacterium
CAGAGAGAAGTTTATGCGATCGGACGGGCGAGGTCCGACGGGGTCAACTGAACGGGGCGCGGTCTTTTTCCGCCAAGTTATTGAGCGCGTCAGTGCGCTGCCCGGCGTCGAGGCGGTCGGGGCGATCTCGCACCTGCCGTTCGGAGGCCGGGGCGTCAACCTGGGTTTCACTCTCCAGGGTCGCGAGGCCGTTGCGAGTGAGGACGCGACGAGGGCCGAGGTGCGCGTCGTCAGCCCCGGCTACTTCGACGCGATGGCCATTCAGCTCATAGAGGGGCGCGCGTTCAACGAGCAAGACTCCACGTCGAGCCCGCCGGTCATCCTCGTTAACCAGTCTTTTGTGAGGCAGTTCTTACCCGGGGCGGCGCCGCTCGGCCGTCGCCTGCGAATTAAGCTCGGCAAAGACTTCGAGGGTGAGATTGTAGGCGTCGTCGGGGACGTCAGGCATCGCGGCTACGACGCGGAACCAAGGCCAGAGGTGTACGTCTCTTACTTGCAGAACGCCATCTGGCCGGTAATGAACCTGGTGGTTCGCACGAAGAACGAGCCCGCCGAGATGGCGCCGGCGGTGCGGCGCGAGATAGAGGCGGTAGACTCGACACAGGCGATCTTCAACGTCCGACCGCTCACAGATTTCCTTTCAGATTCAATTGCCGAGCGCCGCTTTAACTTGCTGCTGCTGATCGGATTCGCCGCCGTGGCATTGTTCACGGCGGCGGCAGGCGTCTACGGCGTAATGGCCTACATGGTAACGCAACGCACACACGAGATCGGCATTCGCGTAGCACTGGGCGCGCGCCGTTTCGACGTTTTGAAACTCATCATCGGGCAAGGCACAAGGCTGGTGATGTGCGGCCTAGCCTTAGGCCTGCTCGCGGCCTTTATTGTGACTCGCCTGATGACCAGCTTATTCTATGGTGTGAGCGCAACAGATCCGGTGACATACATCGTGGTAGTGCTGTTTTTGAGCGCCATCGCCCTGCTGGCTTGTTACATCCCGGCTTCACGAGCAACGAAGGTGGACCCGCTGATCGCACTGCGCTACGAGTGACTTCTATTGCGGCGACTAGAAGCATTCGTAGAATATTTCAAGAGAATGGCGAGAGAATATCCGGGCAAGCGCGTTCACTTTAAGCGGGTGATCGCCGAGGACGACTACGTCGTCCTGCATTGCCATCAGGAGTGGCCGGGCGATGGCGAACGAGCTTGATAGGCTGTTGTTCCTGGAAACCATAGCCGCGTAAGGTCTTGATCGACCGGGTGCGCATCGACGTCCCGGCGCTTCCATAGCCACGGTGACGAGGTTCAACGCGGCGGCAAGGTAATGCTTCTGGTTCGTGCCTGGCGTCATCACTTCTCTTTGCGTCCCCTTGAGCATCCATTCATAACCGATCTTCGGCAGCAGATGGATGTCCAGTTCATCGGCGAAGAGCACCACTTCGGATGGGCGCAAATGCGCGAAAATATGGCGGATGCGAGCCAGTTTCGTCATCCGCTCCGGATCCGAATCACGCGCCACGTGGCGTGCCCGCTTCCACACATAGCCCTGCTCATGCAGCCACCGCCGCACGGTTTCGCGCGAAACCTTCAGG
>CAYLJO010000412.1:0-3515 GCA_964383905.1 uncultured Blastocatellaceae bacterium
CGCAGATCCCATCTATCGTAGGAATTGACGTGACAAGCGATTATATAGTTTGCAATTGACTGTGACCTCTCGAAAACGCGGGCCGAGGACTTGCCTCTGCCCCTACAATTCCTCTGTATGGGTCGCATCCATTTGCAAACCGCTGTATTGGCTGCTACCGGCTCCACTTAGCGCGGAACCACTCGACGGTCCGCTCGAGCCCTTTCGCAAATTCCACCGTTGGAATCCAATCAAGCTCGCGCCGCGCCTTCTCCCCCGAGACCTCCCTGCCGCCAAAGTCGCCGGGACGGCCCGGCACGAACTCGATCCGGACGTGGTCGCCGATCAGATTACGAATCCCCTCAGCCACCTCCAGGACTGTCACCCGCCACGCCCCCTCAAGGTTATAGGTCTCGTTGGCCGCCTTCTCGGACATGGCCGAGAGGTGGGCCTGGGCGATATCGGTTACATACAGGAACTTCCGGAACTGATCGCCCTTGCCGGCGACGGTGAGCGGCTGCCCGCTGAGGGCCTTCTTGATGAAAACCGGGATCAACATCTCTTCCCGCATGCGCGGGCCATAGGGGATGCCGTAGCGCAGGACGGTGACGGGCACGTCGTAAAGCTGCTGATAGTTGTGGCAAAGCATCTCCGAGGCGATCTTCGACGAGGTGTAGATATGGCCGGCCCCGTTCAGGTAGAAGGGCAAAGTCTCATCGGCGACCTCACCGTTGGGCGTCCCGTTGTAGACCCAGACCGTCGAGGCGAGGTAGACCCGCCGCGCCCCGTTAATGCGCGCCGACTCCAGCACGTGGACCGTTCCCATCACGTTGAGCGCGGTTGTGTAGACGGGATACTTGTGCGCGGCGTTCACGTTTGAGACTGCCGCGAGGTGAAAGATGTGTTCGGCGCCTCGCGTCGCGGAGAGCACCGACGACAGGTCCATGAGGTCTACGTCCTCGAAGGACACGTCATCCCGGTGTGGCCGGATCCGGTGATCAATCACCGTCACTTCGTGGCCCGCTTCGATCATGGCATCGACGACGTGGGAACCGATGAAACCACTCCCGCCGGTGATGGCGACTTTTGCCAACGCTTTGATCCTCCTTTATCCGATGACCTGAGCTAACGCTTCGATGACCTGCTGCGCTTCAGCCTCCTCCATCCCGGAGTAGATGGGAAGACAGATATGGCGCGCGCAGTAGTCTTCGGCGACCGGCAGCGCACGCGTGGCGTACTTTTCGAAGACCGGCTGCCGATGAAGGGGTTCTTCATACACTTCGCCGGAGAGCGAAACGCCGAAGCGGTCGCGCAGCTCAGCCTTGAGCGCCTGACGGCCGCGGCGCTCGTTGAGCACCGCCAGATACTTGTAATAGTTCGAGACTCCGCCGTGGGGCACTTTCACGACCTGCAAATTCCGGAACCGGGCGAGGGCGCGGTCATAAAGCGCCGCAATTCTCTGCCGGTCGGCAATCATCTCGGGCAACCGCTCCAGGTGCCTGAGCCCGATGATCGCGTGCGGCTCTGACATGCGCCAGTTGTAACCCAGGCGGATGTGGGTGTTCTGCGCGAAGCTTGCTTTACCCTGATCGCGGTAGATGAAAGCCTCTTCGGCGAGGGCGTGGTCGTCGGTGACGATCATCCCACCCTCGGCTGATGTCATGACTTTGGTCGGGTAGAAACTGAAGGCTCCGGCGACGCCGAAGGCCCCCGCCCGGGCGCCCCGGTATGACGAGCCGTGGGCGTGGGCAGCGTCTTCCAACAGCCACAGGCCCTTCTTCCCCGCCAGTTCCTGAAGCTCAGGCATCCGCCGCGACACGATGCCGCCGATATGAACGACGACGATGCCTGCGGTCTGCTGGGTGAGGGCTGCCTCGACATCCTCCGGCCGGATGCCGAAAGACTCCGGGTCCATGTCCACCAGCACCGGATTCGCCCCCGCATGCACGATCGCTGACGCGGTGGCGAAGAAGGTGTTGGTCGGGACGATCACGTCCCGGCCTTCGACGCCCAGGGCGCGCAGCGCGATTTCGAGGGCGCTGGTGCCGCTGTTGACGGCGATGGCGTGGCGCCGCCCGCAGAGGGCGGCGAACCGGCGTTCGAACTCGGCCCCATACTTGCCGAGGGTTAGCTGTCCGCCAGCTAAGACCTCCTGAATGCGTTCGGCGATCCAGGTGCGATCTTCGGGTAAGAACTGGACCCTCGCGGCCGGAATCTTACGCGCCGGCGCTCGTACGCCAGTTTCAACATGATTGTGCGTCAAAAGCGCTTCCCTCTCTCATCTTAATCTCGGTGGGTAATGCAGGCATCGAATCCCGCGCGCGCGGGTGGGCTCAAGAATTGGATCCTCGCGGCTCGACCGGCAAAATGACGTTCACACGAATCTCATAACAAAAGACGAACATTTAGTATAGCATAGGTCTAAGTGCAGACGGGGCGAACGCGCGTGAAATCTTATCACGCCGGTGAGATAGGAGTTAATCGAATCCGCAAACATCATTGGAAGTTTTGGGTCGCAAGCAGCCCGACTCTTGACAAATTGAGATGCGTTTGCCCTGCGGGTAGTAATCCCTGGCCTTCATATCCACGACCGCCGAAACGCGGGCGATGCTATAAACCATCGTGCCGATAAGCGCGAATGTTGAGGCCATCATGTCCTTCGGGCGGGATGTTAAAGAGTTCGGCGAGCAGCGGAGTCAGCGAGCGCTCCACCTGTCGCTGTTTTCTGACGGACATACTCCAGTCCGATAGCTCGACCGTCAGATCAATCTGCCCGCGCTCCTGCGGCCTCTCGCCCGCCGACGAAGATGTCTGCATCTCGGGAGGGCGCGAAGTGGATCGTGGTGCGCTCGCGCAGCTCCTCGCGCGTTAGTCTGCCACGCGGGTTTTAGAAGAGATCGTTAACCGCGTCGGTCAGCCGCGCGGCGACAATGCGCCGCCGCTCCGGGGGTAGTTCAGGACAAGTGATGCGAAGTTAAGGCATCTCTGTGTCAATAAACGCAGAGCTTCATCTTCTGCTTTGCCACTTTTCATGGCCTACTCAATCTCAAATAGTTCGTCCAACTTGGTGGCGCCATGACGAACGCGCACGATCTCTAAAACTTCGCCCGCCGAGCTGATACAAGACGATATACTTGCCAGTAGGGAACGAGCGAATGCCAATAGCGAGTTCAGGGCGCTCTCTGCCAAGATTTGGAAACCGGAGCAACTTCTCAAAAGTCTCCTTGAAACTTCGCATTAACCGCCCGGCAGCTTCCGGGTTGTTCGAGGCTACGTCTTGCAAGATTTTCAGCAGGTCCTCCCTCGCCGGTTCGGAGATTCGTAGTGTCATCGGCGGCTACTGCTCTTTTTGCTTTTGCTGTCACTTCTTTTGCCTTTGCTACCGTTCTTGCTTTGTGCCAGCCGTTTCCTACCCTCCGTTACGATGTCGTCAAACAACTCGTCCGCCGAAGCATACTCTTTGAACCTACCTTCTCTGAGCGCGGTAAGTCCTGCCTGTACGTCTTCACGCAGCTTTTCTAACCGGGCGCGCTCTA
>CAYLJO010000413.1:0-3499 GCA_964383905.1 uncultured Blastocatellaceae bacterium
CAGGCGCAAGCAGTCTAAAATAGGGGGCTAGGGCTCCTGGTAGAGTCCTAGCTAGGACTCTAATGAGAGATTCAATTCAAAGTTAGAGAGCGCTTGCCGATTGGCAGGTCAAGCGTGGTGGCGGAAGAAGAGGCATCGTGGAGGTGATCAGAGATGATCAGGAACGGTCAGGAGTTTGAAGCAACATTGGAGCGGATTAGGCGCTTTCAGCGGCAGGTAGAGAATTTGCGGCAGGTGGAGACAAATCCGCAGAACTATCGTCTATCGGCGGAAGGTTTTTTGGCCGAGATAGATCGGATGAATCTAGAAGTGAGAGAATATCTGTTGGTGCATCCAAGTGAGTTAACGGAACAGGCCGCCTGACGGTGTGGGGCGGGGCATAACCAGCGGTTGAGCCGGACGCGCGATCAACAAGCTCTTTATCTTCGGCGTACTCAGCGCGCCGGTTAACCGCAGCGTTGATATGGTTGACAGTTGTCAAGCGGCAAGACCATCCCTTTTACCGCTCGGTCCGCTCCCTCGCGGTTTTGCTCACTTCTGCTTTGAAGACACAGCCAGAGGCGCGGACCCGTTCTCCCGACGATTGATCATGCTGATATGCGTGGATTTCTTACCACCTGACTTCTGTGCGACTTGAGGAGCTGCTTCACCCTAGGCTCGAGCCTGGCAGGACCAGCCTGCTGCTCATAACGCCCTCGAAGGTTCTCCTCTGGCATCGTAGTCCTGCGCCCCTGGCTCTATCTTCAACACTCTCTCCTCCCCCTCATTCGTTCTGCTCCCCCTTTGCAGATTAACCATCGGAGGCCATTATGCCTAGGCGCTTCATGGTATCTGATGGATTATGAATGCTGCATTTGTAAGAACACTGTCTCAAGTGAGGGTGGTACAGCGTTGCTTGATCCTTGTGCTTTGATTCTGGTTAGCAATATTGACCAGCCCCGTGAGAATCAAAAAGAACAACAATTCTTCTGTCACTTTGAATGCTTCCGCAGATTAGTGAACAATGATGGAGTTATGTACATCATGGATTCAGACTTTCCCACCGTTGGTGAAATTGAAGAGGATGAAGGTAATTGGACTGAAGAGGATGGCCGCGCCTAACCAACGCTGCACCAGACGCGCGATATAGTTGTTCTGTTTCTTCTACGATCTATGTGCGCTGGTGAGCTTCACCGTTAGGTGTCTTCGCTGTGCCGAAAGTTGATGTGGGAATGCATAGTCAACGTCTCAAGGCCATCTCTTGCTTAATGATCTTGGCGGTTCAGCAATTCGCCTTCTCTCAGTCAGACGTTAATGCTCTATCGGCTCGCAAGTTTGCCGAACTGGGGTTTTTAGACACCGACAGTGAAAGTATTAGACTTGATGACTTCGCCAGAGAATTGAATAAATGGCCGTCCTCACGCGGCTACCTTGTGAGTTACAACCAACGCTCCATCCCTTTCAGCCGATTCCTGAGAAGAATTTATGGCGACCGTAATTACCTCATACATGGGTTGGGCGTCGAGCCAAATCGTATAGTGGTAGTCGAAGGCGGGTACCGTAGGAGATTCATGACTGAGTTGTGGATCGTGCCGGAGGACGCTTCACCGCCTCGGCCGAGTCCTACCCTCCCGGGTGTCAGAGATTTCAGCCTGCCCCTCCGATTCGATGAGGAGTGTCTTGATTGTGACCCGGCCGTGTTCATAGACCGACCGATATTCAAAGACGGGGTTAAGAATTATGCGAAGGCGTTAAGGGCGAGACCGCATTCCCGAGCGCGGATCATCCTTTACCCTAATCGGAGGGATGGGATGCGTGAGCAGGTAGCTGACTTAAAGCGTGCCAAGAGCCTCCTATCAAAGAAGTACGGGATCGAGGCAAGGCGGATCATAACAGTAGTTGGGAGGCGGCGTGAATCTGCCACCATTGAGTTCTGGATAGTGTCGTGATAGTGGTTAAGTCAACGGCGAAACCTAACCGTGGATGCACCAGACGCCGACGGGAGTTGAGTGACACTGCCGAGTTTCAGGTTCATGGTCACGGCTGCCGACTCAGCCCAGCCACTGCGGATTCTTCGCCGTCCCATCGTAACGATTGGATGTCTTAAACTGCTCATACTTGCCGGTCGCCGCCGCTTTCGCAGTGCGGGCGAGCAAGCCGGCGACCGCTTCCTTGCTCATTGGCTTGAAGGTACGCGCCGCTTCGAGCGCCTGGTCGAGGATTTCCAGACGGTCGATGCCCGTGATCACGGTTGAAGTCGGCAGGTTCAGGGCGTAGTGCAAGCACTCGATGGGCGTCACCGTCTTACTCTGCAGAATGAAGGGATCGCCCAGCGCTTTCATTCCCAAGACACCGACCTCGTCCTTCACCAGCAGAGGCAGGACATGGTGTTCGAAGCTGCGGAAATGAGCGTCCATGACGTTCAAGGGCAACTGCACAGCGTCGAAACGGAATTGGTTGGCCGCCGCGGTCTCCAGCATCCGAAGATGAACCAGCGGGTCCTTGTGCCCGGTAAAACCGATGTAACGAATCTTTCCTGCCCGCTGCGCTTCCAGCAGCGCTTCGATGGCGCCGCCGGGTGCGAAGATGCGGTCCGGGTCTTCTAGTCGGATGACCTCGTGCATCTGCATCAGGTCGACGTAGTCGGTCTGCAACCGCCGGAGGGATTCCTCAATCTGCCTCGCCGCGGCCTCTTTGGTGCGGCCGTCTACTTTGGTCATGAGGAAGGCCTTTTGACGGTAGCCGCCGCCCAAGGCCTTGCCCATGCGGATTTCACTGGTGCCGCCGTTATAGTCCCAGCAGTTGTCCATGAAGGTGATCCCGCGGTCGATGGCGCTGCGGATGATCCTGATGCTCTCCGCTTCATCGATCTCTTTTTTGCCGATGTGATACCCTCCAAGGCCGATGACCGAGACCTTCACTCCCGTCCGCCCGAGGGCGCGATAGGGCATTCCCTCCTTTGTCTCGGCGGCCCGTGCCTGTGAGATTGCGCCGGCCACGACCGTGGCAGCAACGGCGGATTTCAAGAACTCTCGTCTGCTCGCGACGACGCCCGTTTTGCTCCTCGGTTCGTCCCGACTCGTTTCACCACCGGCATTCGTCTTATCAACTGGTGCACGCATGGAAACTCCTCCTCTACTTGTCCCCTCAGCCCGTCAAGTACCGGTCGGAAGTCACGAAATAGAATTGATCCCCGCCGCCCGTCGCTTCTTGATTACGCCTGGACACCGCGCCCCTGGCTTGTGCGTAGGCCAAATGCCTCTCAACGATCCGGCGGAGTTACGTAACCCTCGCAGACAGAAAACGGTATGTGCCGCTCAGGCCCTCTGTTTCGACCCCATCTCATATTCGTGTAGTAACCGTTCGCCTTCCGCGGTCAGTCCGCCCTGTACCATCGCCAGGTCGATGAATTCCCCGTTACTGTTGGTGCGCGTCTGCATAAACAGGCGTCTGATGAGGCCGAGGCGCTCCATCTCCTGCAGCCGGTGCACGGTGTCCTGGAACTCCTGCAGGTCAGGCG
>CAYLJO010000414.1:0-3487 GCA_964383905.1 uncultured Blastocatellaceae bacterium
GCCTTCCCAAGACCGAGTACTACTTCTTTTGTTTCAGCTGTAGATGCGTCCATTTTGTACCCCCTCGTGTGATCGGCGTTTGTCTGAGAAATGCAGAATGTTTAGTACCTATCGACAACTGCTTTATCTGACAACTCCTCACGGTACTTCGCGTTTCGCGCCACCCCCCCGGGTGCGGGTATTACCGTAAAGCGACGTGGTTGATCACCGTCTTTGCGGAGTCGAGACCGCACGTGCTGCACTCTCAATTACATCTGCAACTTCCTTGGGATGCGAGACGTAGACTGAGTGGCTGGCGCCTGCGACTTCGACCGTGTGGCTGTTGGCCCGCTTGCCATACCAACGTTCCAAGTCCGGGCTGATGGTTCGATCGCTTCCCGCCACTAGCATCCAGCTCGGTTTGGTTCTCCATGCAGCTGTGGTGATCGTCGCTGAGAAATTGTCCGCAAAATTGAGCACCTGCGATCGCGCCATGAATGCTGCCCGGTCGCGGGGAAGGTCGGCTGCTAACATTCCGGGTCCGCCCTGTCGCCGGGGATCTTGGCTGCCGACGCCCTCTGCGCGCTTGCCGCAGTCGCCATCAGACCTGCCAGTATTACGATTGCGAGCAGTCGGACGGTTGTGTGTTTATGTGCTTGCCTCATTTCTCCTTCTTCCTTTCAATCTTTAGTTGCTCGGTGTAAGTTCGGAAACGAAGTGAATCGCCCTTCACTAACTCCATGCCGAAGAGAGCACCCAAGCTGCCGAATGCAATTCAACTCACTCGACTTCATCATTGTAGTCAGCGACGGCTATGCGTTTCTTCCGGAATCTTGCCCGAATTTGCTTTACCTTGCTGTGCCGCCACCCGCCTCTTGTTCAACAGTGAAAATGACCCACTACCCAAGTCGTCGCCGAGGCCGCTCCTATTGACTGCTTTTAGCAGCGCTGAGCACGCGCAGGATCTCACTTAGCCCACGCTTCATCAGCGATACTCTGGCGGGCACGTCAAGAAGCATCGTCGTGCGGTCGTTCAACTCGTTGATACTCAGCCTACGCATGTTCGAAATGTTGCCACTCAAAGATTCAATCCTGCGCTCGCCCTTCGGCGAGAAGCCCTGTTGGATTCTGCCTTCGCTGCGCCACTTAGTAAGGAGTTGTTCTCTCCGCGTCCCCGTGTTTGGTTGGGAGGGCGTAGCGGAGTTTAGATATGACCAGACCTCTTCGGGGTAGTCACTCGGAATTGCTTCGGTCGTACTGCGTGGGCGTCCCATCTTCCCTTGGCCTGGCGCGATGACTTCCACAGCCCCCGCCCAGACCTTTGTCGAAACCGGGACTTCAGCAAAGTAGTACGCAGCCCGCGCCGTGCGACGCCATCGAGGAACTTAGGATCCATTCCATAATGCTCATCCGCTGTCACGAGAGCGAAACGGCAACCGTCCGCGTTCAACTACGCCGCGCAGCATTTCAAGGGCCAGCTCCGGCTCCTTCTTGAACGGCAAATCTTCCGGCACGCCGCGACGCCCTCTTTTCTCGATGTGATCGTCACCAAACCAATGCTTTGGCACGTACAATCGGCGATCGACGAAGGTGTAACCGCGGCTACTGAGATAAGCGGTGAAGACTCCGTGCTGACAATTTGCGATCTTTCGAGAGAGCACCACAGTACTGCCGAGCCACACCAACCGAGTGCTCACCTTTCTTCGGAAAGCCGTCGCGGTCGCGGATCATTACACCGTCGTCTTCACCGATGTCAGTCGCCACCAACTGCTCACGCCGCTCAAGGATGGCGGTGTCATCCCAACTCCCAAAGCCAAGAAATTGCTGCACGGCGCGGACCGAGTTGGCGTCACGCCCCTTGGCGGCCAGAACCATGGCACGTCAGGCGCGTGAAGGCAGATGGACTAAAAAGGTAAACGCAATCGCCCTTAGATAATCAATAATTACTTTTGACTTACAAAAGGCGCGGAGACCAAACTATCGCGCAAGCATCAAAGGATGAGTAAAAGAGAGAAAGAGTTGGAACTGAGGAAAAGACTGGAAGCGCAGGGGGCGCATTTCACGCGTCAACGCGCCGCGGTCTTCACTTATCTCTGCAAAGTCGAGCATCATCCGACGGCTGAAGAGGTCTATGAGGTCTATCTGGCCGTCAAGTCAGAGCTCCCGAAGATCAGCCTGGCGACAGTCTATAAGAATCTCGAAGCTCTGGTTCAATGCGGGGCCATCTCTAAGCTCACCTATGGGGATGCTGCGGCGCGCTACGACATCCGCACGGATTACCATTACCACACGCGCTGCCTGGTGTGCGGAAAAATCTCCGATCTGGATGCGAAGGGCGGCATCAATGCGTTGAAGAATATCAAACCCCAAGCGGGGTTTGCGGTCAGAGACTATCGGCTGGAACTCTTAGGCTATTGCCGCGAGTGCCGCCGATCATTAACCGATGATGATTAACCGATTCTACTCCGAAAGAATTTGCTTAAAAGTATGGCTTGTAGCCGACTATTTGGGCAAGATGGAGAGTGTTTTTCGGGGGTTGACTCTGTAGACCGGTCCAGGGTTTATACTAGAAATAGAAAGGGAATCCATCATGAGCAATAAGCGTCAGATCGAAGTATTCAGTGCCGGGTGCCCGGCGTGTGATGACACTATTCGGATGATCAAGGCTATCGCTTGCCCGTCATGCGATGTTCGGGTCCTGGATATGCGCCAACCGGATGTGGCAGCGAGAGCTAAGCGGTACGGCATCCGCAGCGTTCCGGCGGTAGTGATTGACGGGAAGCTATCGGACTGCTGCGCGGGGCGTGGCGCTGATGAGGCAACGCTGAGGGCTGCCGGCGTGGGTGTGCCCTTGCCATAACGGAATATTGAAAGCCCCTGCCATCTTTGGCATTACTAACAGACATTCAGTATTAGCGATTTATAATCTGATGGGCCCGTTCGGATATCCCGCTAAACTCCCGTCACCTGTTTCGCCCCATCGGCCGGCCTACCCGCTTCCGCAGGGGTAGAGACCTGTTCAGAGGCCGGCCCGCCAGCAGCTTCATCAGAGGCGCCCGCACCGGCTCCAAGGCGCGCCGTCACCTCGCGCAGCGGAGCGATACCCTTGCGCGCCGTATCAGCGAGGTCGCCGCGTAACTCTCGACCTGATTTGGGCGTGAACAGCAGCGCCAGGATGGCGCCAATGCCGGCGCCGATCAGCAGATAGGAGAGGCGCACGGAGACATCCGAGTCATCCCTCCGCCCCGCTTTAACTTTGCTTTGCATAGGAAGAGCCCTCTCTTGTGATAGATACTTGGTTATTATTTCGCCGCCGCGACTGTTTTTGCAACATTGTAGGAGGCGTAGATGCACCGCCACGTCTCGACGACTCGGGTGTACGTGCAGCGGATCGCAGTCAGGAGAGACAAGCACAGCCGGAAGATCAGCCAGAGGTTGCAGAGGGTGAATGACTAGTGATGCGCCGGGGTGGGGCGCCCACGCACCTGAACCGGCGACACCCGTTCGT
>CAYLJO010000415.1:0-3485 GCA_964383905.1 uncultured Blastocatellaceae bacterium
TGCGGTATCTGAATCGGACCGGGGAGATGGGTTAAGCAGCGGCGCAAACGCCTACCTCTTCAAACCGGGGATTGATGAGCTGGTTGATACGGTGCGTGGTTTGCTCTCTGAGAGCGCTGGCGTGTCGGCCGACGGGTGAGTTCCGTGTTAAGCAGTGCGCCGGTCTTTCCAGCACCGCACCATTACCTCACAGGCAGGAAGAAAGGCAAGAAATAATTTAGAGGGAGAAGTGAAATGGGCCTTATTCTGATCATCATCCTGATTCTGTTACTCGTTGGCGCCGTCCCGGCATGGCCCTATAGCCGTGGCTGGGGCTATTACCCGAGCGGCGGCCTCGGCCTGGTCCTGCTCATCGTCATCATCCTCCTGCTGCTCGGTTACGTCTAAGGTGAGGAAAGGCAGCAGTGGCCAGCAGCCGGATGGAGCGGCGGGCGTACCCGCGCCGAGGGAGCACCTGGTCAGTTGTCGCCACAGGCGTCGATAGGAACGGCCTGGCCTTCGAGTGCGCCGCGCTGCTTCACGACATCAGCGAAGGGGGGTCTTCATGCGCATTGCTTGTTGCGTCAAGCAGGGGTCACGGATCCACGCGCGGCTCAGGCGCGCCGGCCTCTCCCAGGGATGGGTCTGTGAGGAGGGATGTGAGGGCCAGCGGGCTTGTGTTGCGCAGCTATCGGCAGCCATTGGGGACGTGCGACGTGGCGGTTCAGTTTACGCGGCCGTTCACGTGGGGTTAGTGGAGTGAAGAGAGCGGGACGTGAAGTGATTAAAAAGATCCCCCTGGCATGATGCCGGCCGAAGAGGAGATGGTCGCATCAATGAGGGCTTTTCACGAGGAGGCCAAGAGGTACGACGCCGCACTCGATCGGTATCTTGTGGCCCTCAGTAAGGGTCAGGCTGAGCTGCTAGCCTCAGTCACCCGTGATGTGACTGAGGCCAATACCTTTGAGTATTACCACAGCAGTATCGCGGGGGCGAGCCGACACCGGGGGATGCTCCGGCCCTTTCTCGCTGATTTTGTCGGGAGGGGTTAGCAGGAAGGCGGGCCCGAAGTGATGTGGGGCAACACCTTCGTCGCGTTCATCGTGCTGCCCGGGGAGGCCTTTCTCCCCGGCATGCTATAATGAGTGTAGAATCAGTCCGGCACCCGACTCCTGCAGGTTCTACACAGCCGATCGCACACAGGCGCCCTGGAGGCAAACAACATTATGTCGCGAGACCCTCGCCCCGCGCTGCTCCGCTACGGCTCCGCCGTCCTGATCACCGCCCTGGCCGTCCTGATCAGGATCCCTCTCTCCTTGGTGCTTGGCTCCGGCGTCCCGTTCATCCTCTTCTTCCCGACCGTCACGCTCGCGGCCTGGTACGGCGGCCTCGGCCCGGGTCTCTTGGCGACCGGCCTCAGCGCCCTGGCCGCCACCATCTTGTACATCGAGCCCATTTATTCCTTTTCGATCACCAACCTGACGGACGCCGTTCGGCTGCTCCTTTTTGTCGGCGGGGGCAGCTTCATCAGCTGGATCTGCGGGTCACTCCGTGCGGCTAACCTGCGCGCCAAAGAGTTGATACGGTCCTACGAGAGGGCCGTCGAGACCCGTTCGCAACTGGCGGCCATCGTCGAGTCCTCGGATGAGGCCATCATCGGTAAGACCCTCGAAGGTGTCATCACGAGCTGGAACCGGGCCGCCGAGCGGATGTACGGCTATTCGGCGGAGGAGGCCATCGGCCGGCACCTCTCCCTCATCGTCCCGCCCGAGCGTGTGGAGGAGCTACATAGGATTACGGAAAGGATCGGCCGCGGGGAAAGGGTCGAACAGCTCGAGACCGTCCGCGTCAGGAAGGACGGGACCAGGTTCGACGTCTCGGTCACCGTCTCGCCCATCAGGGACGGGTCGGGCACGATCACCGGGGCCTCGGCGATCACCCGCGACATCAGTGAGCGCAAGCGGGCCGAGGAGGAGCGCCGGACTCTCTTAGAGCAGGAGCGGCGGGCCCGCGCTACCGCCGAGGAAGCGAGCCGGCTGAAGGAGGAGTTCCTCGCCACACTCTCGCACGAGCTGCGCACCCCGTTGACCTCTATCCTGGGTTGGGCGCGGCTACTGGATGCCGACGCGCTCGACGAAGCGAACCGCGCGCGCGCCGTCGAGGCCATCGCGCGTAACGCCAAGGCGCAGGCGCAACTGGTCGACGACCTGCTGGACGTCTCGCGCATCATCACCGGCAAGCTGCGGCTGGACGTGCGCCCGTTCGACCTCGGGTCAGTCATCGAAGCGGTGGTCGAGTCGGTCAGGCCCGCGGCCGAGGCCAAATCCATCCGCCTCCAGGTGCTGCTCGACCCGCGCGCCGGAGGGGTCTCGGGCGACCCGGATCGGATGCAGCAGGTCGCCTGGAATCTGCTCTCGAACGCCATTAAGTACACGCCCAAAGGCGGGCGCGTGCAGGTCAGACTCGAACGCGTTAACTCTCACGTGGAGGTGACGGTGAGCGACACCGGGCAGGGGATCAGCCCGCAGTTCCTGCCCTTCGTCTTTGACCGCTTCCGGCAGGCCGATCAATCGACGGGCAGGGCGCACGGCGGCCTTGGCTTAGGCCTGGCGATCGTGCGGCACCTGGTCGAGCTGCACGGCGGGACGGTGCGCGCTGAGAGCCCCGGGGAGGGGCACGGGGCGACCTTCACGGTGGCGTTGCCGGTGATGATCGCGCACGACCGGCAGCGCTTTTTGGACGGCGATGTCGAACGCCGGCACCCGACGGCCGGCGCCGACGAGGTGTTAGACTGCCCGCCGGCGCTGGATGGCTTGCGGGTGCTGATTGTTGATGACGAGGCGGGCGCACGTGAGGTGCTCACGGCCATGCTCGAGCGGTGCGGCGCCGAGGTGAGATCGGCCGCGTCGGCGGGAGAGGCGCTGGAGGCGATAGAGGAGCAGAGGCCGGGCGTGCTGGTCTTTGATATCGGGATGCCCGGGGAGGACGGCTACTGGCTGATCCGGAGGGTGCGCGCGCTGCCGGCGGAGCGCGGTGGAGGGACCCCGGCCGTGGCCTTAACGGCATACGCGCGGACGGAGGATCGGGTGCGCGCGCTGACAGCGGGCTACCAGGTGCACCTGGCGAAGCCGGTCGAGCCGGCGGAGCTGATCGCGGCGGTGGCAAGCCTGGCCGGGCGGACCGTGCAGTAGTCGCAGCGCCGTGAGGTAAGAGCGGATCTGCCGTGACGTATATTACTCGCGTGAGATGATCTGGCGGGAATACCCTCACCTCTCCCGGGAAGCTGCGCTATGGTGGACGATCCTCAAATTCGTGTCTGCGGACTGTTGTGTTGAGCTGTCTGCGGCGAGCAAACCGGCGAGTGAGGTGGCGGGCGCGCAGGACACTTCGATGCCGGCGAAGTTTATCGGCAAGTGGACGGAGCACACGGCGGGTGTCAAGGAAGGGGCGACACCAAGGTCATCGCTCGCCACAGGGTGCCCCGGTCTTGCCTTTACCAATACCGT
>CAYLJO010000416.1:0-3483 GCA_964383905.1 uncultured Blastocatellaceae bacterium
AAAATAGGCCGGCGTAAACCGATCAGAAAGTGATTCCGTAATAGATGAAGAGAGCGTTGCTGCTCCCGCCTCCGTTCTGCCAGTTGTTGATGCTGTAGCCCACATTGAAACGGACGGGCCATCTGTTGGTTCGGCGAACCTCAACCCCGTGCTCGCCGGGGCGATCACATCTCCTTGTGCCGACCCCACAGGCGCGCCGGAAAGCGAACACTGATGGCTCGGGTAATAGTCGGGCAGGGTCTACCGGTCCTTTCGTGACAAATCCTGTGCCAAGCACCTGATAAGAGACATCGAGGCGGGATAAAGGCGCTAAATTCGCGGGCAACTCGCGGAATTGGTTAGCTGATCTTATCAAAGGATCCCAACCGAGCAACAAATATGTCTGTTATTAAGCGCGAAGATACAAATTTGTTGACCCGGGGTGTATATCAATCTCTCGTGGGGGAAGGATTGTCACGAGAGATTGAGGCAATTTAGCCTAACCGGGGCCACTCTATGTGGCGAGGGCTCAACTTTGGTACTCTGAAAGTGGATAACTGCAAGTCTCGGGTCTACGGTCTCTTCCTGATCGGCGCTCCACGGCGAAGCTGTCGAAGAGCGCGCGTGATACCAGCCTTGGCTAATCATGGTTAGCGAGAGCCGATTCCTCCCGGTCGTCATCACCATCAACCTCGCGTAAAAAGCGGCACGAAGTTTGCTGTGTCCTCAGGATGTTATTTAACCCGGTATGAGAACCTCCAGGTTCTGCGGTGCCCCCCTAGCGCCAACATCAGTTGTGGGGCTTGCCGGCAGGTTCCGGACCGGTGTCGCCGAACACCAACTGTGGAGGTTACTACATGAAGAAGATCGAGGCGATTATCAGGCCGCACCTTCTGGAGGCGGTTCGCAATGCGCTCCACGAAGCGGACGTAGCCGGCATGACCGTTAGCGAGGTCCAGGGCTACGGTCGCCAGCGAGGGCATACGGAAACGTATCGCGGGGCGGAGTACCAGATCGAGTTTGTCCCCAAGCTCAAGATTGAAGTGATCATCCCCGACGATATCGAAGATCGTGTCATCGAGGCCATTATGAAGACCGGTCGGACGGGCAAGTTTGGTGATGGCAAGATATTCATTATCACTCTGGACGACGTGATACGCATACGTACCGGCGAGCGGGCTGAAGCAGCGGTGTAAGGTTTGCGGTACCGGCGCGCCGGCCCCGGAGAGTTCTGCCGGGTGGGTTCAAGAACTTACAACCTCGAAGAAAATACTTATAGGCTTAAGCCCGGTTTTTGGGAAGGACGTGGTTAATGTCGCCGGAAACCCGAGCACTCGCGATCGTTTCGGGTCGTGGGAAGACCTCCGTCCGTCCAGGCGACGTCAGAACATCAAAGATGTTCTGACAATTTGGTAGGCATTTTACGTCGATAGCTACAATTTTGTCTTTAACCCACTGTATGGGGACGAGCGGACCATGTCTACCAGCGAACCGCGTTAAACCGTACTTCCCACGAACATTGCTTTAGAACCGTTATCGCGAACCGCATATGATTAAACGTGGTACGAAAGTTGTTTTGATACTCATCGCCTGCGCATCGTGAGGCTACGGCATCCTTCAAGAAGCAATCCGCCCGGAGGGACGGTCAAGGAAGACCGGTCGTTCCAGTCCCAGTGTCTATTCGGTCATCGGGGAGTTTTCATCAATAACCCTGAGGGTGAGTTAGAAACTTTGTCGGCTAATAAAAATAAGGAGCTTAAGCATGACCCGAGATAATAAAACAGGGGGCGCAGGCCTGCGCCCCCTCGCAAGTTCTGTACCGCGGCGCCTAGCCTTACTGAAGCACCTAAGTTTTGTTGTCGTATCCCTATTTATGGCGCTTTGCGTGATGGCGCTTTCCGTCGCGGCCCAGGCCGCGGCCCCGGAACCCCAGAGCGATCCGGCCGGCGTCGCCACCGGGGACAAGACGAATGCGGTAGACGCCGCCGGCAACGCCTTTGTCGTGACGGAGCCGACCGACAAGAGTGACCCGGATTATGCTAAGAAGAGGAAGGATTTTGACGACTACCAAGCCCAGGCGGCGAAGGAGCCGCTCGCGGTCAAGCTCGCCGACGCCGTGGGCCACGTCCGCGTTGCCACCAACTTCTCCTGGACACTGCTCACGGGATACCTGGTGCTCTTCATGCAGGCCGGGTTCGCCCTCCTGACGTGTGGGTTGGTGCGGAAGAAGAACGCCGCCCACCTGATGATGCTGAATTTCGCGGCGTACGTTTTCGCCTTCCTCGCCTACTACGCGATCGGATTCGCGTTCCAGTTTGGCGCCGTGGCAATCAATAACGCCCCGACGAATCTGGGCGGCGCGCCGGCACTGAATAAGTTCCTGCTCGGGAGCGGCGGGTGGGGATTCCTGGGCGGTAAGGGTTTCTTTCTCAGCGGCCCGGCGAATGACGCCGGGAGTCTTTGCCTTACGCTTTTTGAGGTCGTGTTCATGGAGACGGCCGGCTACATTATTGTGGGGGCCATCTGCGAGCGGATAACTTTCTGGTCGTTCCTCCTGTGCGAGTTGTTCGTCGGCGGAATTCTCTACCCCGTCTTCGGTTGCTGGGTGTGGGGCGGCGGCTGGCTCTCGCAGCTCGGCGCGACCATGAACCTCGCTCACGGCTACGTCGACTTTGCGGGCTCGACGGTGGTACACGCCGTTGGCGGGTTCTGCGCCATGGCGCTTGCCGTCATCCTGGGTCCCCGCCTCGGCAAATACGGGCCGGACGGCAAGCCAAAACCCTTCCCGGCGCACAACCTCGCGTTCGTCGTCACGGGCACTTTTATTCTCCTGTTCGGCTGGATGGGTTTTAACCCCGGCTCGACGCTCGGCGCGACCGACCTGCGTATTTCCGCCATCGCGATCAATACCAACCTGGCGGCCGTCGCCGGGTCGGCCACCGCCATGCTGTTTTGGTATTCCCAGTTCGGCAAACCCGACATCACGATGGCCTGTAACGGGATGCTCGCCGGGCTGGTGGCGATCACCGCGCCGTGCGCCTTTGTGTCGCCGACCTCCGCCGTTATAATCGGCGTTCTCGCCGGGTTACTGGTCTGCCTGGGTGTTCTCTTTAATGAGCGGGTGGCCAAGATAGATGACCCCTGCGGCGCGATCTCGGTGCACGGCTTCTGCGGCTGGCTGGGGGCTGTTTGTGTCGGAATCTTTGCCGACGGCAGCTACGGCGCGGGGTGGAACGGGATCGGAGCCGCCAACTACCTCGGACATGCAGGCCAGGGCGTGACGGGCCTGCTTCATGGAGACACGCGCCAGTTTGTCTGCCAATTGATCGGCGCGACGCTGTGCGCGGCATGGGCATTCGGGGCGACATACGGCGTTTTTCGTGTCGTGAACAAGATGAAGTCGATGCGGGTTACGACCGAGGTTGAACTTGAGGGGCTCGACGTACCCCAGTTTGGGTTGCCGGGATATCCGGAGGACGAGGTGCCGGCCGAGGCTTTGGCGGC
>CAYLJO010000417.1:0-3476 GCA_964383905.1 uncultured Blastocatellaceae bacterium
CTGTTTCCGTGTACTACCTGACATGGCTGGGTTGCCGGCATTCACGGATGGCTTCAGCCCGCTCCCCGTCTCGTGCGCCGGCACTTTAGTGCCGCGATCACTTACCACACTCCCAGACCCTGCCACGATGCCGGCCATATACTCCCGCTCGGTCTCGTAGATATGCGCGGACTTCACGATTAGTACCAGCCGCCCAACCGGCACGTCCAGCGCGGATGCCGCCCGCCGCTGCACCGCCGCCAGCTCCACGAGGTTCCCGTAGCCCTTCGCGCCGAAGTCTATGCTATGCGCGTAGATCACCAGCTCCAGTGCGCCGTTGGGCAGCCAGAAGTCCAGCAGGCTGATGCACGGAATATAGCTTGTATCGGTAAGCGGCTGGAACGTCGTAATCGTCGCGGAGCGTGAGAGCGGGTCGCGGCGCAGTCGCTCGACGACCCACGCGATCTGGTCGCGTCCGCTGCGCCCATAATCATACAGCCGCGTCGCGTAGCTCTCCGCGTCGCCCAGCGCCGCCACGCGGGCATAGTCGGTAAAGTTCGCCCGCATCCACGCCAGCCGCTCCGGGTCGCCGTGCGCCGCGATGAACGGGTCGTCCGGATCGGGCCGGGCGATGTCGAGCGTTACATGCGCCAGCTCCACGATGGGCAGCCCGTCATACCTGGACGCCTCGCCCTCCGCCAGAATACGCGCCGCCACCGCCACCCACGCCTCCCCCAGCGTCGTCGCCCGCACTGTCTGCACCGCTCCCGCTCTCTCGCTCTCGCGCATACTCGCTCCCTTCTGGCATCCTCATGATGCCTCTCCGCCGCGATAGCTCACCGCGCATCATATTGTAGGGGCATCCACCCGGGCGCCCTCTGCATGCCGAGTCACGCTTGCTCGTGCCCCACATACTACACGGGATGCGCGAAGAAGTCACCGCCAGAGAAGCCGCCCGGCGCACGGACGATCACCAGGCCGAGCAAACTATGCTCCAAATCGTTTCCGCTTACAGCCGCCTCTGTGAGAAAATGTGCGAACTCCCTTCCTAATCTCGAACTCCTGCCACTTTGCAAATCGAAACCCTCCTGATATACTGAGATTTGACAGGCTGTCTTTCATAACCTCATTTCGTGACCTTGTAGGTGAACGGATGGGTACCAATGCGAGCATATAAAATTGTGATGCTTGGTCCTTCAACATGTGGCAAGACCGTCTATTTGGCGAGTTTATTCAACCGGTTGCGGGCTGCTTCCGCGGCCAGCTCATTCTTTCTCCAGCCCGCTGACCTGTCACAAGAGGCACGCTTGAGCGCGATTTTTGCCCAAATAGCCGACGTTCAGAAGAAGTGGCCCGCCGGGAATCTACTCGGTGACTTTATGGAGTGGCAATTTATCTGTCAGGTCGAGGGAAGAAACGGAGAACACGTTCCTGCCGCTGCCTTCACCTATCTCGATTATGCGGGCGAACACTTGACATCTACTGAGCGCAGTGAGTCTGGCAAACAAACGTTCGAATCCCACCTTGGAAACGCGCATGCGCTTGTTGGAATGATTGATGGCTATGACGTGCTCCAGTTGATGCGCGGCGAGATGACTGAGTTCGACTTTGATCACAAATACGATGTGCCTTTGAGTATCTTGTATCGCGCGGATTTGGCCATTCCAATTCACCTTGTGCTCACCAAGTGGGACCTCTTTCAACCGTCCGAATGGCCCGAAGTTCGCGGCATTCTACGCAATAGGAGCCTTGTTGATGCGATTGCCACCAGGCAAGGCCGAGCAGGCAAAGCCTTTCGGCTTATCCCAGTGAGCTCGGTAGGCCCGAGCTACGTTCAGAAAATCGTTCATAGTGAAGAGACCAATAGGGTCGAAATGCTCAAGCGGCAGGACGGCCACATCGAGCCGGTGAATGTGGAAATGCCCCTCGCCTGCATTTTGCGGGATGAGGTAGCTCGACAGGCCAAAGAGGTGCGTGAGCTGCGCCGCGAGTTCCGAGAAGCGTATTCACAGCAGCTCAAACACGCGGGACGTATCACTTTTCGAGAGCGGTTGAAGTGGCTGTTTTGGTCCGTGACCCTCGGCTATGCGCGCGCCCAATTCCACGCCATAGGCATCCTCATGTCGCAGACCGCGTTTGACGAGTTTGAAAAAGACCTGATGCAGCGTTACCGAGATAGGGCCAGGCAACGTGTCGAGGACTACAAGGCAAAGCACCAGCATGAGATGGATGTGGTAGAAAGTGAAGAACAGGCATTCAAAAAGGTGGAAGAGCAGTTCAAATTCCTCTCCGATCTGCTTGATGTTGCCTTTCCTGGGAATGCTCTTACCATCACCACAAGCAACCGCTGAGGAGTAGGGGGCGCCCATGACACCATCTGTTGAGGCATGGTCGTTCTTAGTTGGGAGAAGTCAATATCACGGGCATCAGACGATTGTCGCGCCTCGCTTTATGTGTGAAGCAAACAAGTCCGAAGATGTAGCCGCGTTCGTGACAACTCACGGGCAACCTACTGAGGAAGGCACCGTGCTGTGCCGGCATGTATATGCCACAACCACTTTTCCTCAGAATCTAACCCTTATCTACCGTGTCGCATTCGCAGACAGCACGATGATAGGTGGCACTGAAAATAGTCCATTGTATGACAAGGCGACACGGCCAATCTTGCTGACCATGGGCGTGGCAATCAGGGGGCATTTTCACGCGGATACGGTCAATTGGCGTCTCTTTTCAGAGTTGGAAGACCAGTTGCGCAGTGGCTATCAAGCGTTTTGGCTTGATCGCTCACCCGTGTTTGTTGCCCACTGTTCAGATGCGATGATAGTGGAAAATGCGACTGGTGGTGATGAAGTACTGCGCGTCGTAACAGTAGATCCCTATTCTCCAGACCCTACTCCAGCTTCCGAGTCAAGCAATTTCGCTCAAAATGTCGAGCCGCCGGTAATACCTGTGCCTCGCGCTGATTCCCATATATCGCCTCTGGCCCTTCTTGCTCTTGGTGGTGCTGTGCTTGCGGTGGTGGGCGGTGCGATCAAGCTCTTCACACGCTAAAGGAAAGTACGGCTACGCTCCAGCTTTACAACCGCCTGCCCAATACCCACTCCATCCAAGCGCCGCTCTCGTAACCTAAAACCATCCACCCGCTTGCGACCACGCAACCACTGCACTTTGACAACCGAACATCGTGTTGCTCCGCCAACAAATTGGGCCGGACAATTTCTTGCCCGGCCCAACATACCAGATGATACTGATTTCGTTTTGAGTTCTCGGCGTTCCCGAGGGCTTCAGCCCGGTTCACGTCCCGTGCGCCGGCCTTTCAAGGCCGCGAGCGCTCATCGCACATCAGTATCACACCGTCCTTATACCGTCATCGCGTACTCCCTCATCAGGTCCACCACGAAGCGGAACTGCGCGTCGAGCGCCGCGTCCACCTGGCGCAAGTGCTGCTGGCGCTCCTCCGCACTCTGCTGGCCGCGCAGCTTCTCGGCGAGCACGCC
>CAYLJO010000418.1:0-3472 GCA_964383905.1 uncultured Blastocatellaceae bacterium
CGTCGGGCAAGGTAATGGTGTATTTTCTCTTCACAGTTGAGCCTCCTCCTTTGTAGAAGTTGTTCGGTCAAACTCAACTTACTGCTCTTTGGCTATGAGACTCAACTGCTATCATAGTTACTAACAGGGAATGCACCGGACGCGATCACAGGTTGAGTCGTTTCTGTTAAGTCCCTGCGCGCCGGTGATTAAATAGTTAAGTTGCCGGTGCGAATGTTGTACAATAGTGTAAGACCAAAATGGAGCGAGTTGAATGAATTTCAAATTAACTAAAGTTTTTCAGAAGGTGACAGAAGGCTATATCGGCTTCGTCGAGGAATTACCAGGTGCGAATACCCAGGGAAATACGCTTGAAGAAGTTAGAGTTAATTTAGAAGAGGCTATTGAGCTTGTCTTAGAAGCCAACCGCATCCTTGCCGAAGAGCAACTCCAAGGACAAGAGGTCATTCGTGAGTCAGTCTCATTGTCAGCGGCATGAAGCGTAAGGAACTTATTCGTCACTTGGAATCACATGGTTGCGAATTTCTGCGAGAGGGCGGCAATCACACTGTTTATGTCAATCGTACCGCTCAGAGATCATCGGCTATCCCACGTCATCGAGAGATCAACGAATTTTTAGCGCGCAAGATCTGCAGGGATTTGCAGGTCCCTAACCCCAAGGCAACTTAACATTGCATTGCACCCGACGCCAAATAGATTGAGTTTTAAAGATTAGGATTCAGGGCGCGGGTGAATGCGGCGTTAGACATCTGTTGAGAGGTATAGCGACATGAGAAGCAAAGGTCTGTTCAGGATATTTTCAGGCACACTACTTCTCATTTTATGCTTGGCTCATGCTTCGTATTCGCGCCCTCAGTTTGATGTCAGTACTTCTCGTCGTGTCATAAAGATTTACATCGAAGGGTTGTCGCAAATGATATAACGCTCGGGGAAATTATACTGAGCAAGCGGGACAAGCCGGTGGTTGGGCCAAAGGAACTAATCAGGTAATCGGTGTAGGGTCGAGCTTTGCCCCAATCAGCGGCCTGGATGGTATGTACGCTCCGTGTGCCCCTTCAGCTGCGCGCGATAGAAATAGACTTCCCTGAGATTGCCCGTCGCGTACCGCTCGGCTTGGTCGTTGAAGTGCGGCGAGCCGTGATGGCCGCTCTCGCCCCCGACCGTGATGGCACGTGCGCGCACTTTATCTCCGAACTCCACTACCGCCACAAAGCTGTTCCCGCTTGTCCCGTACCAACGCTTCGCCCCCGGGTAAGGCAGTGCCGCGAACGATGCCAGCGAACCCCAGCGCCCGGCGGTGAAGCCCACGGGGATACTCTGTGCGGCATCGCTGAACGGTTGCGAGATGTCGCCGGTGAGACGCTGGAAGCGGTTGATCTCACCCCAGGACGTCTTCCAGCTCCCGAAATCCCGCGCCAGCCGGTCCGAGGCCGCCTCAAGCGCCTTGAGCTGCTCTTCCGCCGTGGGATTAGCGCCCCTGCGTCCCAGCTCGGTTCCCCAGAATACCGCCAGTGATGTCGGCACAGACGTGACAGACCAGCGGCGGTCCCAGTTGCGCAGCAGCTCAATCTGCTCGGCCAGCTTAGCCTTCAGCTGGTCGCTGCTCGGTGCTTCATCGTACGCCTTGAAGAGCGGCGGAAGCAGCTCGTCGAACGCCGTCAGGTAGCTGTCGTAGGCAGCGCCCCGAAGAGACTCCAGCGTGAAGTCCTTCTTGTCCCGGAGCACCCGGACCGCGTGCCGACCGCGCGGCGACGGACCGCCCTGGTCCACGTACCGCGGATAATTCTCCCGCTTCGGGCTGTCCGGCCCTGCGGCCTCCCACGGCCAGTCGTTGGAGTTGTAGAGCCAGCCACTCTGCGGGTCGAAGAGGTGCGGCGACTCCTCTACCGAGAGCAGCCCGCGCCACTCAGTGGCCGGGTCGCTGCCGTCCACCGGCCTGGTCCAATCAAAGCGCGGGTCGCGCCGGGGAATAAAGTTGGCGTGGAAGTAGGCGATGTGGCCGTCCGCGTCCGCGTAGATAGTGTTATTGGACGAGTTGGTGTGAAGCTCCATCACACGGCGGAACTCCCCGTAGCTCCTGGCCTTCGTCCGCATGTAGGACTGTGTGAGCGCCTTCACCGGCTCGTACATCAGCCGCACGCTCACCCACTTGCCGTCCGCCTCGCGCACGACCGGACCGTGGTGCGTGTGATAGACCGTGAATTCCTTGCGCGCCATGCCATTGACGGTCCGGTAAGAAATTCTGATTCGAGAGACCATCACGGGTCGCTCCCCTCCGCCGTAGCGGTAGTAGAGCCGTCCGCCTTTCTTGACGATCGTTTCCATGTACTCGTCTATGGCGTCAGCGGCGCTTGAGGTGTGCATCCATCCCACACGCTCGTTGAAGCCCTGATAGACGAAGAACTGCCCCCACGTTACAGCGCCGTACGCGTTCAATCCCTGCCCGCTCACCGCCTGCGCCTCTGCGCGGAAGAAGAAGGAGGTGTGCGGGTTGATGAGCAGGAGCGCGCGGTGGTCGGCTGTGTTCGACGGCGCGACGGCGATACCGTTTGACCCACCCGGCTCGCCGCCGAACTCTCGCTCCTCTTCCGCCTCTGTGCCGTTCCTGGAGAGGCGGTGCGCGGGGTCACTTCCGTAGAACGCCTCTAGCTGCCGGAGGTTTATCGTCTCGACATCCCAGCCGATGCTCCCCTCTGTGAAGCTGAGCGCCATCCACGGCTCGAAGCGGGTGATGACCCTGGGCTTCACCTCCGGGTGCTTGTATAGGTAGTAATTCAGCCCGTCGGCCATGGCCTTCATCAGCGCCTTCAGCCATCCGGGACTCGCCGCGAATTGCGCCCTCAGGCTGTCCGCATCTGTGAAGAGCCTCATGCGTAGGTCCTGGTAGATTGCGCGCTCGCCCTCCGCCTCGGCCATCCGCCCCAGCGCGTTGAGGTAGTTCATCTCCACACGGTTAAAGTCGTCCTCGGCCTGCGCGTAGAGCAGCCCGAAGACGGCGTCGGCGTCCGTCCGCCCATAGACGTGCGGTATTCCCCAGTCATCGCGGATGATGGTGACGTTCAGCGCCTGCCGCTCCCACCGTGTAACGTTGGCATCGGCGGCGCGGGCAGTTGCAGGGCGGCGACGCTGTGCGACGGATCCGCTTGCGGTCGAGCCGGCCGCCCTCGATGCGCCGTCACTATTGACTATCCGAGTAGGAGAGGCAACAGACTTCCCGTAAGCGGCCTGCGGCACGAGCGGGAAAAGGATACTGAAACAGAATAGAAAAGATAAGCTCAGTCTTTTCAACACAATCACCTGATCAAGAGAGAACGTCTCCTGGCTTTTCGATTTGATGAGACTAATTTACTTAGAAGTGAGAGCATGACTTACTGAGTGCCACTTTTTTCCTTAAGTCTCACGCGCCCTGAGCCCCATCCTCTCGATGACCTGGCCGCTATGTTTGTCACGCTTGACGGCGATCCGCTGAACC
>CAYLJO010000419.1:0-3456 GCA_964383905.1 uncultured Blastocatellaceae bacterium
CCTAACGCGGTGCCCCAGTCACTACGCGCAGCCGGGCATATAGTTCCTTGTGCGTTGCGGACAGAGTTATTAAACCACTACCAGGACTGGTAGCAAGAAGAGGGGCTGCAAGAAATGAGCAAGCGGGAGATGACGTGGTTGGCAATTATGGTGATTGTCGATAATACCACCGTGGGACTGTTTGAGATGCCGACGCCTGATGAAGACCCTGAGCAGAAGCCTGCTTTTATAGTTACTCAATCAACCGCAGACTTGGTTGCACAAGATTTCGAGCGATACAGGCCCAGCCTGATGCGCATGCAGGCCACATGGCAAGAGGAGAAGGGGCGCATGATGCGAGCGAAAACACGCGATCAGAGTATGCAAGCCGGGCAGAAGAAATGAGCCGGCAAGAAGAAAGGCAGACGTGAAGTGAGCGGGCAAGAAGTAAAGCCACCCGAAGATTGGTCGCCATTTAATTGCCCGAACTGTGGCAAGGAACTGGGCACTACCAACGGAAGAGAGTTGACCATTGATTCGGTTATTTTCAATAGTTTCACCAAGCTGGCTTGCGGGCGCTGCCTGGCACCTTATGAGTGGAGGCCGACACCGGATAAGTGAGGCGAGTAAATACTACAGAAAGGCGGCAAGACGTGAGCACGGACGAGGATCCGGATCAGAGTAATGGCGGGAATGGCGAGTCAGGCCCGGCCACGGATCAGGGGATCGAGATCTTCACCGTGGCGGATGATCTTGGGTATGGCGTTTATGTCCCCTGCAAAGCGGATGTCCCGCCCGCGAATCTCATCGAAGGAGTATGTAACCTGCTCGCGCAGATCACCAGGGCGGCCATTAATCGTTCCCAGGCCACGCGCGCAGGCGACCTCGGGCTGGGTGAGGACGTGCCCTGGTAGGACCCGTTAGAAGAAAGGCGACAAGAGGTGAGTGGTACACCGGAATCAACCGTCATGGTGGTCGAGGACTTCGACGACACCCGCTCTTTGATACGGCGGGTGGCAGAGGGGAAGGGGCACCGCGTCGTCGAAGCCCTGAACGGTATCGAGGCCGTGGAACTCGCCCGGCGCGAACACCCTGACCTGATTCTGATGGATATCAACCTGCCCCTCATCGACGGGGTTAATGCCACACGCCGGATCCGCGAGATTGAAGGGATGAGGGATGTGCGGATTGTAGCCGTTTCGGCTTACGACTCGCCCGAGTTGCGTGACTCCGCCCTGGCGGCAGGCTGCGCGGAGTACGTTATGAAGCCGATTGACGCCGACCGGTTGAAAGATCTGATCGACCGTTTACTGCCGGGAGGGGAATCAGCCGGCAGGATGAAAGGCCAAGGGAAGTGAATGTCAGATACACGATTAGTGGCCGCGCCCCTCTTCGCTCAGGTCAATTGACGGTGGGGATGTCTCCAGCAGCAGCCTGCGCGGCAAGGTAGCCGTGTTAATAATCGGCGCGAGCTGGATGCCGGTCACGAGGCGGGAGGCCGATCTGCTGCGTAAGCTGGCCCATGACTACGCCGCAAAGGGCGTTGTCTTCTACCTGGTGAGCACAGACTCGGAATCACCGAAATCGAAGGACTACGCTTCGGACGATCAATTGCGCGAGTTCGTCCGCAAGCATAACCTGCCACTGCCGGTGCTCCGCGACCCCCGTGGGAAGGCCGCCCGGGAATTAGGCGTGGATCAAATCCCGGCCATCGTCGTGCTCGACCGGCAGGGCCGCGTTGCCGGCGAAGCCATCAAGGGTTCCTGGCACTGTGGCTCAAACGTGACTGCTGGTATCATTAGCTCGTCCTCATTCGGCGTTCATGCCTCCGGCGATGCGGTCGCCGATCCCCCTGTCGATGTTGCGCCAGTATGCTATCGCACGCTCCAGCACCGGCGCCGACACTCCTTTCCTGAGGTGACCGACCACGTTGGATACCAGCCGGCTGCGCGCCGCACCGTCCATCACCTTGCGCACCAGCGTCCCGGCCTGGCCCCAATCGTCGTCATCCTTGCGCAAGGTGTACGCGGCGTGAATGAATTCGCCGCTCGCCTCCCACTTCTCCACGTAGGGGAAGTGCTCCGGATCGGCGGCCGGCCCGCCCTTGGAGTTGGGCGCGTACACGGGATCGGACACGTTCTCGACACGCATGGCCCCGTCCTTGCTGTAGCTGTGGACCGGGGCTTTGGGCCGGTTGACCGGGACCTGCTTGTAGTTGACCCCCATCCGCGCGCGGTGGGCGTCCGAGTAGGAGAAGAGGCGGGCGAGCAACATCTTGTCCGGGCTGGGGCCGACGCCCGGCACCATGTTGTTCGGCTCGAACGCCGCCTGCTCGATCTCCGTGTGGAAGTCAGTCGGGTTGCGCGTGAGCGTCAGCCGCCCGACCTCGCGCAACGGGTAGTCGCCGTGGGGCCACACCTTCGTGAGATCAAAGGGGTTGAACCGGTAGGTCTTCGCCTCCGCGAAAGGCATGATCTGCGCATGAAGCGTCCAACTGGGGTAGTCACGCCGCCTGATCGCTTCGAACAGATCCCGCCGGTGGTAGTCGGCGTCCTCCCCGGCGACCCGGTCGGCCTCTTCCTGCGTGAGGAACTCGATGCCCTGGTCGGTCTTGAAGTGGTACTTCACCCAGAAGCGCTCTCCCTTCGCGTTGACCCACATGTAGGTGTGGCTCGAGTAGCCGTTCATGTGCCGCCACGTCTTCGGGATCCCGCGATCACCGAAGAGGATCGTGACCTGGTGCGCCGACTCGGGCGAGAGGGTCCAGAAGTCCCACTGCATGTCGTGGTCGCGCAGGCCGCTGTCGGCGCGCCGCTTCTGCGAGCGGATGAAGTGTTGGAACTTCGCGGGGTCGCGCACGAAGAAGACCGGCGTGTTGTTCCCGACGATGTCGTAGTTGCCCTGGCTGGTGTAGAACTTGAGCGCGAAGCCGCGCGGGTCTCGCCACGTGTCGGGGCTGCCCTGCTCGCCGGCGACCGTGGAGAATCGAATCAAGGTCTCCGTCCTCGTCCTCGGCTGGAACACCGCAGCCTTGGTGTAGGCGCTGACATCTTTGGTCACTTCGAAGTGTCCGAAGGCCCCGGAACCTTTGGCGTGGGGTTGGCGCTCGGCAATCCGTTCGCGGTTGAAGGTGGCCATCTGCTCGATGATGTAGGTGTCCTGCAGCAGGATGGGGCCGTCGGGCCCGACCGTGAGCGAGAACTCGTCGCTCGGTACGGGGATCCCGGCGTCTGTGGTCGTGGGTTTGCGGTCGTCGTTTTTCACAACAATATCTCCTTTTCATTGTCATCCTTCCGGGCCGGCTGCGTCGCAGTTTTCTTTCCGGTAGTTGTAGCCATATCTCCTCGGTGATTCGCGGCGTGTTCCTGACACATTCAGGTTATGAAAAGTGGCCCCTCGGCTTCTTGCTATATTTTGCTGTCTATTGCTTCCTTTTGCTTAAACCCGCCTGAGCGCATTGCCACCTTGCTATTCCGC
>CAYLJO010000420.1:0-3431 GCA_964383905.1 uncultured Blastocatellaceae bacterium
CTTTGCACTAGCGACTTGAAAATCCACTTCTTGAGCTGTTCGTCATATAGAAGTCCCGTGCGCCAGTCAACTAAAGAAGCCGCGCCTATAGCCGCGCCGTCCAGTGTGCTGTGGACTATCAAGCCGACCGAGCCGAGGCGGCCGACGTGTTGGTGACTTCATACGTGCATTCACCTTCGGGGCAGGCGTGCAGGACTAACAATCTCTCCACAAGGTAAAAGAAAAGAAATCCCGTCACCACGATGCCGAGGATGACGCGGAAACTCCATCCCTGGTCCGCGCCCACTGACAAGGCTTCGGGCAAGAGGTCAAAGAAGACCGCCCCGAGAAGAACCCCGGCGCCCAGCCCCATTAAAAGATGAATGCGGTGTCTAGCCTTGACGGCAATGTAGCCGCCGATCAAAGTCGAGCACATCGCCAGTGCCGTAAAAAGAAGTGTCATCATAAAGGCTCACCCTATTCTCGCACATGCCTTCGCGCATTTGATGATCTTTCAAGGTCTGGTATGGTTACTGACGATAGACATATACCTTGTACTAGTATAGTATAACGCTTCGGAAAGGAAATCACATGGCTCATACAATCAGAGACAAAAAGAAATTGCTTAACCGCGTGCGCCGCATCCGCGGCCAGGTAGAGGCCATCGAGAAAGCGCTCGATCATGAGCGGGACTGCACCGAACTTCTTCAGACCATCGCCGCCTGTCGCGGTGCGATCAACGGTCTGATGGCTGAAGTCATCGAAGGCCACATCCGTTTCCACCTCGTTGACCCGGACGAGAAGCCGATATCGAAACAAGCCAAGGCGGCACGGGAACTGATGGACGTTGTGAAGACTTACCTGCGGTAAACAATTGGCGAGGAAGGAATCATTATGATCGAACAAGATGTCGCCGTGACTAAAGCCGGGACTGTCATTACACCCGAAGGCGCTACTCCGCAGGTTGCGCATCAGGCGGAAGCCGAAGCGGACGAAATCGAGGGCCATACAGAGGAGCACCACTTAGAGCGGGCTGACATGGCACGGATCGGCTTCGTCGCCATAGCCAGCGCTTTAGTCTGGTTTCATGTCTGGGAGCCGTTCCAGCGCTTCAGCATCATCGGTGTCGTCGGCGCATTGGTCGGCATGTATCCGATCTTGAAAGAGGCATTCGAGGCGCTGCGCGCCCGCCGGATGACGATGGAACTCTCGATGACCATCGCCATCGTCGCAGCGCTAGCCATCGGCCAGTTCTTTACCGCACTTATAATCGTGCTCTTCGTCCTGATCGCCGAAGTCCTGGAAGGCATGACGGTGGGGCGCGGGCGCCGGGCGATTAAAGACTTGCTGGATTTCTTGCCCCGCAACGCATTGGTGCGGCGTGGGGGGGGCGAGGCACATGAAGTGGGCGCCGCTGAAATCAAAGTCGGCGATGTGGTAGTTGTCAAGCCCGGTTCGCGCATCCCCGTCGACGGCGAGGTTATCGGCGGCCACTCCTTCGTTGACCAGGCCACGATTACGGGCGAATCCCTCCCCGTTGAAAAACTGGCGGGCACTCACGTCTATGCCGGCACGATCAACCAGTCCGGCGCGCTCGAAATTAAGACTGCGGGCATCGGTCGTGATACTGCCTTCGGCAAGATCATCCAGGCGGTCGAGGCGGCGGAAAAAGCACGCGCCCCGATTCAGAAGACGGCGGATCGGCTCGCCGGCTACTTGGTCTATTTCGCCCTGGCCTGCGCCGTCCTGACCTTCATCATCACTCACGATGCGCGCTCTACTATTTCCGTCATTATCGTCGCCGGCGCGTGCGGTATTGCAGCCGGCACTCCCTTAGCCATTCTCGGGGCCATCGGGCAGGCTGCACGCCATGGGGCGATAGTGAAAGGCGGGCGATACCTGGAACTCTTGAGTTCAGTCGATACGGTCGTGCTAGACAAGACGGGCACGCTCACGCACGGCGACCCCGAGATCACCGGCATCGAACCCGCCCCCGGCGTTAGTCGAGTGCGCGTTTTGGAAGCGGCCGCGATTGCCGAACGACCTTCAGAACACCCTCTGGCTAAAGCGATCTTAAAGAAGGCGGCGGAGAGCTCGCTCTCAGTCGTCGAGCCGGAACAGTTCAACTACGTTCCGGGCAAAGGTCTAATCTGCCTGATAGACGGGGAGGAGATCGTCGTCGGTAATAAGGCGCTGTTTGCGGACCGTAATTTAGCTGTCAACGGTTTTGACCGAACTTCCGACCCCTCTTCGGAGATACTCGTCGCGCGCAACGGCGAGTTCCTCGGCGCGCTGCGCGTCTCGGATGTGCTCAGACCGCAATCGGTCGCAGCGGTCGCGGAGTTGCGGCGTATGGGCCTGCGCACAATCCTGCTGACGGGGGACGCCGAAGGCATCGCGCGTACGGTAGGCGAAGAACTCGGCATTGACGAAGTGGAAGCAGAGTTATTGCCGGAGCAGAAGATGGGGCGCGTCAAAGGGCTGATCGCCGAAGGCCGGAAGGTGGCGATGGTCGGCGACGGCATTAACGACGCGCCCGCCTTGATGCAGGCCGACGTAGGCGTCGCGATGGGGTCGGGCACTGACGTGGCGCGCGAGAGCGCACAGATAATGCTCTTGGGCAACGACCTGCTCAAGTTCGTCGAGACCGTGAAGATCGCGCGGCGGTGTCACCGCATCATCATGGCAAACTTCACGGGCACGCTCTTAGTCGATGCCATCGGCGTCGGGCTGGCGGCGTTCGGGCTGCTCAACCCGCTGCTCGCCGCCTTCATCCACGTCACCTCGGAGTTGGCCTTTATTCTTAACTCGGCGCGGCTGCTGCCGGCGGCGTCGAAGCTCACAGACGAGCGGGAAGTGAAAGCATGAGCAGAAAGGGCAAGCACCGCAAAGCGTACAAGAAGGGGCAATACTGCAATGGGCGTCCGCTGAGTGGGAAACGTAAATGAGCGTTCTCGATCAACCGCCGGTTAAGACGAAGCGGCACGTGCTCGCGCAGGTCGTCGTTTGTAAAGGCTGCTGTTGCGGTCGGACGGACAAAGGGCGACCCGGTTTGCCGGAGGAACTGCTCAAGACTACGTGGAAAAAAGAGCGGCTGCTGAAAACGATCCAACTGACGATATCCGGCTGCCTGGGGCCGTGCGATGTGCCCAACGTCGCGCAAGTCATCACGCCTGAAGGTATCGAGTGGTACGGAAGGCTGGACGAGGAGGCACACTATGAAGCTTTGATCGAGTGGGCGCGCGCGTGCCACGCCACACAAAGCTTACTGCCGCTTCCCTCCTCCTTGGAGACTCACCGGTTCGACGGGTTTATTGAGGGCAATGCGCCGGACTGTGAAGGCAAAGAGTTGAGTGGCGAAGTCAATTATTATCAAAATGGGTGAAACCTAATTACAAACTGATGTTACGCAGAGAAGAGAGCAATGATAAACTTGACAGATGAACAAATCA
>CAYLJO010000421.1:0-3414 GCA_964383905.1 uncultured Blastocatellaceae bacterium
ATCTTCGGGGACATTTCTTAAGCGCCCTCAGGCGGGAGGCACACCTGATGAGAAAGAGCAAACGAACCCTTTTGAAGTCGAAAGTCTATGGCTTCAACCCGTGGACCGACCAGGTCGCGGCCATCAATCAGATCATGGAAGAGACCGGGCAAAAGTCGGAAGCGGCGGTGCTGCGCGAGCTCATTGACGAAGCGATCACCATCCGCCGTCGAAAAGCTTTCCGGCCGGAGGAGCCGCCCCCGTCACAGGAACTGTCCGAGACGCTCCACACCCTCCAGACGCTGCTGCTGAGGATCATCGGCCAAGGTGAAGAGAGCGCTTCTGATCAGAATGCACCTTCCCGGAAGGCGACAGCCTGATTGCATATCGGTGTCGCTTGGTGAAAAAGATTTATCGCTCAAGGTCAGCGCATTTAACAATGGCACCTGCCGTTTAACCTTGCCGGTTGTATGAGGGGATGTCGGTTGACCTGAACGTTTATACCAAAGCAGAAAGAATGGTTTCTGCTCAGGAATGGAACAATGCAATCAGAGCACACGGATTTGAGATGGAAATGGACACTGACTGTGATGTGGTTGCAAGCTCTGGCTTCCGCCCCTCCACCTATAAAGGAGGGGCAACAGGTTTCGAGTACCTCTATAGCCAAATCTAAGTGTCGGGCTTGTCCTGACGCGTCGCAGCGCCAGGCATCAGGTGGCCGGTCAGATGCCCGCTTTAGTTCCCATCACATTGGCGGCCCCCTGACAATCCCCCTTCCACAGTCTGACGGAGGAATAAAAATATCACGAGCCATGAGCCTTCAGGTCTCACCGGCAGGTAAGGTCTGACCAATAAAAACAGGGGTTCGGGCCAGGAAACTCACAATGTTCATTAGGTTACCCTATTTTTCTACCAAATTCTCGTTGCCGCACCCCAATGCTATTTGAATCTTGAAACGTTATGTAGTAAACAATGAGCCTAATTCGGGTATCCAAAGCTATCTTTTTAGTCTGAGAACCAAAATATAACCAGGAGAATTCAGCATATGCCGCGCGCTTACAACTTGATCTGGATCGATTACGCCGTGATGGTGATTTATTTTATTTTCGTGCTCGGCATCGGGTTCGCGCTCAAGCGTTTTATGCGAACGAGCACGGATTTTTTCCTCTCGGGACGCTCAATTCCCGCATGGATTACCGGCCTGGCCTTCATCTCGGCTAATCTCGGGGCGCAGGAAGTCATCGGGATGGGCGCGTCGGGCGCCAAGTACGGCATCGCGACAAGCCATTTTTACTGGGTGGGCGCGATACCGGCGATGGTCTTCGTCGGGCTCTTCATGATGCCCTTTTACTACGGCTCGCGCGCGCGCAGCGTGCCGGAGTATCTGAGGCTGCGCTTCGACGAGAAGACGCGCGGGCTCAATGCCATCTCGTTTGCGGTGATGACCATCTTCTCCTCGGGCGTCTCCATGTACGCGATGGGCAAGCTCTTCAACCTCCTGCTCGGGTGGGACTTCAACTTCAGCATGATCATCGCCGCGCTGATCGTCCTCTGCTATACATTCCTCGGCGGCCTGACGAGCGCGATTTACAACGAGGTGCTGCAGTTCTTCCTGATCGTTTTCGGATTCATCCCGCTCGTCTTCCTGGGCCTGCGTGATGTCGGCGGGTGGGAGGGGCTGAAAGCAAAACTGGCGGTCGTTTCGACCGCCCGTGGTTTTGCGCCGACGGCTTATACACAGTCGTGGGCCTTTATGGACAGCCCGGCGCATAACCCGGTCGGCGTGGAATGGTTCGGCCTCGTCATGGGGCTCGGCTTCGTCCTTTCATTCGGCTACTGGTGCACGGACTTTCTGGTCGTCCAGCGCGCGATGGCCGCCGATTCGATGTCGTCGGCGCGGCGCACGCCGCTGATCGCCGCCCTGCCGAAAATGTTCTTCCCGTTCCTGGTCATTCTGCCGGGTATGCTGGCCCTCGCCGTCGGGACGCGCCCCACAACTCCAACCCCGGCGAGCGTCCGCGCCGAGGCGCAGAACAGTTCGTTGGCTTCCGTCTCCCCGCAGATCATACCCGCACAAGCTAAAGGTACGGTGAATAGCCCGACCGCGGCTGCCAGCCAGGGAATCATCCCTCCGAAGGTGGACGAGAAGACCGGAGCCATTCAGCGTGACGAGAAGGGGAAGCCCGTGCTTGACTACGATCTCGCCACGCCGATGATGCTCGTACACTATTTCCCCGCCGGGATGCTCGGCCTCGGACTAACCGCGCTACTGGCCTCTTTCATGTCCGGCATGGCGGGAAATGTCACGGCTTTTAACACCGTCTGGACCTATGACATATACCAGAGCTACATACGCAAGGGCGCGTCCGACGCCCACTACCTCTGGATGGGGCGATTCGCGACCATCTTCGGTATCGTGCTTTCAATCGGGACGGCTTACATCGCCATGTCTTTCAATAATATTATGGACCTGCTGCAGCTCGTCTTCGCTTTCGTCAACGCCCCGCTGTTTGCGACCTTTGCGATTGGCATGTTCTGGAGCCGTTCTACCGGGCACGGAGCATTCGTCGGACTCGTTTCGGGCACCCTGGGGGCGGCGATCCATCATGGCCTCACACTCCCGGCGAACGCAGTGGTCGGCTTCAAGGGCGGGTACCTGGGAGTCCTGACAACGTACCCGAGTGAGCTGGCGCAGACTTTCTGGACGGCCATCACCGCGTTCGTCACCTGCATAGTAGTGTCAGTTATCGTGAGCTTGCTGACGCGCCCGCGCCCGGCCGATGAGCTCAAAGGGTTGGTTTACTCCCTAACACCGAAACCGGAAGACCCCGAGCGCGTCTGGTATAGGAAGCCGACGACACTCGCCGTCATCGTCATTGTATTAACGATTTTACTGAACATCATTTTCGCTTAGCTTGGATGGGAGGTGGCCAGGATGGGATTGGATGTGCGTTTACCGATTGGGGCGATGTTTGCGCTGCTCGGTCTGCTGCTCGCCATCTACGGGTTGATCACCAGCGGCGACCCGCGCGTTTACGAGCGTTCGCTTTTGATCGATATCAATCTGTGGTGGGGCCTGGTGATGCTTGCCTTCGGAGTGGTGATGCTCGTCTTTGCGCGTCGTGGCCGCGCCGCGGAAGGCGTCCACCCGGCGACGCAAACCGTTGAAGGAAGAATCACGGAAGCTCGTGAGCATGCCCTCGGCCTGGAAAAGGATGAGTGATTCGAGAAGATTGGTACTATTGGATCTTAATATATCAATCAAGCGGCGAAGATCGTTAACGACGAGGATTTACCGCCGAGAACGCCGGAGGATCTGAGAGGAAAGAGATCATGAATAGGCCTCTATTTTCTTCCTTTGCGTTAACTCTCAAGTCCCTGCGGTAAATTGCCGCCATTATGTAACTATTGCCCACAGGTGGCATTAGTGCGCGT
>CAYLJO010000422.1:0-3413 GCA_964383905.1 uncultured Blastocatellaceae bacterium
TAGATTTCATACTGGCAGTCGCCGGAGCGGCTGAGACCGTGACGGTCAGAGACAGAGTCGCGGCAGTGGAGCCGGATAATACCTCTTCCGACACCGACATCAAACAATCGCAGATCGAACGCCAGGCGGTGGCAGTCCCGTCACGCGGCATCGAAGCGATCGTCGCTTCCGTTCCCGGCCTCACGCCTGATGACGATGGCCGGCTTCACCCGCGCGGCTCCGAATTACAGCCCCAGTACGTAGTCGACGGCGTGCCCGTCACGGATAATCTGTCGGCTATCTTTTCCACCAGCCTTGATGCTCATACGCTGCGCACTGTCGAAGTCATGACAGGGGGCATCCCGGCCGAGTTCGGCGAAAGACTCGCCGCGGTTGTCAACATCAACACGCGCTCCGGTCTGGAGACGCCGACGCAAGGGGGCCTGAGTTTCTCCGGCGGCAGCTTTTCCTCCGGTGAAGTGGCCGCGGACTTTTCCACCCACACGAAGAAGCTTGGTTTTCTGACGACTCTTTCTGCCAATACCTCACGACGGTTTCTCGACCCTCCGACGATCGAGAACTTCCATAATCTGGGGCGCACCGGCAACGCATTCTTCCGTCTCGATTACCAGTTCAGTCGGAAGAGCAGCTTGCGCGGCACATTCATGTTCGGCGGCTCGAACTTTCAGGCCCCGAACCGGCTTGACCAGGAGACAGCCGGGCAGGACCAGCGACAGCGATTCCGCGACAATTCGGCGTTCATCACCTACCAGCACATCTTTTCTAACAATACTGCGGGGCAATTCTCTTTCTTTCATCGCTCCGGGACGGCACGGCTGACGAGCAATCAACAGTCCACGCCGGTCGTCGCATTTCAGGATCGGACATTGCACAACATTGGCGGGATCGCCGCGCTCTCGCTCACGCGCGGCATCCACAACCTCAAGCTCGGTGGCCAATTGAAAATCACACCGGTGCGCGAAGGCTTCAGCTTCTATCCGACCACACCCTTCGATGACCTCGTCGACGATGAGGGCGATACCGTCCCCAATCCGGTGAATGCTTTTACCGCCATTAATCCTTTTGTCTTCAACGGTCGGAGGACGGGCCGTACACTGAGCGTTTACGCGCAAGACCGGTTCACGCTGTTTCGACATCTCACCGTTGATGCCGGTCTCCGTTATGACAACTACAGGCTGGTTATTAGGGATGACGGTTGGAGCCCGCGCATAGGCGTTGCTTACTATATCGCGCCTACTCGGACGACGCTTCGTGCCTCTTACAACCGTCTCTTCCAGCCGCCTGCCGCCGAGAACATACTGCTCGCCAGCTCTCAAGAGGCCGCGGCGCTCTCGCCGCTCACGGTTCTCCACGGAAAATCTGGCTCACGGCCACTCCTGCCTGACAAAGAATATGTCTATGAGGTGGGAGCGCGGCAGCAGCTTTCGCATCTTTTCCGTCTTAATCTGGTCGTGTATCAGAAGCGGGTCAAGAACCTGGCCGACGACGATCAACTCTTCGAAACCGGCGTGATCTTTCCGCTGACAATCTCATCAGCGCGAACTACAGGAGAAGAGCTGCGACTCGAATCGGCAGACCTGCGCGGATTCAGTGGCTTCATCTCTTACGCAAATGCGCGGGCTTACAATGTGACGACGGTTAACGGCGGGCTGTTTCTCGACGAGTCGTCTGTCACATCCAGCGAAACTGCTATGCAGTTCTCTGCCGATCAGGATGAGCGCAACGCAATGCAGTTTCAAGCCATCTACAATCATCGCCGGACGGGCCTGTATGCGATTTTCGGGGGGCGCTTCGACTCCGGCTACCCGACCGAGGTCGAGCCGGGCACAACGCGCGCCGAGTTTATCGCCGAAGGGTTTGATCCACGTTTTTACGACAAAATAGATTTTCAGCGCGGGCGGGTGCGCCCACGCACCGTACTCGACTTTTCAGTGGGCGCGGATCTGCTGCGGAAGGAACGGACATCACTTAACATCCAGCTCAATATACAGAATCTGACCAATGAATTGTTTCTTTACAACTTCAGATCGGTCTTCAGAGGCACCCACGTCGGCTATTCCCGCCTTTTCAGCGGGCGTCTGGTAATACGCTTCAAGTAAACATGCCGGGCGGGCGAATTCGGGACCCTACCAATAAATCTCTCTTCTATACAGGGGCCTCTGAAACCGTCTTGAGGCCCAGGGGAAAACTGTCACCGGCCACCGCCGCTGCCAGATGATCGGCGCTTCGACCAAGAAATTGTGTGAGCAGCGATGAGGAGATGAGGAGGTCGGCCGTCACGCGGTTGCACGCCGTTGGAATGTTGTGCAACACCGTCAGGCGCAAGAGGCCCTTCACATCTACATCGTGTGGCTGCGGCGTGAGCGGGTCCCAGAAGAAGATTAAGCACCGGATGCGCCTCTCCGCGATAAGCGCGCCAATTTGGGCATCCCCGCCGTAAGGCCCGCTGAGTAAGCGGTGGACCCTCAATCCGACCTCTTGCTCAAGAAGCGCGCCCGTGGTGCCAGTCGTGTAGAGAGCGAATGATGAGAGTGTGCCGCGATTAAACCGCGCCCACTCGACGATCGCCCTTTTACAGCCGTCGTGAGCCACCAGGGCGATGCCGGGGGCCCTTTCTGCGCCTTCGAAACTGGTAACGCGAGAGGTATACGATGTGAATGTCATAGGTCAGCAGCCTCCTGCAAAACGTAGCGATCAGGACGTGCACCCCTTAGGTGCGCATCTCACTTTGATCGAGCATAGACGGTTCAAAATGTCTTGCATGATATCTAAATCAACCGGCTTTGTGATGAACGCGCTGTAGCCTGCAACACGCGCGGCGGCGCGGAAGTAGGGCGTGTCATCGGCGGAGACCGCCACAACCGGCACATCACGGAACTCTGGGTATTCGCGTATGCGACGCGTAGCATAGAAGCCGTTGAGCGGAGGCAAAGTTAAACTCATCAAAATCAGGTCGGGACGCTCTCGCCGTACGACTTCCACCGCTTCCTGACCGTTAACCGCGTGCACTACCCGATAACGGTTCAACTCCAATAGCCGCCTCAGCATAAACCGCTGGTCCTCAAGCTCTTCCGCTATCAGGGCGATTAAAATCGTCTTCATTCTTTGTGTTCCGAACCGTCTCCGTCAATCTTTATTACGGGCCTTCTCGGCAAACAATTTCAGATCGAGAACCTTATCGCTGTAGATCTCTGAATAGAGATCTCTCGCCATTTCCGGATTGAGGGTGGTGAGTATTCTGTATTGCTGTAACGCGGCCACCTTGTCCTTCATCGCAAAATGCATCATCCCGAGGTTGAAATGAGCTTTGGCCATCTCAGGCTGGAGGTTAACCGCGCGCGCCAAAGACGCAGCAGCTCGCTCGTAACGACGCAGCCTGCCATAAACGACGCCCAGGTTGTTGTACGCTATCG
>CAYLJO010000423.1:0-3404 GCA_964383905.1 uncultured Blastocatellaceae bacterium
CGTTCGTCGTACTGGATGAGTTGCCGCTCACGCCCAGTGGTAAGGTGGATCGCCGTCGGCTGCCAGTGCCTGAGCAGGTGAGGCCCGAATTGGCAGGCGCCTTTGTGCCGCCAGGCACGCCAACCGAGGAGCAGTTGGCCTCCATTTGGGGCGAGGTGCTGAAGCTGGAGCGAGTCGGGATCCATGACAACTTCTTTGATCTCGGCGGAGATTCCATCCTCAGCATTCAGATCATCGCCAGAGCCAACCAGAAAGGCCTGCGGCTGGTCCCCAGACAGCTCTTTCAGCACCAGACGATCGCCGAGCTGGGAAGGGTAGCGGCAGTAGCAACTTCAGTTGCCCAGGCAGAACAGAGTATCGTCAGCGGGTGGGCCCCGCTGACGCCGATCCAACACTGGTTCTTCGAACAGGATGTGCCGGAGCCTCACCACTGGAACCAAGCCCTGCTGCTTGAGGCGCACGAAGCCCTCGACCCGGCCATCCTGGAGCAGGTTGTTCAACGCTTAATCTCGCATCATGATGCGCTGCGCCTGCGCTTTGTGAGGGGGGAGAACGGGTGGCAACAGACCAACGCCGGCGTGGAGGATCACTCCGTTTTCTCTCTTTTTGACCTATCGGGGTTGTCCGAGGCCGAGCAGGGGCCGGCCATGGAGGAGGCAGCCGCCGGGCTGCAGTCGAGCTTGAACCTCGAGGAAGGACCGCTCCTGCGGGTCGCGCTCTTCGACCTCGGCCACGGAAGGTCGGGTCGGCTGTTGCTGATCATCCACCACCTCGTGATCGATGGCGTCTCATGGCGGATCCTGCTGGAAGACCTGCAGCAGGCCTACGATCAGCTGCGCCGCGGCCAGAGCATCGACTTGCCACCTAAGACGACTTCCTTTAAAGAGTGGGCCACGCGGCTGAAAGAGCACGGGCAGTCGGATGCTCTTCGCCGGGAGCTCGGCTATTGGTTGGCCGAGGAACGAACGCGCGCCCTCTCTCTGCCGGTCGATGATGCGAGGGGGGCGAACACCGAGGGGTCGGCCGGCCGGGTGTCGGTATCCCTCAGTGCGGAAGAGACGAGGGCGCTCCTACAGGAAGTGCCGGCGGCCTATCATACGCAGATCAACGACGTGTTGCTGACGGCACTCATCCAAGCTTTTGCGAAGTGGAGCGGGATCCATAGTCTGCTGATCGATCTGGAAGGCCACGGGCGGGAGGAGATCGTCGAAGATATCGACCTGTCACGCACGGTGGGCTGGTTCACCACCAGCTTTCCCGTCATGTTGGATCTGGGCGAGGCTGACCGGGGTGGCATCGCCGCCGCCGCCGCACCCCAGGCCTTGAAGAGGATCAAGGAGCAGTTGCGGGGGATTCCGAATCGAGGCATCGGCTACGGCGTGCTGCGTTACTTGAGCGGGGAGAATGAGATCGCCGATCAGCTTGAGTCGCTTCCTCAGGCCGAGCTAAGCTTCAACTACCTCGGGCAGTTTGATCAATGGTTGACCGCATCATCCTCCTCCTTCAGCTTCGCCCATGAGTCCACCGGGCCCCTGCACAGCTTGAAAGGGAAGCGTCGATACCTCGTGGAGATTAATAGCTTGATCGAGGGAGGGCGGCTCAGGCTGGATTGGACTTATAGCGAAAATGTTCATCGACGAGCGACGATAAAAGATTTGGCGACGGAATATCTCGCGGCGCTACGGTCGCTGATCGCTCATTGCCAGTCGACGGAGGCGGGGGGCTATACCCCCTCGGACTTTCCGGAAGCGAACCTCAGCCAGGAAGAGCTGGATGAATTGATGGCGGAACTTATCGAGCCCGCGGAGGATTGAAATGAGCAGGAAGAACATCGAAGGCATCTATCCGCTGTCGCCGATGCAGCAGGGTATGCTCTTTCATACCCTCTACGCGCCCAATTCGGGCGTCTATTGCTTACAGATACACTGCGCTCTCCAGGATGATGTGAATGTCTTGGCGTTCAAGCGGGCCTGGCAACAAGCAGTCAATCGTCACTCGATCCTGCGCACTTCTTTCGTTTGGGAGCGGGGTGATCAGCCGCTCCAGGTCGTGCGGCACGAGGTCAAGTTACCTTGGGAGCAGCACGACTGGCGGGGTGTGCCTGGGGATGAGCGCCCGGCGCGCCTCGACTCTTTTCTCGAGACAGATCGAGAGCGGGGCTTCGACCCCCTCAAAGCTCCGTTGATGCGATTGGTTCTTATCCGGACGGGAGAGAACGCTTATGAATTCGTCTGGAGCAGCCACCATGTGCTGCTCGACGGGTGGAGTGTTTTCTTGCTCCTCAAGGAGGTCTCGGACTTTTACGGGGCGTTTCGCCGGGGTCAAGATCTTCATCTTGAGCGGGGGAGCCGTCCCTACCGGGACTACATCAAGTGGCTGCAGCAGCAGGATATGTCGAAGGCCAAGGCCTACTGGCAGCAGGCGCTCGGCGGCTTCACGGCACCGACTCCCCTTGGGGTAGATCGCATCGCCGGCCATGGGGGCGGCGAGCGGGAAGGTTCTGATGAGCAGCGACGGGAGTTCCCGGAAGCATTGACGGGTGAACTCCAGTCCTTCGCCCGGCAGCATCGGTTAACGCTCAACACGCTGGTCGAGGGCACCTGGGCGTTGCTGCTGAACCGGTATAGCGGCGAGGAGGACCTCGTCTTCGGCGCGACCATGTCGGGGCGCCCGCCAGCCCTCCGGGAGGTCGAATCGATGGTCGGGCTGTTCATCAACACCTTACCCGTGCGGGTGAGGGTGCCACCCGCGGCCTCGCTTGTGCCATGGATGAGGGGCTTACAGGAGCAGCAAGTTGAGCTTCTCCAATATGAGTACAGCCCGCTGGTCGAGGTGCAGGGGTGGAGCGATGTGCCGCGGAGCCTGCCGCTCTTCGAGAGCATCTTTGTCTTTGAAAACTATCCGGTAGATAGTTCTGTCCAGCTGCGCGATGGGGAGTTGATCCGTCACGCCCGTTATTTTGAACAAACGAATTATCCCCTCACCGCGGTGGTGGCACCGGGTCCCAGATTGCTGCTGCGGATCATGTATGATCGAAGCCGTTTTGATGCTTCCACCATCGCGCGGCTGACCGGCCATTTTCAGAGTTTGCTGGAGGGGATGGTCAGGCGCCCCGATGCGCGACTCTCCGAATTGCCGCTCTTGACCGCGAACGAGCGCCATCAGCTGCTCATTGAATGGAATGATACCGGGAGAGAGGATCACAAGAACCAGTGCATTCATCACCTCTTTGAGGCGCAAGTGGAGCGTACCCCGGAAGCCGTGGCCGTGGTCGGTGAAGATGAGCGGTTAAGCTACCGTGAGCTCAACGCCCGAGCGAACCAGCTGGCCCATCACCTCCAACGGCTCGGGGTCGGCCCGGACACTCTGGTCGGGATCATGATGGAGCGTTCACTGGAGATGGT
>CAYLJO010000424.1:0-3388 GCA_964383905.1 uncultured Blastocatellaceae bacterium
ACAGACAACGGCTGTGGCATCAGGAATCACGCTTCTCGCTCTAAACCATCTGCCACTCGCTTGCGTTTAAGGCCTGCGTGGCGTTCGGCCGCCAATCCGACCACTACCATGGGCGGAATCGTTGGAGGGCTATGAGGGAGCGCTCCCGGCGAAAGGTGTAGTGAGTACACCTTTGTCAATAAACAATGTTATCTATCTGCCGACTGGCCTGACTAGTCATAGTTGGCGCCGCAAACTAGGTTTGCGTGCGAGCCTAGTTTCTAGCTCACTCTTGCAGGTGCGCGTTAACAATGTGAACGGCCCGGCTTAGTTCAACACCGAATTGTGCGACGGCTCGTTGTGCCTCACGCACGTTGTGTCTACTTCCCGCGCCATACGAGAATTCTTAATACGTTGGGCTGCCTTGGCGCAGTGAGTGTTCAAGTTGCGCTTTGGCTTCGATCCGGTTGAGGGCTAACCGAGCGTCTGACGTATTACCCGAAGCCAGTAAACGTGCGATGTCGTCGAGTTTGGACTGGAGTTGCGGCCACTGTGTCTGGCGACTACGCAACAGCCATAAGCGGTACGGCAAGCGCAGGTCTTCGGCTGTAGCGATGAAACTAGTATCCCTTTGGCGGCGGAGCCGCTGTATAGTTTTCAGATCGCGATAGCCGAACTCTTTCGACGGCTCAATGACTGTCCCTTCGCCCCAGTCGTTCCAAGTAGCGATCTGCACCAGAGGCGCTCCACTGTTCAGCGCGCGCGCGAACGTCATCGCGAATGTCCGGCCCCGGTCGTCAGGGATTCGCGGATAGCTCTCTTGCGCCTTGCCTTCTTTGTAAATATCGTGGAAACGAGGGAAGACTACAGGCATGAAGACAGGGTCGCCTTTAACGGCCTGATAATACTCATCTAGGCTTGCCAACCCAATCTGTGGCTGCGGCCAATCAAAGCTTCCCATAGCCACACTGCGGCGCTTGCGTTCGCTCAGGTAAAGTGGCACATCATCTGTGGAACTAAAGACCTCTGCCCACTCATTGTCGCTCAAGCCTTGCTCGCCAAACGAAAGCAACACAGGCTTTCCGTTCAGTCTTAAGTAGAAAGGTTTCGTGAACCAGTTGGCACGCAACCATTCTATTTCGCGCTTCGCGTGAATAATGCGATTGCTAGAGGATATCTGTCCCGCAGCGACAAGTTTGTTGATTGTCTGATCTTCGTAACAGATACCGACCAGCAACCCGAGCTTCGCCGCTCTATCAAAGAGAGTGCTGGTGTTCTGATGAAGTGCCGGATAATCAATATAATCTGACAGCCCATACCAGTCTGCGATGATGCCGTCGATACCGGCCAGCTTCATGAGCAAGAGATGATATTCTATGACAACCGGATCGCCGGAGTCATATGGGCCAATCAAAGGGTAGTAGTGAGAGGCAATGCTGCGTCGGCCGCCGGTAATCTCTTCAGGATCGAAGGCGTTCATCGTCCAGTGCCAGCCCCACCGTTGGCTGGTCGGTTTGGCCTCAAACCACGGCATATAATGGACCACGATCAAAGGCCGTTTGACCGCGGCGGCGGCTCTCGCGCCACCTTGAGACGCTCCGCCGAGCAATAACATGGCCCCCAAAATCATCGAAGCCATATAACGAAGGTGGCGCATCTGATTCCTCAATCGTCATCCTCCTCACTGAGATGCAGAATATTCAGCCCACCGCCGCAGATAACCGGAGCGCGAATCGCCGTTGACAAAATGCTTGCTGGATGCGCGTCTGGTTCATCTGCTTGTTATGTGCGGCCACTATATTCAATGCCACCTCCGCCGCCGAAGCCTGCCGCTCGGTAGTGCGGGACAATTTAGCCCGCCGATTCCGCCGCCCCGGGTTTATTTAACACACCCGGTTCGTATAAAACAGGGGGGGTCCTCTAAGGAAAGCCGTTCCACAGGGGGACACTGTTCCACAGAGGAACGGGTAGAGATCCGGGGTGGTTGTCTGGTCGACCAGCTAACCGGTTAACCAGTCAACCACCCGAGCGTAAAACGCCGGATCGGTCAACCGCTGAGGTTTGGGGCGGGACGGGTCTACCTCAAAACTTCGCCCACATTTGCCCTCCAACGATTCTGCCCATGTAGGAGGCGGATTAGGGCAAACTCGCTCAGCCAGCCTTGAAAGCAAGCAGCCGGCAGAGCCTCTAGCTCTCTAGTGTGATCCGGAGTCAGGATTGTTCAAAAGTAAAGGCGAGATGGGTGAGACTGCCCGCTCCGGTCACGACTCACCCCTGGCCATAAAAATAGAGGCGCCGGGTTGCCCATACCCGGCGCCTGAACCCGAACCCAGGTGCGTAAGGAAGATGCCCCATAAGATAGGCAACATCTGACTACCTATGGTTGCGTTGCCATTACATTGATATTACATAACTATTGCATGGGACCCTGACCCCATAGTGGGATCCGGAGTCGGCTTTGTCAGTCGTTGCGGTCGATGACCTGCAGCTCAGCCCCGCTCTCGTCACAGACGGACACTCTTTTTCCAGAACCCCGGCGGTCTTCGATCGGTGTAGGTTCTCATAGCTGGATCCCGAGCTTTTCCTTGATCTTTTCTTTAGCCAGCGAGAGCAGAAACGGCTTGAGAATATCGACCGTCAGGCCGATCCCCTTGTCGTGGAGCATCATTGTTCCCTTCTTCCAGATGCTTTGATCACGCGACAGGTCTAAGAATTCGTGGCCATCCCACGTAAGCCTCTCGATGTACGCGCCCACGGCCGTCTCAAAAGATTTCACGTACCCTGCATCAGCCAGAAGCGTGATGTGATACCTAACTTCATCTTTGGAAAAACCTTCTATATCCAGCATGGTGGCAGGCACATCATCACTGTCGAGAGGCAACTCTTCTGCCGCCAGCAAAAATTACTATGAGACAAAGATGGTTGCGAAATGGCTCAAACTTATGCAGCGATCTGGAAGAGGCTCTCGATGAACCTCGCATGACCCACTACGTCCTTTCCGCTGATCCTTTTAAGTTGTCCCTTCCTCATCATGTGTGCTGCCTCGATGCTTTCGATCGTCCGCTCCGCAGTGTGGAAGGAGCGAAAAGTTTGCATCGCTCTCCACCTCCGCCGGATGAACCGATGATCCTGCTCGACGATGTTCGTCAGGTATTTCGTGCGGCGGAGCTTTCTGCTAAAGTCGCGCGAAATGAACGGCGTGCTAAAGATGGGAACACGCCTAACAAGTCGCTGGACGTGAGCGCGAAACAGCGACTTTGTTATCACGTTGCGTGTTAAAACCTAAACGGGCTTGGTGGCAGTTTCGCGCCACGTCATCTCCGCCGTTAGGCGGCTGCGCTAACTAAGCCAAGCCATAATCCGATGCCTGTACGGGCATCTCCCCCTCTGGTCGCACCCACCGACATCA
>CAYLJO010000425.1:0-3369 GCA_964383905.1 uncultured Blastocatellaceae bacterium
TCAACCAGCCGCTCGCCGCTCTCGTCACCAACTCCAACGCCGCCTTGCGCTGGCTTGAGAGCCAGCCCCCCAACCTCGATGAGGTGCGCCAGTGCCTGCGGCGCATCCTCCGCGACGGCAACCGATCCAGCGAAGTGATCGCGCGGATCCGCTCGCTGGTCAGGAAATCCCCTCCGGCAAAGGCCCGGCTCGACCTCAACGACACGATTCGTGAAGTGCTCGCCATCACCGACGCGGAAGCGCGCCGGCACTGGGTTCTGGTGCGGAGCGAATTGGCCGCCGACCTGCCTTGGGTGCGCGGCGACCGCGTGCAGTTGCAGCAAGTGATCCTCAACTTGGTGATGAACGGCATTGAGGCCACGAAGGGGGTCACGGATCGGCCGCGAGAGTTGCTGGTCAGGTCCCAGTCACACGGATCCGGCCAGGTGCTGGTGGCGGTCGAGGACAGTGGGATTGGGCTTGGCGAGCAGAGTGTAGAGCGAGTCTTCGAGCCGTTTTACACGACGAAGGCGGAGGGGATGGGGATGGGGCTCTCGATCAGCCGCTCGATCATCGAGGCGCACAACGGGCGGCTGTGGGCTACGTCGGATGGCGGTGCGGGCGCCACTTTTCAGTTTATCCTGCCCACGAATGAGGGGAATGTGTGACGACTGAGACTGATGCAACCGTTTTCGTGATTGACGACGACCCGTCAATCCGCGAAGCCATCCGGAGCCTGATCAGGTCGGTCGGGATACGCGTTGAGACGTTCGCATCCGCGCAGGAGTTCATGGCGAGCAAGCGACCGGACGCGCCCTCCTGCCTTGTGCTGGATGTGCGGATGCCCGGACTCTCCGGCCTCGACCTCCAGCGCGAACTCTCCGAGGCGGGCATCTCGATTCCGATCATCTTCATCACCGGTCACGGCGACATCCCCATGTCCGTGCGCGCCATGAAAGCCGGCGCGGTGGAGTTCCTCACCAAGCCCTTTCGCGACCAGGACCTTCTGGACGCCATCACTGAGGCGATTGATCGTGACCGCGCGGCCCGCAGTCAGCAGGCGGAGATGGCGCACTTGCGCCGCCGTTTTGAAAGCCTGACGCCGCGGGAGCACGAGGTGATGGAACTGGTCGTCGCCGGCCTGCTTAACAAGCAGGTCGCGGCCCGACTCGGCATCAGCGAAACAACGGTCAAGCTGCACCGCCATCAGGTGATGGAAAAGATGATGGCAGAATCTTTAGCAGAACTGGTTAGAATGGCCGAGAAACTGGATCTACCTGCCGCAAAGAATTAGCGCGCCTATACCAAAGTATAGTAGCGCTTTCCATCAGTATAATAGATTCCATCCCGCCTGCCTGTTAACTTCCCCTCAGGATAAAAATCCGGTTGAGAGTGACCAAGATGAAAGGGAAAGCGGGTATGTCTCAAACCCCCTATATCTCGGTCGTGGACGACGATGAAGCGGGTATGGCTTCATCACTGCGCACGCTTCCGACGTGGAAGCGCGGGCGTGTGCTTTGCAGTTGGGCGCGGTTGACTTCTTGTGCAAACCCTTTAGTGAGGAAGCCCTACTCAACGATGTCTATACGGCGATCCAAGCCCAGTAGAAACTAGAGACCGAGGCCGGGTGAACTTTAGAGTGAAGAGCGACAAGGCGTTCGACGCGGGAGGGGATGAACCATGAGCAGGAGAAAGCTCATTAAGAAAAGATTGCTGAGGCGGCGCAAGCATAGCCGGGAGCGCGGCGCAGCACACGAGCGACGGGGGGGTGAAAGCGGCATGAAGTCTATGGTGAGAATCGTCAAGCGCGGGAGAGATGAGGGTTCGCAGAGCTTGCAAGTTGATGATGAAAAGAAGGAAGCCTTGCCTTGCGAGCATGATATCGCCAGCACGGTTAAGGGTTGGATAGCTGAAGCGGAAAAACGGAGGCGTCTGAGTGACAGCGAGCGCCGAGACATGTTGATTAAATTCGCGCAATAACATCATGCGCCGGCACGAGCGGCGATTCTTTAAGTACGGCGCTAAGAAGAGGGATAGGAGATGCTGGTATGACAAACGTTCAAATGGGGCAATCAACTTACTTCGCACCGGGGCATGCTTTCAGAGCGGTCGAGAGGGGAAGCGCCCCGCTGCGCGATGCGAAGAGATTTCGTGCCCCCCAAGTCCCGGTCAGTGATCTGTCAGCCGTCTACCCGGAAGCGGTGGCCGCCTCCAGCCAGGCGCTCGGGTGGCAGAACGTCTGCGCCGTCGAGATGCGCCACGAGTTGACTGAATGGGACATGCCGCCCCTTGAGAATCATTGCATCATCATTCAAACGGGACCGCCCGCGAGCCTGAGTACGCTAATTGACGGATGTGGCTTCGACTGGCTCGCGCAAACGGGCCAGATCGCTATCATCCCGGCCGGGTCGTCTTCGCGGTGGTGGCGGAAGGGGGCGGGCGTCAACCATTCCCTGCATCTCTACCTTCACCCACATTTCGTGCGGTCAACAGCCGAGTCGTGCGAACTGGACCGTGGTCAGATTTCCATTGAGCCGCAGTTCGGCGCGACGGACGAACATATTCACCACATCGGGATGGCCTTGCTTTGCGAATTGAAGGAGGCGAACGTCGTCGGGAAGCTCTACGCCGATTTACTGGCGACGGTGCTCGCCATGCGGCTCGTCCGCCGCTACAGCCGCTTGAGGGACGTGCATATGAGCCGCGGCGGGATGGCCCCCCGCAAGCTGCGCCGTGCCATCGAGTTCATCAACGACAATTTCGACAAGGAGCAGACGGTCGCGCTCGCCGCCGTGGCGGAGGAGGTCCGGATGAGCTACTTCCACTTCTCTCGGGCCTTCAAGCAGTCCATGGGAGTCAGCCCCAACGTCTACATGATCGAGCAGCGCATCGAGCGGGCCAAGAAGTTGTTGTCAGAAACGGACCTGCCCATCGCAGAGATTGCGCTGAGGGTCGGGTTCGCCAGCCAGAGTCACTTCACGACCGCCTTCCGCAGGTTGGCGTGGACGACGCCGAAGGCATTCAGGGAGATGCTGTAACGCGAAGGCGGAGCGCGCATTCTTGTAATGTCCCCGGCTACGTGCGGGGGCATCGCTCGCGAAGTCATCATCGAAGGGCCGCGAGCTTTCGACTTCGGCCTGGCTCATACCCGCGCCTCTCCTCGGCGGAAGGCCGAATGATCGGCCCCGAAGTTGAAGTCTAGGGCGTCTTACACTTGAGTGAGCACGGCACACTCGTTAGCACACGAGTGAAAGACGCCTTAGGGGTTTTCATTAGACCTCTGGCAAAAGTCAGTTTGACTGGATGCAAAAGGCAGCGCTTTGGCGCTCGTTGTCTTAGACAACTCTGGCTTTGGCCAGAGGCCCATTGAGATCAGAAGGGCCCCAATTA
>CAYLJO010000426.1:0-3367 GCA_964383905.1 uncultured Blastocatellaceae bacterium
ACGAGCGCGGGTTGAGCCCGACGAGGAGCTAAAGAAGCTCATCCGCGACCAGCAGCGGAGGCAGGAGCGCAAGCGAGATGACGAGCCGCCGCGGGCGGCGTGACAAAATGAGTTCACCACAACCAGGACCTATATCGCGGGCGAAGGCTGAGGAGTTGCTGACACGATGGCAGCGGCAAACAACCTCAATAGCCGTCCTGGTGGACGCCAATGTTTTTAAAATGAGCTTCAAGGGGTACGTCCGGATGGTTAAAACGGGGAAGGAAATCTTTCTCGGTAAAAATAGTAACGCAGAGTGCCCGCTGCCAGATGATGAGTGCCCGCTATACATCGATACCAGCGACGCCACTTTCTCTTTCGAGGATCAGCCGGCGACTATTCCCCCTGAGATGCAGGGGACGATCGTTAGCGAATTCATGTCGTCAGTAGCAATCCATCTACCGGGTGGGATTGATTGCTTAATCATTCAGCTCTTTTGAATAATTGATTATTCGATTAACCGCGTACGCAAATAACCGATTAATCAATACCGTGGCACGCAAAGCGAGCAAGAAGAGGGGGAAGTAATGATTGAGGAGAGACGCTCCACCCCGCGCATATCTGTCTCGGTTGACCTTGAATGGAGCGACGCGAGGGGCACGCACCCGGGCCGGATCATCGCCCTCGGCATGGGCGGCTGTTACATCGACACGCCGGAACCGGTGCAGGCGCAGGACACCGTGACCTTAAAGGTGCCGGTCTCGGAGGGCAAGTCACTGTCCTTGCCAGGTGAGGTGCGCTATCACGATGAGAACGCCGGCTTCGGGCTGCGTTTTACGTCGCTGGGGGCTGAACAAGCATCGGCGCTGGCCGATTTGATTTACCGCGCGAGAGGCGGGAAGAAGTGAGTAATCAAACCATCTTCGTCTTCGGTTCCAACCTCTCCGTAAGGCACGGCAAAGGCGCGGCGCTTTACGCGCGCACGCATCACGGGGCGGTGTCTGGCAAAGGGGTCGGGCTGCACGGCGCAAGCTACGCGATCCCGACCAAAGACCACGCCCTACGGCCGATGCCCTTGGATCAGATCGCCCACTACGTGCGCCAATTTATTAGCTTCGCGGGGGAGCATCCTGAGATGAGTTTCCAGGTGACCCGCGTCGGGTGCGGGTTAGCCGGGTATAGCGACCAACAGATGGCGCGGCTGTTTGTTGGAGTATCGAAGAATTGCCAACTCCCGGAGGAGTGGAAGCCGTATCTTCGGACAGAGCAAGAGCGGAAGAAAGGCGGCAAGAAGTGATAGCAGGCAATGCGAGGCGCTTATGGCGAGCTGTGGCCTTGGCCATTGTTCTGATCCTCGTCCATAGTTTGGTTGGCTACCTCGCCGGCTCCCTGCTGCGCTTGTTCCACCCGACGGCCTTTAATGTATTCCTCGGCGGCCGAGACTACTACCTGCTTCAAGCCTACTTTGATGGGTTCTTCCTGATCGCTTACTCGCTCTTGATCTATGCGTTTTTGTGGTGGGGCGAAAAGAAGAGACGCTTACCGTAAGCAGGTAAGCCGGCGATTTAAAGACCGGGAAGCAAAACGAGCAAGAAGAAAGGCAACAAGATGTGAAAACCTCAATACTCCTCAATGCTGTATTAGTCATTCTCTTTTGCGCTACGACGAGCCAAGCGCAGTGCACACTGAAGCCCAGTCAGGCACCTGAAATACGCGGACTGCGGATTGGCATGACCACTACCCAACTGCTGGCCCGTTACCCACGATTGCAAATCGGCCCGGCGGACGAATTCGGGCGCGTAGGCGTAAATGTAGATAATCTGAAACAGGTGAATGAATCGGCATTCCAGGGAGTGAGCTATATATTCATTAACCTTATTGATAACCGTGTATCCGCCTATGGTGTGACGTATAACCCCCTCCCGTGGAGCAATGGGGATCAATTTCTGGCTGTGGTGATTAAAGACATGAAGCTACCAGCCGCAGGCTGGCAGAGCTTGGGCACTAACTCCAAGACCTTGAACTGCGATGGTTTCGCGGTGATGGCCGGGCTTGCCGGGGGGTCGGCATACAGTTGGTTCAGCTTCGTAACGGTCAAAAGCACCGGAACTGATGAGATCATAGAGAGGCGGATGGCAGAGAAGAGGGCCCGGCAGATCCAATCGTTTCGCCCCTAACCACACGGAAGAAAGGCCCCAAGAAGTGAGCGACGCAGATCAAGCGCTGCACCAGCAGGAAGACCTGGAAAGGTCGGCCGCGGCTGATGCAGTCTATCGCTGCCCGCATTGTCAGATGGCTCAAGGGACAACGAACGGCCGGGAGTTGACCGTCGGCGCGGTCGTCATCAGTAGCTCCGTTCATCTGACGTGCGTCGCCTGCCGCACGCTCTACGAGTGGCACCCCGGGCTTTCGGAAAGTGAAGAGTAAAGAAAGGCGGCAAGGGATGACCCCAGAGGATGAGCGACGAGTCAGGGAGATAGTCCGCGAAGAACTCTCCCATTTCCTAGGTGAGGCTGACCAAGGCGCACCTGAGCCGACCGAGGGCGAGGGCGACACGAGCACCGTCCGCGGCCTTTTGCGCCACCTGTTCAATGTCGCGGGGAGGCGGCATCAGGACAGCATGGTCAGCACCGGCATTGACGAGACGTAGCTGGGGGGTGATTGGCGTGCCCGGCTACTTCCCCGCTCGTTTGACCCTCAAGCCAGATCCGAGGGGCTGGTTCGCCACAGGGGCACACAGCATCGGTAATAGCCTCTCCAGGGGCAAGAAGAAAGGCGGCAAGAAGTGAGCACGGACGAGGATCCGGATCAGAATAGTGACGGGAATGGCAAATCAGGTAACGGACAGCCTTCCACCACGGATCAGGGGATAGAAATCTTCACCGTGGCGGATGATCTTGGGTATGGCGTTTACGTCTCCTGCAAAGCGGATGTCCCGCCCGCGAATCTCATTGAAGGAGTATGTAACCTGCTCGCGCTAATCACCAGAGCGGCCATTGATCGTCCCCAGGCCAGGCGCGCAGGGGATCTTGGGTTAGGTGAAGATGTGCCCTGGTGAAATGAAAAGCGGCAAGAAGTCAATACCGCTTTATAGCTATCTCTGTGGTCCACCTCACTGGAGTCAAATCAATGGCCAATCCTGAGCACCAGCAGATCCTCAAGCGAGCGCGCCGGCTGAGGCGGTAAGCGTTTTGGTCCCGCCGGCTAAAGCTGCGGCGAGCGCGGACCACGAGCAGCTACGAATCCAGCAAAGCTTCCGGGTGGTGGTCAGCCACGGCAAGCAGTTTCAATGCCGCATCGCTTGGCTGCCGCAGCCCTTGCTCCCACGCCTGTATAGTCTTCACGTCAACATTTAGTAGCCGCGCAAACATCGACTGTGATAAATGTA
>CAYLJO010000427.1:0-3343 GCA_964383905.1 uncultured Blastocatellaceae bacterium
TAAGCCATCACATCAGCGAGGAACCAGGTGAGAGGATGAGCGGCCACACTCCCAAGCATCCCGATGACGATTCCTCGACGAAGCGTGATCCGGTTGGGTTTGATCATAAAGCGCCAGCAGAAGAGGGGGCCGATCAACAGGGAAGCAAGAGCAGCAGCAACGTAGAACAGGTTCTTATCCATCTCGGGGAATGAAGACAGAGCGGGGTATACGTTGAGGGAGAGAAAGGCGGCACTCAACCCGGCAAGTGCTGCGCCGATTCCGACAAAGAGGAGCGTATATCAGGTATCTGATGGTCGCGGGAAAGAGCCGGACATTTTCAGATCTCTTTGCGTGTCGTGCTGATCGGCCAACCATTGATACCGAATGGGATTGAGGTGTCGTCCTTCGGGCGCGCCGCGGGCCGCGGCCCAGCGGGTCAGACGGGATCCGGCCGGGTCGTTGGGGTTCTGCGGGACGTTCAGTCCCGGGGCTGGCCCTGCTCCGGCACTTCAGTGCCGAGAGCGCGATCCACAACCATCGAACCAGATTCAGTATCATCCCCGGCGCGGACGCGCCGCCGAACGGCAATGCTTCAAGCTAATCCAGTATCATACCGTGTCGCGTCCAATCGGTGTAGCGTGATGGGCGCATCGGCCGAGGATGTGAGCGCACCGAGGGTGCGGCATTCGACAAGGATGCAACGCGACGCGGTATCAGTACCCCACGACCGTACCCCAAACAACACTCTGAACAACACTTTCGTGTCTCTACGGGAATACCGCCATGGGGCTATGCTGCTCGTGCATTACGCGAGTGGCACAGACGGCTCTGACCGGACACGACAGGGATGGGGTCATGTCAAACGAGCTCAGCCCAAAGACAACAGATCCAGACCAACCACTGATCTACCACATCAGAGTCAAGGGGCATCTGGGCCATGACTGGTCAGACTGGTTTGAAGGCCTGACCATCACGCTGGAAAATAACGGCGACATGCTCTTAACCGGCCCGGTAGTCGATCAGGCCGCGCTGCATGGATTTCTCAAGAAGGTGCGTGATTTGGGAATGCCATTGGTCTCGGTCAGTGCTGTTACACCCGGTCACTCAGATGTGCAGGGAGTCAAATAAACCGCGTTGACCGAATCAATGCGACGGGGAGGAAACGCATGAAAGCGATTGTCCGCACACGCTACGGATCACCGGATGTTCTCAAACTGGAAGAGGTTGAGAAACCTACCCCCAAGGACAACGAAGTCCTGATACACGTCCATGCGGCATCCGTAAATGCGGCTGACTGGCATCTCTTGAGAGGTGAGCCGTTCCTGGTCCGCCCCATGGTCGGGGGGCTTCTCAAACCCAAACACCAGATACTCGGCGCGGCTATCGCGGGGCGGGTGGAAGCGGTTGGCAGCAACGTACAGCAGTTTCAGCCGGGTGATGAGGTATTCGGCGACCTTTCCGGGTGTGGTTGGGGTGGTTTTGCCGAGTACGTCTGTGCTCGTGACGATGCCGTGGTGCTGAAGCCGGCCTCGATAACCTTCGAGGCGGCGGCGGCCGTCCCGGTGGCGGCGGTCACCGCCCTGCAGGGGCTGCGCGATAAGGGACAGATTCAGGCAGGGTGGAAGGTCCTGATCAATGGCGCGTCTGGCGGTGTGGGGACGTTTGCCGTGCAGATTGCCAAAGCATTCGGGGCTGAGGTCACCGCCGTGTGCAGCACGAGGAATGTGGACGCGTTGCGCTCGATTGGTGCGGACCATGTCATCGATTACACGCAAGACGATTTCACCCAACAAGGGCAGCGTTACGACCTGATTCTTGCCGCCAACGGCTATCATCCGATCTCAGCTTATAAGCGCGCGTTACGTCCCAACGGGGTCTATGTCATGACCGGAGGTTCCACGGCGCAAATATTCCAAGCTATGCTCCTGGGACCGTTGATCTCAATGACCGGGAGAATCAAGATGGGTAATTTGCTGGCAAGATCAAACCAAAAGGACTTGGCTCTCATCAAGGAGCTTCTTGAAGCCGGCAAAGTCGTCCCGGTGATCGAGAAGCATTACCCGCTGCGTGAGACTGCCGAGGCTCTCCGGTATCTGGAAACTGGACACGCGAAAGGAAAGGTCGTGATCACCGTCTGAGCGCGGACCACCGCGCCGATCATGCCGGGCAAGTTCGAGCTGTCCAGGAGGCAAGAGCATGAGCGCAGCGGTCACCACGGAGCGGATGGCAGAAGCGTCGCCACGCTTCCAGGCCAGGATGGCCGGTGCGATCGCCTGGATCACTACGACGGCGGGCTTCTCGCTGATCGTCCTCGGCAGCCTTGTCGTCAATGACAACGCCGCGGCGACGGCGCACAACATCCTGGCGCACGAGCCGCTGTACCGGTTGGCTGTCGTCGGCGACGTCATCGCGGCCCTGTATATCGTGTACACCTTTCTCCTCTACAACCTGTTTCGGCCGGTGAACAGAAGCCTCGCATTGCTGGCGGCGCTCTTCAGCCTCGTGGGAATCGCCGTCGGGATGCTCATCCCCCTCTTTGAGCTCGCCGCCCTGGTCGTCCTGAAGGACGCTCACTTCCTGCGCGGATTCAACCTGGAGCAGGTGCAGGCACTGGCGCTCCTGTTGCTCAAACTGCGTGCTCAGGCCTACGCCGTCAGCCTGGTGCTGTTCGGAACCTACAACGTGCTGACCGGATACCTGATTTTCAAGTCGACCTTCATGCCGCGCATCCTGGGCGTCCTTCTGGCAATCGCCGGCTTGGGCTACCTGATCAACACGTTCGCGAACTTCCTTGCGCCCGACTTCGCGGCCCATCTGTCCCCGTGGATTCTGATCCCCGGCGGCGCCGAACTCTTGCTGGCGCTGTGGCTCGTCGTTTTCGGCGTGAACGCGCAACGCTGGAATGAGCAGGCAAACGCCGCAGGGGCATCCCTCAGCATTTGAATGCCGCCGTCTCCACCAGAAGACCGGCCATCTGAGCTGCTCCAACCGAGAGACCGTCTGATACGAGATCCAGATTGGTCGTCGGGGTCCGCGGGCTTTCAGCCCGCCGCATCCCAGCGCCGGCACCGTAGGGGCGCCCGGCGTGCGCCCGGCGCGACGGCCGATGCCAAGAGCCGAACCGGATGCCGTATCGGACGGCTTCTAACGACTGCGCCTATCCGCGTTCCCAGTGGAGCCGCGACCGCCCGCCGGGGCGGTGTGCCTATAGCAAAGGATTACCCGCGGCGCTTCAGGCCGAGGCGCACCTCAATTTGCACAGCTAGGTCAGATGTACGAGGTCCCACCCCTACTCCTGCCCCGGCTGGTCGAGCGGGCCGAAGATCGCCTGAATGTCGTCCATCGAGATGAGGTCCGACGC
>CAYLJO010000428.1:0-3340 GCA_964383905.1 uncultured Blastocatellaceae bacterium
TAGGTGATCGTTCGATAGGTGACAGTATTGACTAACCCAATATCCTCGACAGGCTTTGCCACTATCGTTGTCTTCTTAATCCAATTCCCATGAGCGTCATGCTCATACGTCGTGCGCTCGCTGCTAATTGTTTTTAAGTGCAGAGTCCCATCCGCGTTGTAATCGGCGTAGCTCTCCTCAGCGTCAGTACTGACAGATTTCATCCGCAGGACGCCGGCGGGGTCGTAGATCGCCCCACTACTGTTCCCCTTAAAATCATCGGAGATGACCAGCCGGCTCTTCTGAGAACCGTCAGCGTTGTATTCGACCATCTCTGAGGTGTTCCTCTTCTGGTCATAACTAAAAGTGTCGCTGTGGTGGAGAGAGCCATCAGCGTTGTAGACGGAGAGCTTCGTCATCCTACCGGCAGCATCCAGAGTGGCTATCGACCTGTAAGCCAAAGTTCCATCACCTTTATATTCCATCACGGTCTGTGTACCCTGAGCGTCACGGGTGACGACAGTTTTGCTCTGAAGAGAGCCATCAGAGTTGTAGGTGACTCGCTCAGTCGGATTCCCCTGGGCGTCGTACTTGAACACTGTTTTGCTATTCAGTGAACCATTATTGTTGTAGAAGTCTAACTCTGTCCTGTTTCCCTGAGCGTCATACGTTTCAACTGATTTGAGCCGCCGTAGACCCTCTAAGAGCTTCCCGTCTTTCAAAGAGTTGAGCCTCCTCTTCACGGACGGTGTGCACAGGGCCGCCCAAGCCGGCCGTTTCTCGAGTCATCTTGGTTTGAGCGGCTGCTGGATAGATGAGGAGGAGACTTAGGGCCAGTGCGCAGCTAGTTTTCTGGATGCTCAGCATGAAAGTGGACCTTTCTTGACTGCTCGCGCTTAGTCATTGGCCGGACTCATCGAGGAGGGGCTGTGACCGGCACCCGGCCTGGAATTTCCGCAAGCGAGCAGATGATTGAAGAGGATATTTCTATGCCAAAGGGGAGCCGTGAGTCAATGGTCTTCAGGGATCGTCGCCGTCTTCTGAGTCAGTGCCACTTTGCGGCCTCTGAATTTTTTCTTTACTATCTAAGCAATCTATCGAACGATTAGCGACATTCGGGCCGCGCGTTCAGCCCAACACTCCCTCCGCCACAAAGGCGATGCCGGCAGAGGGAGAAAATGAACCAAGCGTGCCGGTGTATTATTAAGCGTTATTGTCTGGTCGGTTCTTAATCCGAAGGGTGCGGTTGAGAGTGGAAAATAGATGGCGGCCCTGACAGAGGCGGAAGTCCCATCGCCCATAGCACACGAGAGGGTTCTTGTAGTCTTCAGCGGGTTGGTGCTGGTCATGCTGCTGGCCGCCCTGGACTCGACCATAGTCGCTACGGCCCTGCCGACCATCGTGGGCGAGTTGGGCGGCCTAGCGCACCTCTCCTGGGTCGTCACCGCTTACCTGCTGGCTCAGACAGTTGTTACGCCGCTTTACGGTAAGCTGGGCGACATCTACGGGCGCAAGGGTGTGCTTCAGGCAGGCATCGTGCTCTTCCTGCTGGGCTCGGCCCTCTGCGGCATGAGCCGTAGCATGCCGCAGCTGATTCTGTTCCGCGCCATTCAGGGTCTGGGCGGCGGCGGGCTGACGGTCACGACGCAGGCGGTCGTGGGCGACATTGTGGCCCCGCGCGAGCGCGGTCGCTACCAGGGAATCTTCGGCGCAGTCTACGGCGCGGCCAGCATCGCCGGCCCGCTCGTCGGCGGCTACTTCACGACGCATCTCTCATGGCGGTGGATTTTCTACATCAACATACCCGTTGGCGTGATAGCGCTCGCCGTGCTGGCCGCCACCTTGCCGCCGCGGGGGCGTCGCCTGCGCCACTCGATTGATTACGTCGGCGCGGGGCTACTGGCCGTCGCGCTCTCCGCCATCATCCTCGTCACAGACCTGGGCGGCACAGAGTACCCCTGGTCATCGCCGCTCATCCTCGGATTAATTGTGACGGCCGTCGTCTCCCTCCTGGCATTCGTCCTGGCGGAGGGGCGCGCTGAAGAGGCCGTACTACCGTTACGGCTGTTCCGGAACCGTGCCTTCTGGGTCACCTCCGCCGTCGGGTTAATCGTCGGCTTCGCTTTATTCGGCTCGGTCACTTACCTGCCGCTTTTCCTGCAAGTGGTGAAGGGCGCCAGCCCGACCGCTTCGGGGCTTGAGATGCTGCCGTTGATGGGCGGCTCGCTCGTCACCTCAATCATCTCCGGACAGCTCATCAGTCGGACGGGTCGCTACAAATTATTTCCGCTCGTCGGCACGGCCTTTACATCTCTGGGGCTTTTTCTGCTCTCGCGGATGAGTACGGAGACCGGCACCGTCACGGCATCACTCATCATGCTGGTACTCGGCCTCGGCCTGGGCCTGGTGATGCAGGTACTCGTCATCGCAGTGCAGAACTCAGTGGAGTACATAGACCTCGGCGTGGCGACGTCCGGCGCGACGCTCTTCCGCCTGATCGGCGGCTCTCTCGGCACCGCCGTCCTCGGCGCAATCTTCGCGGCGCGGCTCGGTGCTAACCTCTCTCGCCTACTGGCGCCGGGCGCCGAGGGCGCGGGTATCGGAGCAGGCGTCAACCCGCAGGTGTTCGCGCAACTCCCGGCGGCCGTCCGGGCTGCTTACGCGCAGGCGTTTACGGCTTCGTTGGGCACGGTGTTTCTCTTCGCAACCGCAGTCGCCGTCTTCGGTTTCCTGCTCACGTGGCTGCTGCCTGAGTCCCCATTGCGTCAGACCATTGCGGCGGCCACGGAGGGCGATGTCGGCGGAGATGTCGGCCAGGCGTTTGCGATGCCTACGGACACTGACTCGCTCGTGCATATACAACGCGGACTCTCGGTGCTGGCCGACCGCAACGAGGGGCGACGCTCTATCGAACGAATAGTCAGGAGGGCCGGAGTAGAGTTAAGCCCGGGGGCGGCCTGGGCGCTGGTACGTGTGGAGAAGGATTCGGAGCTTGACCCTGTGAGCCTGGCACGCTCCCACCGCATTGAACCAGACCGGATAAATGCGGCACTCAGTGAACTATTAGAACGAAGACTTATCGTCGAAACTGATTCAGGGGACGGAAAAGGGCGGAAACGCGTCCTGACAGAGGAAGGCTGCCACGTGTTCAACCGGCTGGTCGCAGCTCGTCGCGAGCGCCTGGCGGAGCTATGGCCGGAGTGGTCGCCGGAAAAGCGTGAAGAGGTCGTAGAGCTAATTCGTCGCCTCGCACGAGAGTTGGTGCCTGAAACCACCGCCGGAAATACTACCAATACTAGAATGGAATGAGAGGGAGGGAAGGATGGCCCGAAGTCACACGACCCGTCCCGTTCTGTTATTA
>CAYLJO010000429.1:0-3337 GCA_964383905.1 uncultured Blastocatellaceae bacterium
GCCACTTCCACGCGAAATCCGTCAAATAACGGTAGGATGTTGCTACCCCACAGCACTGCTCTTCTACGTGATAGAGTCCCCTCACGCCTGCCCGATGGTTTACTTCCGCTCCGAACGGGACAGAGTCCTCTATGCCGCATTGGGAGTCGATCTGCTCAGGGGGGAGAGAAATGACGTAGTGGAGGAGTTCCGTAGCCTGTTCCGCCTTCAGTCCCGCGTGACGGTGGCACCGGAACGACCGGAACAGGTCGCGGATTTCGAGGACGAGATTCGGGCGGACGCCGCGGCGCTGATCGGTCGCGTAGAAGAGGTGCGCCATGCGAAAGAGGTCATCAAATCCGGGCACAACCCAACTACGTGCAAAATAGTGCCATAGCCTGTTTATTGGCGCAGGAAGATCAGTTCTGATGCATGGTCATTGGCTTGATCATCTTATCGCGGCGCGCCTGCGTAAGTTAGCGGCAGGGTCGGAATTGATGGGGAGGAAGCAATCCCCATCAATGTCTGCCTAAAAATCGCAGGCCGGAATGAGGATCGACGCCCACCTCACAAACGGTATCCGCCCTGTGGCACCTTATTACATCTATTTGGGCTGTACCCGACCTTGGAAGGCCTGCTCGATCGCCTCAAGCAGGGGCTGACCTTGCTTCCGCGCCGTGGAGAGATAGCTGCGGATCCGACAGAACCGCTCGGCGCCCGCTCCCGTGCGGAAGCACCCGGAGGTCTTCTGATGGACTGGAACTGGGGCGCCGTGCGAACCTTTCGATTCGTCGGTCTCCCCAGAGCCGTCCCCGCACCGGACAAACGGCTTTCACCGTATCGCGGCGCTCTGTACCGATCTCTTCCTTGCTGGTCTGTAGTCGCCTCCGTGTACTGTTAAGTGGCATTCATCACATAGCGCGATTGCCTCGGATCGTTGATCTCGATCTGAGCTGAGCCGTGCCAGGAATGTTCTGCCCCTCAGTCGTGCTTTGTGGTGTACTTGCGTGACCGGTTTTACCCTGCATCGCTCGCACACCCCGGCGGCTCTTTCTACTGCTTCCAGGCGTGTTGCGTAACTTCTGCCGCTCTGCCAGTTCATCGGTTGGAACGCTTCGAGATCTACTTCCCACTTCTGTTGGCCGGTCACGCTTCTAATGCTGACCCGCTGTGGTGGAAAGATATTCAGTATCCACCGCTTCTTACCGACCGGAAGTGAGAAAGTGTTTCTGTTGCGCGCCCCCCTCTGAACATTGCCGAGTCTTCCGGCTTTCCTTTCTCGAATAATCATCTGTTTGATACTCGATTTCTGTTTTCTGGCAAGGAAGTGGGCATAACTCCACCACGCCTCTCTTGCCAGCGTGCCGAAGACTCGCGAAGCGTTGTTGGCGTACCGATAGTAGTTACACCAGCCGCAGTAGACGGCACTTAACTGCATCATGACGTCCAACTCCGGGATATGGTAGTAACCGCTCCGCCGCTTGAGGGTTTCTTCAACCTTTCGCAGCTTCTCGTAAGGAATACTTAACACCGCATGGATGCCGACACCTTGCGCTCTCAGCTCCCCGTGCAGGTCATAGCCGAGGAACCTGAGACTTTCGCTCCAATGAGTGACTTTCGTCTTTTCCTCACTCAGCCTAAGCCCCATCTCTGAGAGCTTCTCTTTGACTCGCTGTTTGATCGCTTCGGCTTCATGCTTGCCGCCTGCGATCAAGAGCAGCCAATCGTCAGCATAGCGCACGTACTTCACCCGACATGGATGTCTTTTATCCTTATCCAACGGTGGAGTGTGCTTGCGCTGTCGCAGCAACTCCCTGAGTTTCATTGCCGTTTCCTCGCTCTTGTCACCTCGCTTGCGTTTCCTCCTGAGCCGGGTGATCCGACACATGATCCGGTTGTACTCAGGATTTCGTCGAGCGACTAGCTCTTGCTCGGTCTGAGGTTGGTTAGCTGCGTACTCCTGCACGATGAACTCGTCGAGTTGATGCAAGAAGACGTTACATAGCAGCGGCCCGACGATATTGCCCTGTGGAACTCCGCTGTATGTTTGATAGAACTTCCAGTCCTCTAAGTATCCCGCTTCCAGAAAGCGCCAGATCAACTGCAAGACTTTCTCGTCCGCAATGCGACGCTTGAGTTGGCTAACGAGCGCTGCATGCGGTATCTCGTCATAGCAACTCTGCACGTCACCTTCTATGATCCAGGACGTGCCGGAGTATCCGATGGCCACGTCTCGCAACGCGGTATGGGGACTCCGACCCTTCCTGAACCCGTGCGAACAAGAAAGAAAATCGGCCTCAAAGATCGGCTCTAACAGCATCCGTAAAGCTTGCTGCACGATCCGATCTTCGAGGTTAGAGATGCCGAGCGGCCTCAGCTTGCCGTTGGCTTTTGGTATCTGGACGCGGCGCACCGGACTGGGCCGGTACGTTCCCGCTTCCAGCTCCCCTTTCAGCCTTTCGATCAGCGCAAGGTCAACGTCCACGGCCACGGTCTTATTCACCCCGGGTGTAGAGCTTCCCTTGTTCCGCCTGATCTCCTCCCACGCTTGCGCCAGCCATCGGATGTCCGTCAGGTCCTTCCATAGCCGGTTGAACCGCTGGCGTGGGTCACGCTTGGCCAGTTCGTGCAAGTGTCTCATTTCTTCGGCTACGTTATTCATTTCCTTCCAGCCTAGTGCTGTCCGTTTCCAAGTCTCATGAGACAATCGGCCTTATCATGTCGGTCACCAGTTCTTTGATGACCGTGCATCAGCTACTTCTGTGGTAGCCACCCTTTCGCCCTGTGCACGCCTTTCTCGTGCTCCCCGGTGGGGCGTTACTCCCACGACTACTGCGGGTTTGCTTTCTCAACCGCGGCATTGGCGATCAGCCCGCCTACCCCGAAGCGGGGAGCCGTAGTTGAGGCCGGCGTTGCTCACCGAGCAATTTATTCACCGACTTAGGTCTCCTTCAGACGCCTTGACGCGGCGTACCGCGCTTGAGATCAGCCAACCAGATTGCGAAGACCTGATTGGACCCGTGACTGACGACCCACACTGCAGCACGTGGGTTGCGGGATGAGCAGCCATCAGCACATTGCCGCTCACTCATCTCCATACCTCTTAATCGCCGTAGGTATGTTGGTCATTATAGGCATCTCGGAATTTACAGAACGGCTTGACCTTATCGGTTTCCGTGACGTGCTCGTCTTGGGAAGTGCGATTCACCCTCAAGCCTCGCCCGTGTCTCCTGCAAGCTTGATCTCATGCCCGCGCGGCGTGGCTATCCGCCGCGCATCGTCAGGATAAGGACATCACAACTTCGCTTGTGACGACTGGCTATAGCCAGCATTGCTCGGAGGCCTAGCGCCTCGCCCC
>CAYLJO010000430.1:0-3333 GCA_964383905.1 uncultured Blastocatellaceae bacterium
AGATCTTCGCCCGGTTATTTATCCGGCGCAGCACAGACTGCATACGCGGCCACTCCGACAGCGTCTTCGCCGGGGGGTCAATCAACGGATGAGACCATCTCTTTGGCTACTTCGCCGTCGCTGGCGCCGACAATTCTTGCGCAGAGCAGTATGGCAACCGCTGCACCTTACGAGACGCTTCGAGCGGCGCCAGACAGAACGCCATCCATGACCGCTCTGCCCGCCGGCGAACCTTTGACGCACGGCCTCAGACCCATGCGCAATTTTGCGATCCTTGGCGCATTGGCTCTCTTCGCTCTAAGCCTCGGGGTAGGTTTCCTTGCCCGCCGGATGGAATGGACAAACGCGCAACTCCCTTATGATGAGTTTGTGCTGGCTCTGGTCACCGTCGCCCTGCGCGATGCGATCTTCGGCGCGTTCTTAGGCATCGTCTTCTCGGAAATGCGTCGCACGGCCCCGCGTTGGTCTGTCGTGAGTCGTCAGTGGGCCGGAGCTTTACTCGTCTACGGCGCAACCGGGGCGGCCATTTTGATGGCCCCACTCGTCCTCTTGCGCACCACGCTCTTCGCTCTTCCGCTGGCGCTAGCCGCCGCCGGTTTTGTCGCCGGGATGTTGGTCTGCGGAGCCAAAATTGCCATGCAAAAGGTGATGACGCGTGGATGATCCCAGCCGGACACCGGAGCAGCGCTTTTCAAAGATCCGCTTCACAACCCGAACGACCTCATCCGCCGCGGCCTCCGGCGGCTTGCCCCTGGGGTGAATGCCACAGATCGCAGTGGTGCACGCGTGGTCCAGGTCAGGACTCCACCGCGGGCCTCCCCACCTGTCGCGGCCGTAAGTCAGATAAACTGAAAGTGTGTTCAAGCCAGTTCCGGGCCGCTCACCGACGAGATGAATGATGACTTCGACGCCGAGCAGCGCACCGATGTGGTAGCCCGCGCGCACACGCCCGTTTTCGACGACGATGTCCACCCCACCGACGTGATAGCCTGCCTCTGCAAGTTTATGTCGCAACATCGGCAACAACGGCCGCAGATTTTCGTTGAGCGCGTTCGCGTTGAGTCCATCCGAAAGGACGATTTGCACCTGCGGACGGCGCGCCGGATAGAGCCTGACGATGTGACTGCTGTCCCTATCACAGATCCGCTCCCCGGATGGCGGATGCGATAAATAGTGTTCGCGGTCACGTGCGAGGGTGTGGACCAGTAGGCGATTTGGTGAAGCGTAATTGAGGACTTTATCATCGAGCGCAGCGTAGAGTGCGCGTCGAGCGTGCCGGTAGATCGCCTCCATCCGCTTTCCAATCTCAGGCGGGGGCTGATAATTCTCACCATGCCCGTAGCCGAGATCGAAGCCGCGCTGGCGAAGTGTTTCGATCTTTCTTGCCCCTTCCTCGCGTAAAGATTCGGTCGGGCGCGTATCCCCACCGGCCTTCATGTAGCTTGCATAAAGCAAGTCCGGTCCAGACCCATCAAGGAGGGGTTCGCCGCAACGATCCACCACCCCGAGCGCGGCGAGTCTTTTCCGCATCGAGGTGGAAAGCTGCCGCCCGGTTTGGCGGCGTAACCGCGGGTGCTCGCGAAAGGAGGTGGTCAGATAGCCAAGCATCGGATCAGCATTCCCCGCCACAGCCATCAGATAAGCGGGTGCGGCCTGTTCAACAACCTGCTCGGTCAAGCGCACGAGCGCGGCCGGCTCGATGCCCATGTGGAAGGTTGCGCAGACGTCGAGTCCCATCGTGAGACCGTGCAGTTTTGCCATCACCGTATCCTCCAGGCATGCGCGCAGCAGTTGATCCCCGGTGCGGAAGACTTCCGGTCCGATGAATCCGGCGACATCGTTGACGATCATCCACGTGTTTGTTTGCTGACGAATGTAACGTGCCACCCCGTAGGCGCGCGCCTCAAGCGTCACCATGTCCACGCCTTCGGCGGCGCCGTTGGTGACCGCCGAGCCCTGCCCGGTCTCAAAGTAGAGCCCCTTGAAGCCGCGCGCCAAATCAAGCACCCCGTCGACATCCAAACCGACCATGCCGCCCAGCGCCTTTGAAGTGCCGGCCAAACTCTGAAAGCCGACATCCACTTGCGTTCGCGCGCGGGCACTGCTCTGTTTGACGATGTCGGAGAGGACGCAATAACGCGTGGGCAGCTCGAGTCGCCGGACCACCCGGTGGAGGAGTTCTTCGAGACGAACGATCGTCTCCACATCATCACTCGCCGGGTTGAGGCCGATCATGACATCGCCGCAGCCGTACGTCAGACCATCCAGCGTTGAGAAAAGTATCTCCTCTTCATCATCACCGGGGCTGTTCGGTTGGATGCGCGAGCCGAAGTGCCGGGGTGAGCCGATTTGGACGCCCTCGCCCGGCAATGGATTGAAAAGCGACCGTGCGACGGTCGAGAGTTCATCGTTTGTCATCACCTTCACGACCGCGGCGATCGTTTCGCTTGAAAGACCATCACGATAGCGGCGCACCCATTCGGCCCCACGGGCGCTTAACAGAATGCGTCTCATTTCGGCCACTGTCAGGTGAGAGATCTCGGCGGCAAGCTGCGGCTGTAAGGAGCGCATGAGGGCTTCGCTCACCCCGTCCTCGACAAACGCGATCCCGGCCATCCCTCCAATTCGGACGGCCGCGAGGGATCGCCGTGCCTCTTCGCGCGTGCGCCGGTCGCGTGTCCCACCCACGAGCAAATCGCCCTCTTTAAATTCGTTGGCCAGGACGGAGAGTTGGAGCAGTTCGTGCCGGTTCATGATAGACAGCCACCCAAGATTTCACGCCGGACGAGCGGATTTGACCCTTTGCATGAGCTCTCTGAAGTGCGGCTCGGAGCGGAGCGAGGACCAATTGGGGTCATGTTCGAACAACGCGCGGTTCTCATTCCCCAGCGCGACAGACCGCCCCAACCATTCGAAAGCGGCGTCGCGTATCCCTTCGAGCGCATAAACTGAGGCAAGCCCGTAAGCAATGTCAGGATCGACGGCGGCGTTCTTCTTCACCTGATCAGTCAACTGCGCGCGCGCCTCCTCGTGACGCCCCTGCGTGCTTAAGAACATAGCGAAGAAAGGGCGCACGCCGTGCATGTTCGGATTCCTTTCCAGAACCTGTCGCATCAACCCGGCGGCGGCGACAACTTCACCCTGGTAATAGAAGGTGAGCGCGCGAAACGTCTTGACGAGCGGATTGTCAGGCTCGCTGGCGCTGGCTTGGTCCAGTTCACGCGTGGCGTCCTCAAGACGACCCGGATAGATGTATATCAGCGCGCGGTTGCAGTTCGCCACCACATGCGCCACGCCATTCCTTGCTGACCGGATTGGCGGTCGTAGTGATTA
>CAYLJO010000431.1:0-3323 GCA_964383905.1 uncultured Blastocatellaceae bacterium
GTAGCCGTTCAGGTAGTTAGCATTGAAGATTAAGAATGCCCGTCGCCTTCGGGTTAAGCGACGGTAAGTTCTTGGCCACGTCGTTAACTCCTCACAAGGTCCTGTTAACAGCGACACTCTATGGCTAGTCTGATTTGATATACCTCCGGCTCATTTTTTATGCCACAAAAGCCTGCCCGCCGGTGTTCTCCCTTTAAGGTTTGACTTTCACTAATTGAAACCCGCGGGAGATAGATGCATGGCTGATCCTATCAAATCGGAGCCGTCACTTATCACTGACCCCGGAATTAGAGCCGTTCGAGTGTAATAGGCGTCGCCCATGCTGTCGAACGTCTTCACACTCCGGCGCTGGTTGTGGACGTTCGGTAGCCACTTGGAGGCCCGAGGAGGACACTATGAGACCGCACGCACTGCACATCCTGGCCCTCGTCTTCCTCGCCGCGACCACGGCGTCCGCCCAGGCGACTGCCGACCGCAGCGGGCCGGCTAAAGCGAACGACCCTCTATCGTATTACGCACAAGGGCTGGCCGATAGCCGAGATGGGCAGTACGAAGAGGCGGTCGCGGCTTTCGAGCGCGCCGTCAATCTCCGCCCTGACTTCGCCGAGGCGCACAACAACCTGGGTTATTCGTATTACAGCCTTGGCCAGCACGAGAAGGCGGTGGCGGCTTTCAACCGCGCCATCAGGCTCAAGCCCGAGATGGCGGTTGCCCACAGCAACCTGGGCAACGCCTACGTCGCCCTCGGAGAGTACAAGCAGGCGATCCTCTCCCTCAAAGAGGCGTTGCGCCTCGACCCAGATGACGCGGTGACGCAGTGCAGCTTGGGCATGGCGTATTACAAGTCGAAGCGGTACAAAGAGGCGGTGGAGTCGTTCCGGCGAACGACCCAACTCAAGGGGGACTACGCCGAGGCGCACTACAATTTGGGCGTGGCGTATCTGGCGTTGAAGGAGAAGGGGCAGGCGCTTGAGCAACACAGGGCGCTGAAGGCGCTCGCTCCGGCACTGGCCGCAGAACTTTTCGGCGGCATCTATCGGGGTAAGATCTTAACGGTGACACATGAGTAGGAGGTGTTCTGTTCTCTAACGCCGGAAATACTTCTTTAAGCCTGACCCACGTGAACGGTTACGTGAAAATGTAATCGTTCAGGCCGTCACCGACGGCTAACCGAGCAATCGACATGACCCTACTCAGGAGGTGACTTTTTTAGTGAAAATGGATTGGGTGCGCTGGGCACTGATTAGTCAGTGCTTCCTCTTCCTCTATTACCAACTCATCGAATGGGTCAGCCTGTTCCCCTGGAATGACATTCGGAGAGGGAATGGACAGGAGACTTTAGATATAGTTGTCAGCGGGGTCATGCTCGGCTTGATTGTGGTGACCTTCTTCCGGCTCCGGTGGGCGATTGTCGTTGCGGCGCTCCTCTACGGGTATTGGTTGTGGTTGCAGGTGGAAAGCTGGTGGCTGCCTTATATTCAAGGGGCTTCACCAGAGTGGCAGCAAATTTATCAAACCAACTTCGGCGCAACCGTCAAATTCCTGCCCACGGTCGGAAATCATTTAGCGCCGGATGCCTGCCACGTAGTATTGCAAGTTCTCGTCCTGAGCGCTCTCGTCACGACGGCGGTGGCTCCTTTCGTATTTTTCACTGGCCCGGCTCTGGCAGCCAGCGAAACTTAGAATCTTGTGAGGTCGGGTGACGAAGACCGACAGGTTATCAATTCATAATTTTTGTGAGGAGCCGTCAACGTTCTTGCCAAATTCAAAACGCCCGCCAAGCTGAATGAGTGACCAAAGTTGACTCATTCCGATTGACGGGCGTTGCGGATAATAACTATCCGGATGACCCTCTGAACTTTTTCGCGCGACTCTAAGGAATCGCCCTTGAAGCCACTGTAACATTTTCACCTCGCCGGATAAAAGCTTTTTCCTGAAACCCAATCTGAAACGTAACGAAAGGTAACACCCTCTCGCCGAACCTAGATGCAAAAACTTCATTTCATCCCGTCCCACCACTTGACAAAATACTCGCATTATGCGAGTATGCGCCTGGGGGTTAACCGGTGAACGTCGTCAGCCAAGCGACACTTCGGGCTTTCTGGGAGAAGCACAGGGACGCCGAAAAGCCTCTCAGGAGTTGGTATAAAACGTCTCGACGGGCGCGCTGGCAAAACCTCGTCGAAGTACAAAGGGTCTATCCTCACGCTGATCTGGTCGGCCGGTGCACGGTCTTTAACATCAAGGGCAATGAGTACCGGCTCATCACCAGCATTACTTACGTCGGCCAGGCCATCTACATTAAGCATGTGCTGACGCACGCGGAGTACGACAAAGGAGGATGGAAGAATGACTGCACCAACTAAAGCATACGACACAAAAAGGTACGCCCGGCTGCTCAAGCGAACCCTGCCGGCGGTGATTGAATCGGCTGAAGATCACAAGCACATGCTCGCCGAGATCGAGAGGCTAATGGATAAGGGTGACGAGAGTCTGACCCCCGAAGAGGTCCGCATACTTCGGCTTCTGGTCAGGCTCGTGCAGGATTACGAAGACACAAACCACCCCGTAGAGGATGCGGCGCCGCATGAGGTCTTGCAGCACCTGATGGAGGCCCGGGATCTCAAACAGATTGATCTGGTGCCGATCTTCGGCTCGAGCGGGTACACTTCCGATATCGTCAACGGTAAGCGCGGGATCAGCAAGGCGCACGCCAGGGAGTTGGCCGAGTTCTTCCACGTCTCGGCCGAGGTGTTCCTCTGATATTTTGCGGCCGCCTGCGTCCCCTTTTTTTATAGATACCGCAGAAGCTGCAAAATCTCCGGCGATCTGTACTTCTCAATTACATCACGCGCACGCGCGAGCGCGGGGCCGAGCGTCTGGTATTGCCCGTCACCTGTTAGCCAGGAGAAGCGAAGCCGTGCCATCTCGTCTTGCGAGAGAGGCCACAGGTCATCTTCGTGTCGCTCAATGAACGCGCGGTCGCGGCTGATCGTGGCTTCACTCACCCCGAGGATTACAGAGAGATCCCGGCTGGAGAAGAAAGAGATATGGCGCAGCAGTGTGAAGATGAGCAAGATGCGCTCCCCTTGTGCCAGCCGGCGCCGTTTGTTGTAAGCGCGACGGCCACCGGCCCGCCGGCAGATTTGGTCAAAATTCATGGGTGTTTGGACAGCAAACTTGCACGCTTATACGAAAAAAGATGTTCCTCGAATGACCACTTTTTGATCTATTTTGCACCACTTTTTGCGCCTTGTGAGGCCGATCTGCATTGAAAATCGGGACATTTCTGGACATTTCGGGACATTACCCCCCTTAAAACG
>CAYLJO010000432.1:0-3309 GCA_964383905.1 uncultured Blastocatellaceae bacterium
GTCGCTAATCCAGACGAGCGTCTTTCCCGGTTGCCGCTGTTAAGCGAAGGTGAGCGCCATCAGCTGCTCTGTGAGTGGAATTCTACACGGAGAGACTACCCCAAGGACAAGTGCATCCACGAGCTCTTTGAGGCGCAAGTGGAGCGCACACCAGATGCGGCGGCCGTGACGTTCGAAGACAAGCAGCTCACCTATGTCGAGTTGAATCGCCGTGCTAACCAGCTGGCACACTACCTGCGAAGACTCGGGGTAGGGCCCGACGTGCCGGTCGGCATTCTGATGGAGCGCTCTGTTGAAATGGGGGTGGGGCTCTTAGGCGTCTTGAAGGCAGGTGGGGCCTATCTGCCGCTGGACCCACAGCACCCGCCGGATCGTCTCTCCTTCATGGCGGAGGATGCCGCAGTCAGGGTGATCCTCACCCAAGAGCCGCTCTTGGGGCGTTTGCCGGGGTACACTGCAGAGGCTGTCTGTCTGGACAGCGACTGGGGAGAGATTGTACGAGAGAGCGCAGAGAAGCCGGAGAGCGGAGCGATCTCAGAACACCTCGCCTATGTGATCTACACCTCGGGCTCGACCGGACGGCCGAAGGGCGTTATGATCGAGCACAAGAGCTTAGTCAACTACCTCTGTTGGGTCAACACAAGTTTGTTGGTGGATACCACCCACACCCTCCCCCTGGTCTCTGAACTCTCCTTCGATGCGTCCTTGAAGCAATTTTTCGCTCCGCTCCTGCGGGGTGATGATGTGTGGACTCTGTCACGTGACATTGTGACTCAACCGGCTGCGTTACTGGAGGCGCTCGGCAAGCGAAGGGGGGTGGGCCTTAATTGCGTCCCATCCCTTTGGAGAGTTCTGCTCGACACAGTTGATTCCGGTCAAATACGGTTGCCGACCGAGGATCTCACCTCTCTATATCTTGGTGGTGAACGCCTCAATAAGGAGTTGGTCACGAGGTCGCTGACCGCCTTACCATATCTACAGATCTGGAATCTCTACGGCCCAACCGAGACAACTGCTAACGCAAGCGTCGCTCGAATAACTTCTGCAGACGACGTGTTCATCGGCCGCCCGATCGCGAACACAGAGATTTACCTGCTTGACCGGCACCTCCAACCGGTGCCGGTTAGCGTGCCAGGTGAACTGCATATTGGCGGAGCCGGGTTGGCGCGAGGCTACTTGAATCGGCCGGAGCTGACGGCTGAGCGTTTCATCGCGCATCCATTTAGCGATAAAGAGGGGGCACGACTCTACAAGACGGGGGACTTGGCGCGTTACCTGCCTGACGGAAATATAGAGTACTTAGGTCGGATCGATGATCAGGTAAAAATTAGGAGCTTCCGTCTTGAGCTCGGCGAAGTGGAGGCGGTGCTTTCGCAACACCCGGGGGTGCGTGAGAGCGTGGTGATGGCCAGAGAGGACCATCCTGGAGAGAAGCGGTTGGTGGCTTACGTAGTCTCAAGCGCGGAGCCGGCCCCCGGTGTCAGTGCGCTGCGTGGCCATTTAAAGGAGCGGCTGCCGGAGCATATGATCCCGTCGGCCTTTGTCTTCTTAGCGGAGCTGCCCTTGACGCCCAACGGGAAGGTGGATCGGCGCGCATTGCCTGAGCCTGATCAGGCGAGGCCGGAGTTGGAGAGCGCCTATGTCGCTCCGCGCAACCCGGTCGAGGAGGTGCTCGCAGGCATCTGGAGTGAAGTGTTGAGGGTGGAGCGCGTCGGCATCCGCGACAACTTCTTCGAGTTGGGCGGGCACTCCTTGCTCGCTACACAGGTCCTCTCGCGGGTGCAGCAGGCCTTGCAGGTGGAGGTGCCGGTGCGGGCCCTCTTTGAGCAACCGACGGTGGCTGGGCTGGCCGAGCGGATTGAGATGGTGCGGCCGGCCGAAGAAGGTTTGCAGGCTCCGCCTATCCTGCCCATCGCCCGCGAAGGTGGTGGTGATCTGCCGCTCTAAATCGAAACACATGACATTGGGACACGGGAAATTTGCTTGGTTACGCCGCCACCCCAGTTTTTGCGTCCAGCGAAGTCTCAACAATCTTGTAAGTTTTCTCGGTTTGCGAGGGCGGGGACTGGAAACGTGCCAAGGTCCAGACAATATCGACCCAAGGAGGCGCGCCAGTCCTCGACCCTACCGATTTAGATCTTACCCCATTGAGAGGACGGTGCGTTAAGTCCGATGTGCCTCCGCCGATCAGCGAGGAACGTCGAATCAAATGATCCCGTGCGAGCCTTCGACCGGAAAGGTGACCTGCTCGCCATCCCTCCGCAGGGCGATCACGTACAGCAGGGGCAGGTAGTGGTCCGGTGTGGGCGCGGACAGCATCGCGTCGCGGCCTAATGTCTCGTATTCGATGAGCAGGCCGTCGTCCCCGGCGAGCAGCAGTTGGCGCGCTCGTTCTTCAAATCGCACGGCCCAGTCGAATGGTTCGACGCGATGCCTGCCCCATGCGTAGGCGTGAAGATTGTGCACGAGGTTGCCGCTCCCCACGACGAGCACCCCTTCATCGCGCAACGGCGCGAGCCGCTTCGCGACCTCGTAGTGAAAAATGGCCGGTTGCGTCTCGTCGACGCTGAGCTCAACCACCGGAATATCGGCCTCGGGGAAGACATGACGGAGCACCGACCAGGTGCCATGGTCGAGGCCCCACCGCTCGTCTAAGCCGACGGAGACCGGCTCCAGTAATCTCTGGACATCACTGGCGAGCTCAGGGTCGCCGGGCGCCGGGTACTTGACCTCGTACAACTCACGCGGGAAGCCGCCGAAGTCGTGAATCGTCCGCGGGGAGGGCATCGCGGTGACCGCAGTACTCGGAAGGCACCAATGAGCAGACACACAGAGTACGGCTCCGAATCCGATTTGAACGCCGGCTCATGCATATCACATGTCCGCCCAGCCTTGCGGCCTTCTTGATGCGGTTCGAAATACGCGCTCACCTTTATTCCGTTAAATTCAAGCCCACTAACCCTTCCACGAACCACCGAGACATCTTCCCCAAGCCCGCTCTCCGCCCTGCCCGGTAATCTAACGCTCACCTCTACAGGTACGGTCATTTCATCAGAAAACCTTTCCCAAATGGGCGCGGATACCCCGAACAAGAGGCTCGGGGAGGAGCGCCATTCGTGGTCTCATGGCCGCATCCAATCGAGGCGCAGAGCTGCGGCAACGCGCGGTATGGGCTGATGGCGATCCCCATACTCCCCGGTCAGATGGGCCGCTCCCGTAACCAGCCGGGGAAGAGACGCCACTCTGTAATCAGCCAGCCCCTACCTTGAGTAGATACCAGGAATGGCGAGTCGAGTCCTCCGTCACCAC
>CAYLJO010000433.1:0-3302 GCA_964383905.1 uncultured Blastocatellaceae bacterium
AAGAGCCCGTCATCCCAACAAGGGTCTCGTCCGCGTGAGCGCTAAAGCCCGTCTTCGAGCTTTCCACGCTCGGGGAGGCTACAAAAGGCGCGCCAAGCGGCTGCGGTTCGGGGCATCCAAGAATTCGCCCGTCCCGTACTCGTCGCGCAGGTAAAGGTAGCTGAGGGCGAGCATTTCATCATTTAACCGGTCGCTCACATCGAGCTCGCGCAGTGGGATGCGGTCGCTGAGCTGCGCGAGCGACAGCCGAAGAAACTGCCGGAGGGTTAGACCTTGGGATTTACCGTCAACCGCATCCCCTTGGAGAGCTTGGATAATTTCGACGGCTGATGATCCGCGGTACTCTTTTTCGCCTGTTCGGAAGATCATAGTGTTATGGATACGCTCAATCCTATGTTTAAGCCTGGTCGAAGATTTTAGATGCGGCACGGGGTTGAGGGAACAGTGTGAACACTTACGCCGGGTAAGTGTTATCCCTCATGTGCAAGTGACTTGCTTGACATAGAGTTCCTGTGATCAGACAGGGGGGAGATGAAGAGCCGCCGTGAGAAGTGGAGTCTGTCAGGGCAGACACCGACGGACGTCATGAAGAGCTGACGGCGGCTCTGCTTTTCACAGGTGCCGGTGGGCTTTTTGTTACAATTTCTACACGTTACGGACTACCGTCCGAGTGGAGCTCGCACAATTCCGCGACCCCCGTTAAGCGTGAGTGTTATCACCCATGGGGCGTGAGTGATAATACAGTGGTTAGGATCAGCCGTTTACCCTAAGCTCCCGAATGAAACCCTCAACAGGAGTACGGCTTATGCCCACTATCAATGCAAGAATTATGACGATCCGTTCACTGCGCCCCGCGGCACTGCTTGGCGCGACCCTCGCGTTGAGCGCCCTTGTCGTCAGCGGACAGGATGCCAAACAGAATCAGACGACCAAAAGGGTCGCCAACGCGCTGGCTGCCGAGACGACGAAGTCAATGAGCGGCCCCGTATTCAGTGAGTATAGGGGGGTCCGGATCGGCATGGGCGCCGACGAAGCCCGTCAGAAGCTGGGCAAACCGAAGGAGAAGAGCAGCGTACAGGATTTCTATGTCTTCTCCGACACGGAAACGGCGCAGGTCTTCTACGATGGCGCGCAAAAGGTGTTTGCTGTTTCCGTGGACTACAGCGGTAAAAACAGCGACGCGCCGCCGCCCGAAGCCGTGCTCGGCCAGCGGATTGAGGCCAAGGCCGACGGGTCAATGTATCAACTGCAAAAGTACCCGGAAGCGGGCTATTGGGTGTCGTATAACCGGACCGCCGGTAACTCACCGCTCGTTACGGTGACGATGCAAAAGATGGCAACGGCGAAGTGATCGCCCTAGTGGTTCACAGAGCGCGGGCGGCTTTCATGACTTTCATCCGCCCACGGGTAGGAGAGGGGTAAATCGGCCCCGCGGCCCCTCTTCTTACTCTCTTCTGTCGGTTTGACTGACTGTTTCGGTCCGGGCTTCTACCTAACAAGGAGGGTGATTGTAATGTGCGGGTTGATCTTAAAGGTATCGCGGGGCGCATCAGTGACCCGAACATGCCCTGCGCGGGATTACGAAGGGCGCTCGCGTGTCTGGTTCGCTCGTGAACCTCGCCGGCCCTGACCGCTTCGTCAAGTCTCTACCCTTTGGCTAACCGCACCGTGCCGGAGGTTCGACATGAAAAGCGCGATCGACATTCTGATCTCGGGGGTGGGTTTAATCGCCATCGCGGTGGCGGGTTGGCAGTTCCTACTATTCCTTACGGCGAAACAGCCCGGGACGGAGATCCCGGATATGATGTACGGCGTCAACCATCTGTGGTGGGCCGTGGTGACTGCCGTTATCGCGATCGCCTGAATGGTCGCCTTCTTCGTTCGTCATCCGCGGACGGAAGAGGAGATTCACGTCACCGGGTAAAAATGGGGGCCTAGGTGCTGCTTGGAGCGCTTCCACACCGCACGTTCACTCCGACCGGGAGGCCCATTTTTGTTCCATCCGGCGACCTCTGCCGCCAGGTTTTTCAAGCGGATCTGGTATCGCCGCAGCGCCTTGCAGGATCGGCTCTTCACGGTACTCGGGGCAAGCGGGAGTCCCCCTAACAGTGGTCTTCGTGGCCGCCGGGACAGTCGCCGCCGCCTCGCCGGTTACATAGTTTTGCGTGACGCTTCGGCCTGTCTCGATCGTATCGGATAAAGGCCCACGAGCCTCCGCGCATGCGTCATGATAACGTCACAGGGAGACCATGCCTTCAGCCTGCCGATCACTAAAATGCTTCATACCTCTACCCTTCACACATCCACGTCTCCCCGGTCGCGCTTAGTCGACCACTAACCGATCGTAGGTGCCTGCTACCTTGGAGCTTGGTTTTCAATACTCAGTTCGTTGCTAACATCGAAAACCCCTGGCACGCCTCGCGCCAGATTAGAGGCAAGGTCACTGTCTGCCTTTGTCGCGACCGCCCCCTTGAGGACGGCCCGCCCGTTCTTGACGATGATGTGAATGGGCGGCACGGCCTGCGTCGCATAGCGGAAGAGCGGCGAATCAACGTTATAAATCGCACGATAAATCGCCACCCGTAACCGATCATCCTCAGGCGATAGCGGCAAAACCTCGATATGATTCTCCACCCGCGACACACCACCCAGGGCGCTAACGCGCGCCTCAGCATCTGACTTCGTGGTCGGCCGCACCACCTCACCGCGCAGGACAACCGTGCCGTCCGGGCGCACGGCGCCGTTGAGCCAGTCGAACACATCGTAATGGGGCAGCGTTAAAAGCTGGTGACGCACTTCTTCGGCAATTAACACCTGGGTACGAGTAGCCATCGCCGCCGGAGCGGCGCTTCTTAACACCACATTTGTGTTCGGCCCGTAGGTCATCAATTTGGCATCGGGCGAAAGCACGAGCATGAACCGGTCGAGCGGCGTGGTGGTGGTATACGTCGCGTTGCCATTGGTGACCGCGACAGGGCCGAGCGGTGTGACATGGCCTGCCGGATCTACTGCATAAAGGTTGAAGCTGTTCATGCTGCCGGTCAAACCTGAGAGGTCCAGATTAATCGCTGTGCCATTAGCCTTACGCACAATCCAGGCCCTTCCCTTGGCCCCCGGAATCATCGTGGTCGGTCTTAAATCTACAACCACTTCCCTTCCCATCGGGTACTGGATCACAGTGTAAGTGCCGCCCGGATTACGCACGGTCTGGGTCGCGGTGGTCGTATTAGCCGTTGGGTGCCCCTCCTGCGCGAAGGCGAGACTTGCCGTGGTAAAACAAAGGGCGATGCTCCCCAAGATGC
>CAYLJO010000434.1:0-3262 GCA_964383905.1 uncultured Blastocatellaceae bacterium
ACGCACAAGGAACTATATGCCCGGCTGCGCGTAGTGACTGGGGCACCGCGTTAGGAAGGTCAAGTCTGTGCCACTCAGGATTTAAGGCGGTGTGGCAAGAGGGGCGAACGTCTCGCCCTTCTCGAATCGGAAGCTTTATCTGCTTGAAGCAGCTTTAGCCACGACCTTGTGGAAGGTCGAATTGGTAACCTCAAAGGTCTCCGCCTGTGGCGTTCTCTCTACCACTTTCGATAGGGCCTTCAACACATGCGGATAAGCCGTGCGGTTGTAAGTCTCCGCATCCTCTTTCGTGTCCCAGAGGCTGATCGCTAGCGCTTCTGAGCGTTCCGAGGCAATAAAGGTGACGCAGTCGCGGAATCCCTTCTGCTTGCTGAGCAGTGGGAGAATCTCGCTATCGATAGTGCGGGTAAACTCAGGTGCGGAATTGGCCGTGAGTTTCATCGTGACATGGCGTGCATACATTCTCAGTTCCTTGGTGGTTGAGCCGTTGGCTTCAGGTGATCTGGATGATCCCAGAGGAGCTGAGAAGGGAGTAAGCTCGTGCTCGATTCCACACGATTATATATAATTATGCTATATATGTCAAATATAGAATATATTTTACAGATAATATATCCTGCCCGTGGTATAATGAGTGCAGCTATAACCAATATTTATCAGAGTGAGGTCGGGCACCGTGGTCGAGGTTAGAGTCGATAAGCTACTGGAAGGGCACGGGCGATCCCTCTACCGGCTGGCGAAAGAGACGGGCGTCAGCCACACCACGCTGTGGCGGCTGAAGAAGGGCAAAGCATTGGGGATCAGCTTCAATACTTTGGAGAGGGTCTGCCGCGGGCCTAACTGCCAATGCGGTGACATAACCCTCGTCTTCCTCGAACTAACGGTTTCCCGGCAGACACTCTCGAGGAGCGTCCAGGAAGACAAGCAGAAGCCGCCACCTAAGAAAGATCCGATGAAAGCGGTAGTTAAGGTGAAACGTGACCCTCCCAAAAACAATAAGAAAAGTAAGCGACAATAAAAAATGAGAGGCTGCAAGAAGTGAGACATAATAAAACCAGGAAAGATTCTAATGATCACTCACCGGAGCGACGTCATAACCAAACGAAGGCGCCGGCGTGCGGCCTGCGCAAGCGCCACATGGAGCCAGAATGGCGGGACTATCAAGCGGTGGGGTGGCTCTCTGCCCGTCGCGCTACAAGCGGTAGGTCTCGCTGAGGGAAGGCGGTAAGGAATGCGTAAACAGAAGCGTGTCAGTCGAGACCTGAAACATTATCTGGTGAGACGTCCGAACCAGATCTTGGCCAGCAAGATGAGTTGGAACGAGGTACAGACGGAGCTGAAGGGGAAATGCAATGAAGCGGATGAGGCGATGCTGTTCCGAGGGGTTGTGACCGACGACGGCACGGAGTACTGCGACATGTATGCCGACAGCAGAACAGAAGTGACCGAGCACGCCGATTAAGGGAAGAAGAAAGGCGGCGGGAAGTGAGCAAGAAAGTGATGGGGGAAGCGGAAGCCATGCGGCCGACTGATTTCGTGAGCGCCGCTAACAGCTTTGTCCGGGCCGAGTATGAGATGTCCAGCACGGCGCCGGATGAAAACCGTTCTCACAGAGCAACCGACAGGCAAGAAGAAAGGCGGTAAGAGATGACTAACGAAGCGAGGCAGGAAATCACGGCGATCGTCTAGAGAGAGATTCTCGCCATCTTAGATGACGCGGACAAGCACATCATCGTCGATAGGGGGAATGACCTCGGCACCATCGCTAAGGCGACCGTCCGCCATTTAGCCGCCACGATCCGCGACCGTGCGACGAAGATGAGGTCCCGCCGGACAGCGCACTACCAATAAACAACGCTTCACATGGGGGGCGCGGGTGGAATTGGGCAAGAGGTGAGCGAGGGGGCTGTGTTGCGAAAATCATTTCAGAGGCAAGAAGTTCCTCACCCCATCTTGCCTCATGCTGCGCGTCTGAAAGAGGCTCTCGACGAATCTTGCCTGGCCCACCACGTCCCTTCCGCCGATCCTTTTCAGTTGCCCCTCCCCCATCATGTGCATAGCTTCGACCCCTTCGATCGTTCTTTCCGCGGTGTGGAACGAGCGGAAGCGCTGCATCGCCCGCCACCTCCTCCGGATGAAGCGATGATCTTGCTCCACAATGTTAGTCAGGTATTTTGTTCGCCTGAGATGGCAGTCCTTCGGTAGCACTTTCTCTTCTTGTGAAGTGGTGAAGGCATCGGGGTAGGAGGCGTGCTTATCCACAGTAATGGAGAATGGCAGCCTCCAATAATCAGATCGCATCATCTTCCTGAAGAAGCGCTTGACCGCAGCAATGTCGCGGTTTGCTTATCGCCGCGGCAACGCAATAAGAGCATTGCCCCCGCTTTTCACCTTCTTCATGGAGGCAACTTAGGGCTCGCTATTCTCTGATGTGCCCCACCCCGCCGCGCGACCCGTATCACTCAGGTCTTCGATGCGCCACGCGGTCGGTTGACCTTTGTGCGCCTGATGCTTCACGAAATAAAACGTTACAAAAGTCTGCCAAAATGGGCTGTAACGCAGGAAACGGACGCGCTATATGAGGCAACTAAACCATTGAAAACTCTGGATATAAAAATGGTAGGCGCGCGCGGATTTGAACCGCGGACCCCTACCGTGTCAAGATGACTCGGAACGCCGCGTATAGCGCGTAACCGCTCCTGATCTAATAGAACTTAACCAAAGCGGCTAGAGAAGTCGCGTATACGTTGTATAAATCGCATAAACGCTAAGTGTAGTCTGCCAAAATCCTGCCAAATATCTCAAGCGCGGAACTCTACGAGGGTCTTTTCCTTCTGCTTCACTTTCGTCTCGGCGAGCCAAATGATCCTGCTGCTACGCCCGTGGAGCGGGATGAAATCGGTCAGCACGTCCCTCACACTCAGATGCCTCGCACTGACTTTAAGCTCTGTGCTTAAATCGAGGAATGGGAAATCATCGGAGTCGTGCACGAGGGAAGGGGCGACCGGTATGCCCTGCATTCCTATCGCGTGGGTCAACGCCATGAGGGTGCCCGTGAAGTTGATCTGCGGGGCTATGGCGTTCATGCCGTAGTCCTTCTGCCTCGTCAGGACCGCCTCGATGACGTGAATCACGCGGGGCTCTCGCCTGTTCACGTAGTAGGTGAAACCGGGCACCGTGCGACGCATCTCTTCCAACTCCTGGATCAGGATAAGCTGGTCAGCACCTGGGCAGGAGCCACGAGGTAGGCGAGATGCCAAGA
>CAYLJO010000435.1:0-3257 GCA_964383905.1 uncultured Blastocatellaceae bacterium
ATTTATTATGGTTCTATTTAAGGGACAAGTTTTCATACTCCTCTGAAGAGGTGAATACCCTGATCATAGAATCGGAATCGAAATCGTTATTCACCTCGCCCAACCAGTGATCATACCCACCCTCATCCGGGTCGCGCCGCAAATAGGCAAAGTAAAGAATCAGCACGTACGCCCTGTTGAATTCCTTCAGCATGAACTTCTCGTTGTTTACCACCTTGCGTATCACTGATGAGCGCGTTTCTCTCCCATCGCGTAACCCGTCAACTAGCGCGTCACGCTCCGCCGGGCCCGGTATCATCCCTGCGTTGGCAAAGAGCGCGTCCACGTATTGCTCATTGTTCTTACTATCGAAAGTTGTCTTGAACGGTACCCGCTCCACCCAATCGTCGGAGAATGTTTGCGTACTATTTTCCAACCGCTTCTTTTCATCCGACCCGGTCTCTACTCCCTGTCTGATTCTCTGCGCATCACTCGTGAGCTCTACAAATTTCGGCATGCGCCCGTACGAGGCTCTGTAGAAGCGGTAGATGAGATACCCTGCATCCCCGAATTCTGCGGGTAGATCCTCCAGTTGGCTCTTGGATTCTCTTAATGAAAATGGTGACGGCGGTAACGCCTCGCTCTGAGCCGCCGGTTCAGTTTTCGTAATGGCGTAAAGATCATTCCTTTTGCGGTCTCCGTAACTGCGTATAAACCGGAGGCGGCCTGCTGCTACCCCTTGCGCTAAGAAAGATTCAACCGCCACACGGCTTTCGGGATAAAGCGAGCCGTTGTGAACAACGAGGTAAGAGGCCGGGATTACCTCGAGAAGATCAAGAAAGCGGCCGGGGATGGGTCGCCCCCGGGTCAACATCTCGATTTCCTGCTCGACAGGTGGGATGTGACTGCCGGTGGCGGTCACCAGTGGCTGTGCGTGATCCGCCGCACGAAGCATATACAGATGCCCCCCGGTTGTTGATGGAATCTCGACAATGCCTCCACCCATCGCCATCTTTTTAAGACGGATTGTGAGAGGGTCAGGATCAACATCGCCCTTAAACAATTTAAGCGGAGCCGCCCGTAGCTCGAAGAGGATTGCGAGAACAATGATGGCGCAGGTCACTTCCATGCGAAGGCGAGGCCGGTGACGCGCTAGCGCTTCGGCGACGCGACCAGCCCCTAAGCCCGCCAGTAGAGCTAGGCCGAGGTAGCATATCATTGCCCAGCGGGTTGCGACCCTCATCCCCTGGAAAATAAGGAAAGAGTTGTAAAGAGTGCGATGGAAGAAGGAGTTAAGCCCGAATGAGCCAAAGAATCCGATAATTGCCCAGAGTAATCCATGCGCGAGCGTCTCGTAGCGACGGCTAGAGCGTAGGGCAGTAAGTAGTTCTCTCCTTTTAACCAGATGAAGAATTTCTGGAAGTTTTAAGTAACAGCGGATAGAAAGAGCAATTGCCAAGAGGACGAGCGCGCGAGTAGGCTTGGACGCGCTTAGTATGCTGAACCCAAAAAGCCGCAACTTGAATCCCTCGTAGCCTATCGCCAACAGCGCGACGACCAGGCAGGAAAGGGCGAGCGCGTCGAGGAAGACGGGAAGGGTCTTTTGAGCAGAAGGAGAGATCGTATCTACCGGCGCGTGGCCGTGATAAGGAGCCGCCTTTACCAGAAGAAGAGCGGCGAGAGTAAGGAGAAGGGGCAAAAAGCCGGGAAACAGTACCATCTCGTTACCTATGGCACTGCCACCCAGGCCGTGCCAGAGCCTATTTTGGCCCTCCATCGCCAACCAGTTAATAGGCCGGGCGGAGTAATAAGCTACCTCCCCGGTGTTTCTGGTAAACCCATAAAGTCTTGACACCTTATAGTACGGGAACAAAAAAGGAGTGAGCGCGAGTGATGCGACGCCTAGCGCCATGCCTCCGCGCGTCCAGAAGGCCGGCGCCCGCCAGATACGATGATGGATCAGGAGCAGCAGGGCGGAGAGTCCCAGCGGAATAATTGTCAAAGCAAACCAGGTGAGACATGTCAGCGCGTTCATTAAGAACGCGACGCCGAGCCAGGCTGCTCGCGTCCAGCTTCGCTCTCGCGCAAAGAGAACCAGCGCCTCAAGAAGTAGAGGCATCCATCCCGTAAAGATTAGTGGAAGGTGCGCCAGTTGATTAAACCGGTATGGAATAAAAGCAAAGATTACCCCTGCGACCCACGCGGCAATATTGGAGGCGGTAAGTGTTCGGGCCAGACGAAAGGCGCCGTATCCTGTGAACGCGAATCCGGCAAGGGTCGCTACGCCTTCGATAGTGAGCGGGCGCAAACCAAGAGCAAAAAGCGGGAAGAAAAGGAGCGCGATGCCGTAATCATTTTCGCTGAAGGCTAGTGTGTACCGGTAAGGGTAAAAGACAGTAGCATGAAAAAGGTTCAGCGGGTCGTGAAACGTCTGGAAATAATCCCACCAGAGAAAATAGGCATGAGCATACTGATCACCAGGCTCGGTGATGGCGTCACGAATATGCAACGCCCACGGCCATGTCATGAGGACTGTCAAGAACGAAAAGACAAGGAAGATCAGGAGCTCGCGGAAAAGTCGGGAACGTCTCATTTTTTTGCGCGTGGCATGCCGAAACAGCAGAGAACGGTAGGGGTAAAGCGTTCTTACCAGTTATTCCGGTATCTTTGCGGCCGCACTTAAATGGAAGCAGCTATAGCGCTTCGCGCGCCACTTCCCTGTCATCAAAGTGAAATACGTCTGTGCCGATAATCTGGTAATCTTCGTGCCCTTTGCCGGCGATCAAAACAAGGTCGCCGGGACGCGCTTCGGCAATGGCGCGGTGAATCGCGCTCCGCCGGTCTGCGATCTTCAGATACGGTTTGTCAACGGCATGCATCCCGGCTTCAACATCTGCGAAAATCTGCTTCGGGTCTTCCGTGCGTGGATTGTCGGAGGTCAGGATGACCACATCGCTGAGGCTCGCGGCGGCTTCGCCCATCGGCCCGCGTTTGCTTCGATCACGATCGCCGCCACAACCGAAGACGGTGATCACCCTTCCGCTGGTTACATCACGCGCCGTGCGCAGAACGTTCACGAGCGCGTCGTCGGTGTGCGCGTAGTCAACGACTACGGCAAAATCTCTCTCGTGCGGCACGCGCTCGAAGCGGCCGGGCGCGCCCGTGCAGGTCTCAATAGCGCTGGCGATCACGTCTAGCTCATAGCCGAGTGCGAGACCGCACGCCGCGGCGGCGAGAATGTTGTAGATATGCGGGCGACCGACCAGCGGCGAATGCAG
>CAYLJO010000436.1:0-3228 GCA_964383905.1 uncultured Blastocatellaceae bacterium
TATTCATCATTGAGTTATCTGCACCGCTTCCCGATCAACACGCTAAAGATCGACCGGTCGTTCGTGACGAAGATGACGGAGAATAATGAGAACGCGGAGATCGTGCGGACGATCGTGGTGCTGGCGCAGAACCTGGGGATGGATGTGGTCGCCGAGGGCGTGGAAAGGAACGAACAACTGGTGCTATTGAGGGCACTAGGTTGCGAGTTCGGACAGGGCTACCTGTTCTCCAAGCCGGTTATGGCGGAAGCTGCGGAGAGGTTCATACGTGATAATTACTCCCCTTTGGTGACAGCGCTTGATGTTGGTGATTCATTACCAATCAGGGAGGCCGCGGTCGCATAACCGACGCAAAGCTATCGAGCCCTAGAAATTATTTTCTGAAACGGGCGTGTTAGGCAGCCTCCAATTATCATCACTCTGACCGAACGCTTGATGCTATTTCATTCTATTTGACAGTAATGGCAGAAGATGTTTCCACAAGGATAGTGCGGTGTGCTCTTCGATGGTCGGGATGGATGACGATTAAGTCGTTGATTCTAAAGAATAGCTTCCCGGACATCCAGTAGGAAATGCTCTGGCGATTCGGCCATCTCCACCACGGCATATACCTTGCTGAAGGGCACTCCAGTCCTGGCGTTGCGCCATGGCTGAAGAGGACTATCTTGATTCCGACAAGGAGGCCGCCGCTGTGGTTCGCAAATTCCCCCTACTCCTCCTGCTTATCTTATCTTTATTTTCGCCATTCGGGGCTCTCATCTGCCCTGTCATAAAGGGGCAAGTTCGCGGGCTCTTCCCGATTAAAATTAAACTGACTGACGACCTAATTTCACGCCTCCGGCAAACAAAACCCGGCAGTGGAGAGAGGGTCCGCGTCATCGTCACCATCACCGAAGGCACACCGGTCGCCCGAGCTCGCTCAGTTCTGCTGAGCGCCGGTGCGAACATCACCCGCGAACTCGAACACGTCGGAATGATGGTCGCGGACCTGCCCGTCGAACGGCTCACCGAGCTGGCCGTGCGGGACGAAGTGTCATGGGTCTCCGCCGATCAAGAGGTCCGGGCGCTTCAAACCTCTACCACCAACACCAGTACCACCAATAATAGCCATGTGGAGGTATCGACGGGCGCGAGTAAGGTCTTACCCCTCGATCAGAACGGGGTCTTCGGCAGCGGTGTGGCGAACGGCGGTGCCGGTAACCACGTCGGCATTGCCGTCCTCGACAGCGGAATCACGGGAGCCGACGCCGCGGAGTTTGCCGGCTATGAGTGGCAATCGAGCGGCGGCTTACTGGGACTCGGACTCACCTCTCAAGAGTATGTCCAATCCTACAACCGCATGCAGGCGGCGGTAGACTTCACCGGAGAGAACCGTACTGACGACGCCTACGGCCACGGTACGCACACGGCGGGGATCGCGGCCGGGACGGGGCAATCGAGCGTGAATTACGCCGCGCAGAATCCCGGGGCGCCCACCTACGGCGGAGTGGCGACGGGTGCCGATTTAATTAACGTCCGGGTCCTCAACTCGCAGGGCGTAGGGACGGTCTCAGGCGTGATCGCGGGGATCAACTGGGCGATTCAGAATAAGGGGACTTACAATATCCGAGTGATGAATCTTTCGCTGGGTACGGCGATCAATCAAAGCTACCAGACGGACCCCCTCTGCCAGGCAGTAGGTAAAGCCGTCGACGCCGGGATCGTCGTCGTCGTCGCGGCCGGGAACTGGGGCAAGGACTCTTACGGAAATACCATTTACGGCGGCATCCTCTCGCCGGCCAACTCCCCGAAGGTCATCACCGTCGGGGCCACCAACACACAGCAGACCAACCCGCGCTCCGACGACGTGGTGACATCCTACTCGTCGCGCGGTCCGACGCTCGTGGACGGGGTGGTGAAGCCGGACCTGGTGGCACCGGGTAACAGGACGGGCGCGGCCGAGACGGCGGACTCCTCGCCGACGGCCAGCAACTCTTACACGTCGACGGGCGGTGGCGGTCTGATCGGCGATCTGTTGGTCGGTAGTACGAGCACTAACTCGCCGAACGCGACGGGCACCTACCAGATATTGAGCGGCACCTCTTTCGCCGCGCCCGCAGTCTCAGGCACGGTCGCCTTGATGCTCGAGGCCAACCCGTCGCTCACGCCGAACATCGTCAAAGCGGTCCTGATGCGCACGGCCCAGCGCCTCCCCGTCTACGAGCAGATGATCGCGGGCGGGCGGATGACAACTTTCCAGCGGGTCATTACGGAAGGCGCGGGGGAATTAAACACGAGCGCGGCTCTGACCGTGGCCAAGGCGATTCGCCAGGATGCGAATAAAGCTGCGCCGGGCGATAACCTAATTACCAATAAGAACTGGACGTACTCGACCATCGGCGTGACTTCTCCGATCGCCGGAGAAAACATCCCGCTCAACAACGGGCTGGTCTGGGCGAGTGGCGTCGCTTTTACAGACCGTTTGCTCCTCACCAATGGCTACCAGCTCGCGGACGGCCGTATGATCGTTGACGGCTTCGTCGCCGCCGACGGCTACCAGACGGCCGACGGGAGTTACGTCTTCTCGAACGGCTACATCCTCGGCAGCGGTTACATTTTAGGCAGCGGCTACATCTTGGGAAGCGGCTACATCCTGGGCAGCGGTTACATCTTAGGGAGCGGTTACATCCTCGGCAGCGGCTACATTCTCGGGAGCCAGTTCGTCGGCGCGGACGGCACGTTATCGACCGGCGGTCTGAAGGGATGCACCATTGATAACTCATCTGCCTGGGCGTCGAACATTATAGATCCGAGTTCGATAACCGGTAGTGAAGAGCAGCAGGTCATGGTCCAGGGCGAAAATGTTCTGCCCGCCAACGTGCAGCGGCTCTCCAGCACCAGCCCTCTCTACCCGCACCGGTAAGCTTAGGGCGAACGACCCGGGGGTGCCAGCCCGCCCCCGTGTGTTCCTTCCGGCAGGTAAAGCGTGAACGGACGTGAGACAACCAGGGGCCGTTTGTTCCAGGCGGCCGTGATCATCGCGGGGCTCCTGCTATGGTCGGCGGCGGCCGCGGGCGTTTTATACGGCTACACCTGGCACGACAGAGAGGTCCTGCTCGCCCTTCTGCCTTTAGTCATCCTCGTCGGCCTCTTACCGATCAAATTCCCCCTCCCTAGTAGATAGGGTCACGGGTTCGCCGAAGACGTAGCAGGAGATGAGGAACCGGGTTAATCATACCTCCCTATTTG